>NZ_JBEZEB010000054.1:0-57075 GCF_040648615.1 Catellatospora sp. NPDC049111 | reverse complement strand
TTCTGCGGTGGGGGCCGCCCCCCCGGGGGGGGCTTTCTGTTGGGGGAAACCCCCCCGCTGGGGCGCCGCGTGGGCGGATGTTCCCCCCAAACGCCACGCCGATCGGCGGCCGTCGGCGGGGGTGGGTGAGGATGGGGGCATGACGGCTGGGTTCTCGGGTGGTGATCCGCTTGTGGAGCGGATGCGCCCGTTCGGTACGACGATCTTCGCGACGATGTCGGCGCTCGCGGTGAAGACCGGGGCGGTCAACCTCGGGCAGGGCTTCCCGGACACGGACGGGCCCGCGGAGATGCTGGACGCGGCCGCCGCGGCGCTGCGCGGCGGGTTCAACCAGTACCCGCCGGGGCCGGGTCTACCGGTGCTGCGCGAGGCCGTCGCCGCGCACCAGCGCCGCTTCTGGGGGCTGGAGTACGACCCGGACGGCGAGGTCGTCGTCACCGCCGGTGCCACCGAGGCGATCGCGGCGGCGATCCTCGCCCTGTGCGAGCCGGGCGACGAGGTCGTCTGCTTCGAGCCCTACTACGACTCGTACGCCGCGAGCATCGCGCTGGCGCGGGCGACCCGACGCCCGGTGACACTGCGTCCCGGCCCCGACGGGCGCTACGCGCTCGACCCCGACCAGCTGCGCGCGGCGTTCGGGCCGCGCACCAGGCTCGTGCTGCTCAACTCGCCGCACAACCCGACCGGCAAGGTGTTCACCCGCGACGAATTGCAGCTGGTCGCCGACCTGTGCCAGGAGTTCGGCGCGTACGCCGTCACCGACGAGGTCTACGAGCACCTCGTCTTCGACGACGCCGGTTCGCCGCACGTCCCGCTGGCGTCGCTGCCCGGCATGCGCGAGCGCACCCTGCGCATCTCGTCGGCCGGCAAGACGTTCTCCTGCACCGGCTGGAAGGTCGGCTGGGCCAGCGGCCCGGCGTCGCTGGTCTCGGCGGTGCTGCGGGTCAAGCAGTTCCTCACCTTCGTCAACGCCGGCCCACTGCAACCCGCGGTCGCCGTGGCCCTGAACCTGCCCGATGCGTACTTCGCCGGTTTCACGACCGGTCTGCAGTCTCAGCGTGACCAGCTGCGCGCCGGGCTCGCCGACGCCGGGTTCGGCGTGCTCCAGGCCGAGGGCACCTACTTCATCACCACCGACATCCGCCCGCTCGGCGGCACCGACGGCGTCGAGTTCTGCCTCGGGCTGCCCGAGCGCAGCGGCGTCGTCGCGATCCCGTCGCAGGCCTTCTACGACGACAAGGACGCCGGCCGCCACCTGATCCGGTTCGCCTTCTGCAAACGCCCCGAGGTCATCGCCGACGCCGTGACCCGCCTCAAGTCCTGAACCCGGCTCACCGTGAACCGGGCCGCGCCTTCCGACCGCGACCGGCACTTTTGATCGACGCTGGCCTATTACGTTGACTTTTCGCGCTTCGGAGTCGATGTAATAGGCCATCGTCGATGCAATACGGGGCGGCCGACGCGCGCCCGGTCAGGGGACGAAGGAGAGGAACAGGAAGACGCCGAAGAGGGTCATGTGGACCATGCCCTGCATCAGCGTGGCGCGGCCGGGGGCGACGGTCAGGGTGGTGACGACGACGGTGATGACCAGCAGCACCATGTCCTTGGGGGTGAGGCCGAGGACCAGGGTGTCCTTCAGCCAGATGGAGGCCACCGCGATCGCGGGGATGGTCAGGCCGATGCTGGCCACGGCCGACCCGAGGGCCAGGTTGAAGCTCGTCTGGATCTTGTTACGGGCGGCGGCCCGGACAGCGGCGGCGGTCTCGGGGAGCAGCACCAGCAGGGCGATCACGACGCCCACCACGGCCCGCGGCGCGCCCGCCACGGCCACCACGTGCTCGATCGCCGGTGACTCGACCTTGGCCAGGCCGACCACGGCGACCAGGCACAGCAGCAGCATGAGCAGGCTGACCGCGGCGGCTTTGCGGCCGGGCGGGACGCCGTGGTCGTCGCCGTCGGTCTCCAGCGGCAGGAAGTAGTGGCGGTGCCGGATCGTCTGCACGAAGACGAACGCCGCGTACAGCACCAGGGAGGCGATGCCGGCGAAGGCGAGCTGCGGCCCGGAGTAGGTCGGCCCGGGACTGCTGGTGGTGAACGACGGCAGCACGAGGGCCAGTGCGGCGACGGTGCTGAGCGTGGCCAGCGTGGCGGTGACGCCTTCGACGTGGAACTCGACCTCGCGGTGGCGCAGCCCGCCGACCAGCAGGCACAGTCCGACCACGCCGTTGCACACGATCATGAAGGCGGCGAAGACGGTGTCTCTGGCCAGCGTGGACGGTCCGGGCGGGGCCGACGTCATCAGCATGATGATCAGGCCGACCTCGATGGCGGTGACCGCGACGGCGAGGATGAGCGTGCCGAACGGCTCGCCGACGTGGTGCGCGACGACCTCGGCGTGGTGCACGGCAACCACGACGGCGGCGACCAGCGCGATCCCGACGACCACCAGGCCCACACCGCCGACCTTGTGCCCCCAGGCCGCCACGAGCACGATCACGCATATCGGCGGGATCAGCGCCCACCACGACAGCGCGCGTGCGGCTTTGAGCATGTACCGAGGTTACGCGGACAAACCTCACCTACCGGCCATAATCCCTGCAACAGGGCGGTGGGCTGTGCCCGTACCGCGCGGTGGCACTAGATTCTGCGGGTGCTCTCCCGATCTCTGGCAGCCGTGCCGCTGCGCCTGACCGCCCTGGCCGCCGTGCTCGGACTCGCCGCCTGCGGCAGCACCGCCCCGGGCGCGGCCGGACCGTCCGATCCGGCCTTCGTGCTGCCCTCCGGCACGGCGGCGCCCTCGGCCTCCGCGACCGTGAGCCCCAGCGCGGCGGTGTCGGCCTCCCCCACCGCCGGGCCGTGCGGGATCTTCCCCGCGAGCAGCGTGTGGCGCGCCGACGTGTCGAAGCTGCCCGTGCACCGCTCCTCGGGCGCGCTGGTGAACAGCATCGGCGCGGGCGCGCACATGCACCCCGACTTCGGCTCGGGCCTGTGGGAGGGCGCACCGATCGGCATCCCCGTGACGGCGGTCAAGCCCGGCCAGAAGACCGTCAAGGTCAGCTTCGAGTACGCGGGCGAGAGCGACAAGGGCCCCTACCCCATCCCGGCCGACGCGAAGGTCGAGGGTGGGCGCGGCAGCGACGGCGACCGGCACGTCATCCTGTACGACGCCGCGGCCTGCAAGGTGTATGAGCTGTACGCGGCGTACCCGGCCGGCGCGGGCTGGCGGGCCGGCTCCGGCGCGATCTACGACCTGCGCTCCAACAAGCTGCGCCCGGCGGGCTGGACCTCGGCCGACGCCGCGGGACTGTCCATCTTCGCCGGGCTGGTCCGCTACGAGGAGGTCGCCGCCGGACGCATCACGCACGCGCTGCGCATCACCGTGCCCCGCTCCCGCAACAGCTACGTCTGGCCCGCCCGGCACGCCGCGTCCAGTTCGTCGGACGCCAACCTGCCGCCGATGGGCCTGCGGCTGCGCCTGAAGGCGAACGTCGACACCTCGAAGATGCCCAAGCAGGCCCGGATCATCGCCGAGGCGATGAAGAAGTACGGCGTGATCGTCGCCGACAACGGCTCGCCCTGGTACCTGTCCGGCGCGCCGGACGACCGCTGGTCCAACGACGCGCTGCGCGCGCTCAAGAACCTGCAGGGCTCCGACTTCGAGGCCGTCGACACGTCCGGGCTGATGGCCGACAAGAACTCCGGGGCGGTACGCGGATAACCCGGTCGCGGGGGCGGCGCGGGGCTGCCAGACTGCCCCGCCATGGGCAACTCGTACATGTACCCCGTGCTGCGCACCCCCGACCTCGCCGAGGCGTACGCCCTCGCACAGCGGCTGCTGCGGCTGGCGGAGCAGGTCGACGAGGTGGAGGTGTGGGCGACGACCACGGGCCCCGCGCTGCACCGCTACATGTCGCTGACCGAAGCCGGCCTGTCGGCGCGGACCCCGGTGTCGCGGTCGGCCGAGATGATCGCCGCCCTCGGGGCCCTGCTCCCCGACCCGGAGCGGCAGCTCTCCCGGGGACGCGACACGCTGTGGATCCACCGGCTGGATGTGCGGGCGGCCGAGCCCCTGCGCCACCTCGACGGCGTGCGGATCGACCTGTTCGTCGTGAGGGCGGTGCCCGGCGCCGTCGAGGAGCGGTTCCTGGCCGCGGTCGGCTCCGATGTGGGCTCCGTCTACTGGGACGTCGCATGGCCGGAGGTGGACGAGCTCGACCTGGACCTGTGCGTGAAATACGCCGGCGTCGAGATCACGGTGAACAGCGCCGAGCCGTTCGAAGAGCGTTACTCGGGCGACCACACCGTGTGGATCCACACCCGCGCGGACGGGAGGGCGCAGTGGCTGGCGAAGCGGGCCGGCGCGAAGGTGCTCGGCCTGTGGGTGCTCGGCAGGTAGTGGGACGGGCGGCCGGTCAGAGGACCGTCGCGGTGACCGTCGCGGGCAGGCCGAGGAATCGGCCGTGGTGGTCGGCGGCGGCCTGCACCGCCGCGGCCCGGTCAGGGTCGAGCGGGGCGTAGACCAGCGTCTCGATCGCGACCCCGGTCCGGCCGACGGTGCGTTTCCAGTGCCCCGCGACCTGGCTGTCGACGATCAGCACGCCGTTGTAGACGGGACGGTCCCAGCGCTGCCCGCCGCCCACGCCGGCGAGGTTGAGCAGGTGCTTGCTCTCGGTGTAGCCGACGATGTACTCGTCGTAGGCCTGGAGCAGGTGCGCCACGGGTCCGTCCGCGGGGACCGGCAGCACGGGCTCCCCCGCGTACCAGTAAGTCAGCCCGTCGACCTCCACGCTGCGCACCTGGTCGCGGACCATGTCCAGGCCGCGGCGGATCTCGGCCTGGGTGAGGCTGGACCACCAGCGGAAGTCCTTCACGGTGGCCGGGCCGTGGCTGCTGAAGTAACGCAGGGTCAGCTCCGCCAGCGCGGCGTCCGGGTCGAGCACCCGGGCCTGCGGCGCCCGCTCGGCCAGCAGCGCGTACGTGTGCTGCTTGCCCTTCATCGCGCCGCTGCAGATCAGGCCGTTGAGTTCGGCGTTCATCAGGATGTACGCCATCCGGAAGCCCTCGGTGCCGATGCCCGCCGCCTGGACCAGCGCGGTCAGCTCCTTGCGGGTCAGCTGCGCGCCGGTCAGCGCCTCGACCAGCAGCGCGTCGCAGCGGGCCCGAAGCTGCTCGTCGAGGCCGAGCTGCCGGTAGTAGTACGCGTTGAGCTGGTGCACCCGGGGGCCGGTCAGCGCCAGCACCCAGCCGATGTCCTCCCGGGTGACGAAGTGCCAGGTCGGCCGCAGCACGTGGGTACGCAGCAGCGCGCCGTCGGCGAAGTCATGGTGCACGCGGTCTTCGCGCGCGGCCGTGATGCGCTCGCCGAGCGACCAGGTCGCCGGGCCGTAGTCCTGCGACTGCACCGCGCCGAGCCTGCCGACCACGTCCCCGGGCGCGGCGTCGACGGGGGCGTGCAGGCCGAGGTTGTGCATCCGCCACGAGGCCAGAGCAAGTGCGTCCATCAGCGCCGATGCTAACCGCGCGGTACGACAAGGTCGCCCTCCTGCGGTGTCGTACGGCAGGATGACGGGGTGGAGCTGGAAGCCTTTCTGCGAACCGCCGAGGCGCTGCTCGCCGTGCCGTCGACCGCCGACCGCCCCGACCAGCTGCATCGCGCGCTGGACCTGGTCCTCGACACGGTCGGGCCGGGGTTCGCGGTGGAGCGGTTCGAGTCCGCGGGCAAGCCGAGCGCGCTGCTCTACCACGACACCGGCGCGGGCCGGCCGGAGTTCCGGGTGATCCTCAACGGGCACCTGGACGTGGTGCCCGCCACGCCGGACCAGTTCACGCCGCGCCGCGACGGCGAGCGCCTGTACGCCCGCGGCGCGCAGGACATGAAGATCTCGGCGCTGGTGATGGCGCAGGTGTTCGCCGAACTCGCGCCGACACTGCCGTACCCGCTGGCGCTGCAGCTGGTCACCGACGAGGAGATCGGCGGGCGCAACGGCACCCTGCACCAGTTGGAACAGGGAGTCGCCGGGCAGTTCGTGGTCATCGGCGAGTTCAGCGGCCTGGAGATCGTCACCGATTCGAAGGGCATTCTGCAGGCGCGGCTGACCGCGACGGGACGCGCGGCGCACAGCGCGTACCCGTGGCAGGGCGACAACGCGCTGCTGCGGCTGACGGGCGCGATCGCGGCGCTGCACGCGGCCTACCCGCTGCCGACCGCGGAGGCGTGGGCCACGACGGTGAACCTGGCCCGCCTGGACACCCCCAACACCGCGTTCAACCAGGTTCCGGCGATGGCCGAGGCCTGGCTGGACATCCGGTTCCCGCCCGGCGAGCCCGGCTTCGACGGACGCACCGCCGAGCAGATCGCCGCGCACCTGGGCGAGATCTGCGGGCCCGGTGTCACGGTGGCGGTCGAGCACGCCGACGCCCCGCACCACGCCGACCGGGACTCACCCGAGGTGCGCGCCCTGCAGCAGGCGGCGCGGGCCCAGGGCTACCCGGCGGGGTTCCTGCGCAAGCACGGGGCCGCCGACGGGCGCTTCTACTCCCAGCGCGGCGTCGACGCGGTGATCTTCGGCATCGGCGGCGCGGGCCTGCACGGCCCCGAGGAGTACGCCGACCTGACCTCGATCGTGCCGTACCACCGGGCCCTGCGCACGTTTCTCACCTCGATCTGACGGCCGGCGGACATCGACGGAACGGCGCTGGGAGAAGATGGCATCGTGACCGACGTACCGATCCGTGATGACATGATCCGCCTGGGCCAGTTCCTGAAGCTCGCCTCCGTGATCGACACCGGTGGCGAGGCGAAGCTGCGCATCGCCGCCGGTGAGGTGACCGTGAACGGCGAGGTGGAGGTGCGCCGCGGCCGCCAGCTGCACCGCGGCGACGTCGTCGTCATCGACGGGGAGCGGCTGCGCGTGGCCTGAGCTTGGTCGCCGCGGCCGCCGCCGCGAGCCCGAGCGCGAGTCCGAGCAGCAGGCGTGCGCCCGTGGTGTGCAGCAGGAACGCCCCGGGCAGCTGGGACGACAGCGCCGCCGCGGCGGCGGTGACCATGGCCGCTACGGTCCAGAACAGGGCGGGCCGCACCGGCCGGGCCGGTGGTGCGCCGTGCCAGGCACGCAGCAGCCGACGGCGGCCGACGTGCACGGCCAGTGCCAGTGCCGCGATCGCGCCGCCTGCGGTGGAGGCCAGGTCGAGTACCGGCGCGGGTTCGGTGACGCGGTCCCAGAGCAGGTGGCTCGCTGCGGCGAGCAGCGCCGACACCGCGCTGACCGCGAGCGCGGGCCGGGTCGCGCCGAGCACGCCGTAGTCGCGCAGCGCCAGCACGGCGGGCCGAGAGGGCAGGTGCGCGGCGACCACCGGCGCGGCCCGACGCACCAGCAACGCCCCGGCCAGCGTCACGGGCAGGCAGAACAGGAACAGGCCCGGCCACTGGTGCGACAGCGGGAAGACCGGCAGGCCCGACCCGTCGAGGGCGTACGCGAGGTCGGGTGAGGCCGCGCCGACGGTCAGCGCGACGCCGTCGAACCAGCGGGGACGCCACAGTTTCAGCGGCAGGGGCAGCGCGGCGTGCGAGGGGAACGTCAGCGGCACCGCCGCAGGCTAACCGCTCGTTTCCCGTCCCGCCGACCCGTAATGCATTTGTGGATCATGGTGGGCGGGGTCAGGATGGCGGGATGAGAATCCGTGCCGCCCTGCCCGACGACGCCCCGGCCGTGGTCGCCTTACGCGCGATCGTGTACCCGTACCTGGTGCGCGGGGTCGTCTCCACGCGGCAGATGATCGCCGAACCGCCGGCCGGCGACTGGACCGCGTTCGTGGTCGAGGACGGCGGCCGGATCGTGGGCTGGGCCTCGGCGTTCCGGAACGTCAGCTCGTCCGAGACCGGCTTCGGCGAGATCTCGCTGCTGCACGTGCACCCCGACCACCGCCGCCGCGGCGCGGGCACGCTCCTGTTCGACACCGCCGCCCGGCACCTGTCCGCGCTCGGCGTGCAGCGGGTGCGCACCTGGGCGCAGGCGGACTCGCTGGACTTCGCGCGCGGCCGCGGGTTCACCCCGAGCCGCGACCTGCGCTACTCGATGCTGGAGACCCGGCTCGCACCGCCCCCGCCCGCCCCGCCGGGCGGCGTCACCGTGGTCCCGCTGTCCGAGCTGGACGAGCGGGAGCTCTACACCGCATACGTCGCGGCCAGCTCCGACGAGCCCGGCGACATCCCCTCGGACGCGATCTCGTTCGACGACTGGTGCTACGAGGTGTGGAACAACCTCGGCCTGGACAAGGACGCCAGCGTCGCGGCCGTCGACGGCGCCGACATCGTGGCGTTCACGCTGGTCAAGCGCGACGGGGAACGGATGTGGTCGGACATGACCGCGACGCTGCCCGAGCACCGCGGCCGCGGCCTGGCCCGGCTGGCCAAGACCGTGGCGCTGCAGCGGGCCGCCGCCGGTGGCGTGACGGTCGCGTACACCTCCAACGACGAGTCGAACGCGCCGATGCTCGCCGTCAACGCCCGCCTGGGCTACCAGCCGGTCGCTGCCCAGTGGTCCTGCCTGGGCGTCCTCCAAGGTTCGTAGGCACACGACGCGGTCGTGCCGGTGACGAGCACCCGGCACGACCGCGTCCCCCCGTTGCGTCTCAGGTCAGTTCTTGTCGTACTCGTCGTGCCGCCGCCACCAGAAACCCTGCTCGTTGCGGCCGAGCGGGGCGCGGTCGAGCCACTGGTACATGCCCCACAGCGCGTCCACGCCGCGCTCGTAGGTCGAGTACGTGTGGTAGACGACGCCGTCGTCCAGCACGAACGCGCTCATGCCCGGACCCTGCTGCCGGTAGGTCGGCCAGTCCACGCCGACCGACGCCGAGATCTGCGTCATCATCGGGTGCAGGTCGGTCGCGCCGATCGGGGTCACCTCCATCGCGCGGAAGTTGTAGTCGACCGTGCCCGTCCGCCATTCCTGCTCGGTGTGCGTGACGTGGTAGTCGTGGTTGAAGTCGCCCCCGTTGGACGACGCCCACGGGAAGCTCCACCCCATGCGCTTCTTGTAGTCCTGGAGTTTCGCCAGCGGGGCCTGCGACACGGCGCACAGGGTCACGTCGTGGTTGGCCAGGTGCACCACCGAACCGTCGAAGCCGTCCGCGATCGCCGAGCAGGACGGGCAGCCCGCCTGGTAGTCGGGGCCGAACATGAAGTGGTACACGAGCAGCTGCGAGCGCCCCGCGAACAGGTCGGCCAGCGAGGCGTCGCCGTCGTCGGTCGCGAAGCGGTACTCCTTGTCCACGCGTACCCACGGCAGGTCCTGGCGCTGCCGCGCCACCTCGTCGCTGCGCCGGGTCAGCTCCTTCTCCGCCGTCAGCAGCTCCAGCCGGGCCGCGAGCCACTCCTGCCTGGTGCCTGTCCTGTGGTCGATCATCATTGCTCACCTCTTCTGTCGTCAGTGGTGCGAGCGGTGGTGGCCGCCGCGGGCGCGCCCGCCTCCCCTGCGGTCGCTTCGTGCTCCGCCGCTTCGGCGAGGCGTTTGATGGTCGCCAGGCGGCGGTCCCAGTCGGAGGCGAGCGCCGCCATCCACCGGGCCGTCGCGGTCAGCGCCGCCGGACGCACCGCGTACCGCACCTCGCGCCCGGCCCGGCGACCGGTGACCAGGCCGGCCGTGTCCAGCACGGCGAGGTGCTTGACGATGGCCTGCCGCGAGATGGGAAGGTGCTCGGCGAGCGTCGTCGCGGTCGGCTCGCCCAGCACGGCGAGCAGGTCGAGCAGCTGCCGCCGGGTCGGGTCGGCGAGGGCCGCCAGTACGGCGTCGACCGGCGAGACGTCGCCGTGGTGCTGGTCTGTCACACGGAGGATTCTTCCGCCCGTGCCTTGAGCGCCTCCAGCTCCAGCGGCCAGCCGCCCGAGTTGTCCCGGTGCGCACCACTGCGCTGCTCCTCGGGCGCGGCCAGCGCCGCGAAGCCGCTCTCCACCACACGCAGGCGGGTCTTCTTCGCGCCCTCCGCGATCAGCGTGAACTCGACCAGGGTGCTGTTGTCGTCGCGCAGCTCCTCGCCCGGGAAGGCACTGGCCCAGCGGTACGCGAGGTAGTGCGGCGGATCGACCTTCTCCACGCGGACCGGGAAGTCGCCGTGGTGCGGGTTCTTCGCGACCATCGACTCCCCCGCCACGGCCACGGTGCCGGGCAGGCTCGCCTTGTCGGCCACCCAGAACCCGGGCTGGGCGACCAGCGTCCAGACCCGCTCCAGGGACGCCTCGATCAGGGTCTCGCGCTCGATCCGGTCCTCGCTCATGAAACAGGCTCCTTCAACGCCGTCGGTTGTCGTGCAACTCCAGAGTTGCACATCATGGTTCGAGGCGCAACCCCTGGGTTGCACATGTTCCCGGTGTCGCCCGCCGCCGCTACACTCCCGGCCATGATCGAACGTCCGACCGCCAGGTGGCGGCACAAGGTCCTGCGGGAGCGGGAGGCACTCGCCGCGGGCGCGTTGTCCCCCGACGACGCCTACGCCGAGCGCCTCTGGCCGCTGGAGTTCATCGAAGCGATAGACGCCGCGCTCGCCGCGTACGAGGCCGAGGTCGCCGCCCTGCGCGACCCGTCCGACGACGACCTGTTCGCCGCAGCGGAGCGGGTCGTGCTCGCCCTCAACGACGCCGACGAAGAACACGGCGCCATCGAGACCGGCGAGCGCGAGCAACTGATCGAGTACATCGAGAACGTGCTGACCCACACCGGCGTCGACGTGCCGGCCCTGTGCGCCCGCCGAGGCAAGGACCGCGAAGCCCTGACCGGAGCCCGCGACTGGTAACCGCCGCGCGTCGCCGAAGATCGCGACGATCTTGCGTGAACTGTTGCCGATTTGCCTGTTACGGGCGTTTCAACCCCACAGTTCACGCAAGATCGTCGCGATCAAGGGTGGTGGGTGGCTAGGCGATGCGGGTGAGGGGCGCTGGGCCGGGGGCGTCCGGGACGGGTGCGAAGTCGTAGCGGAGCAGGTCCGGGCCGAGGGCGAGCAGGGTGACCGAGCTGGAGCCGTAGCGCAGGTCGTCGCCGAAGGTGTGGCGCAGGATCAGGGCGCGCGGGTCGGTGCGGTCGATGCCCTCACCTGCGGCCAGGGACGGCCAGGTGCCCCAGTCGGCGGCGGGGTCCGGGCGTGGCGTGGCGCGCAGTGCGGCCAGGAGGTGTGCGGCGCGTGGTTCGGCTGGGTCGTCGCCGCTGTTGACGATCACCGTGTAGCCCTCGGGCAGGGCCGTCTCGGTGCGGGTGTCGCCGTCCCAGCCGAGCATCACCGCGCCGGTGAGATCGGCGGTGATCAGGTAGAACGGGTCGAAGGTGCGCAGGTCGGCGGGGATCGGCTGCCCGGCGGCGGCGAGCAGTGGCAGCTCGCCCCGGGAGCGGCGGCCGTGCTCCGGCGCGAGGCGTCCCCGGCCGTTGAGCACGAACGCGGCCCGGCGGGCGGCCGGATCAACGGCCAGCCAGGTGCCCCCGGCGACCAGGTCGATCCCGCCCAGCAAGCCGGGGTGGCGCGGCCAGTGCTCGGCCGGCGGTTCCCAGGGGCGCATCAGCAGCTCGTCCCGTACGGCCAGCACCAGTATCGGCACCGGGGACGACGGCTCGAAACTGACGGCGACCGTACACATGATCGGCACTATATGCCCGTCGGCCGGCCGCACGTCCGCGAGCACATGATGGTGCGGTGACGCCGGGCTGATCGTCCTCAGGTGAGATCGACGACGGGACGCAGCAGCACCTCGTCGACGTAGGCACGGTCGGCGTTCATCTGCTCGCCGAACTCGGGGTTGCGGTACGCCGTGGCGAGCGTCGTCCAGCTGAAGAAGTCGCCCGCGCCGCCGCAAATCGCGCTGCCACCGTCACCGCCGCAGAGGATCTCCCGCTGCGAGGTCCACTCGTGGCGGTAGGGGTCCTGGCCGATCGCCAGACCCCACAGGTTCAGCCGCCGGTGCGGGCCGTTCGGCAGGTCGTAGGGGTTCTCGGCAGGCGTGTCGTCGCCCCAGCGGAACAAGGTCCGCGCCCCCGCGCCGCAGGCGTACTCCCACTCGTCGGGCGTAGACGGCCGCAGTCCGAGTGCGGCGACCGCCTCGACGGCCTCCCCGTACGACGTGTTCCGCACGAGCCGAGCGTTGGCCACCTGACCGGACGCGTCGAAGCGCACCTCGAGGCCGCCCCCAGCGGTGTAGGTCCGGATACCGCCGCCCGGCCGGGCGCCTGAGGAGGCGACCAGGTCACGCACCCGCTCATCGTCGAGGTCGAGGTCGATCAGGCAGGCGTCGAGCGCCTCGACTGCGACCAGCGACGCGGGCAGATCGACGGTGCGCACCGGAGAGGTGTAGCCGTCGAGATACTCCGCGAGGTCGGGCGCGCCGTACTCGTCGACGGTCAGCGCGTAGTCGGCAGCCTGGGCGGCGGTGGGGGTGAAGGCGGCCCCGTCGTAGCCCAGCGTGACCCGGCCGCCGGGCACCAGGGCGAACGCCAGGCCGGCCCGATCGAACAGCGCGGTCCTGTGGGCCCGGCCGGCGAACTCGTGCATGCCGAGGTCGATCAGACGCAGGCCGTGCGCGTCGGCGATCGCCGACGCGACGCGGTGCGCCGCATCACCGTCGAGGTCCATCCAGGCGGCAGCGGTCAGCTCGGCGTAGGTCACGCGCGGATTCTGCCGCCATGATCCCCCGCATGCAATGCTGCGCGATGTCGGAGGTTCCTGATCAGATCGGTGGATGGTTGATAACCGCGTCGGCGACAGCACGTCTGAGCGGCGCTTGAGCAGGATCGCCGCCAAGCTGGCGACCGTCGAGGCCTCGCCGGACCGGTGGGGCGGTGTGTTCGGCGCTGAGGAACACAGCTTCCGCCTCAGTGCGCCGATGACGGAGGCGGCGGTCGCCGCGTTCGAGGCCGGCCATGGTGTGACTCTGCCTGGCGGCTACCGGCGATTCCTCCTGGAACTGGGATCTGAGGGTGCCGGCCCGGATTACGGGTTACGTATTCCCAGCTACGAGATTTGCGGAAACTTGGCCGCCCCGAGCTTCATCGAGCCTGGCCAGGAGCGGATCACGGACTGGTCCTACGCCTATCTTGATGCCGGGCAGAAGCGCTGGCAGGGCACGTTGGCAGTCGTCGACCACGGCTGCTCGGTGCGAACTCTTCTGATCGTGACCGGAAGGTGGCGGGGCCGCTTGGCTCACGCCGACGTCGACGGCGCGTACGGGCCGTACCTGCTGGAGGACACGGATTTTCTGAGCTGGTACGAACGGTGGCTCGACGAACTTCTCAGCGGCTGCAACGTCAGCATGTTCGGTTGGCAGAAGCTTCCGGGAAACGAGCACACACTTCGACACATCCTCACCTCGGATCCGTCACCTGCGCGGCGCCAAATGGCCGCGCGATCGTTGGCTGCTCTGCCACGGCTGAGCCGAAATGGTCGGCAGGCGCTGCTGGCGAGCACTCGTGACACCGACCCCCTCGTGCGAGAGGAAGCGTTGGAGGCCCTCACCAGATCGAAGACAACGAGCTCCGGAACAGTTGAGCGCTGAAATCTCGCCAAGACCATTCTGTTTCAGGTGCCTCCGTCCGTGATGCCAGGCTGCCGTCGGCAGGAGCGGCGACAGCGGGCTCTACATTGGTCTCATGTGGGTGTGGAACGCGCTCAGTTTTCTGGGCGGCGTGCTGGCGGTGTCGTTGACCGCGTACGTCTCGCTGGCCGTCAACCGCCGGAAGATGGACGGTGAGACACTGGCGCGCTGGGAGGCGGTGCTCTTCGAGAAGAGCGCCCAACTCGCCGAGGCCGCCCGGAGCCTGCGGCACCACGCGGAGCGCTACGCCGCCGGCGCCGACCAGGACGCCCGCCGGGACCGCGTCAACGACGCGCAGGAGCGGCTGCGCATCGCCATGGAGCAGTTGCGGCTGGTGGGCAACCGGCGGGTGCAGATCGCGGCGCGGGTGGTCGTGCACCACGCCTACGCGGTGGCCATGCTCGGGGTGGACGACCGCGATCCGCGTTCGGACCAGTATCCGGACACTCCGCCCGCCGCCCGCCTCAACGACGCCCTCCAGGAGTTCTACCGGGCGGTGCGCCAGCAACTTCGGGCCGCCGATCCCGAGGACGTGCTGCACGAGGACGATTTCGACGGCATCGCCGCCGGGCTGCGGCCACTGACGCCCGAGCAGCGCTCAACGAAGGTATGAGACGTCAGCGCACGTAGCGCACCAGCCAGTCGCGGGCCAGCACGGCTGCCTGCTGCAAAGTGCCGGGTTCCTGGAACAGGTGGGTGGCGCCGGGGACTATCTCGACGGCGTGCTCGCAGGTGAGCTGGGCGGCGGCGCGTTCGTTGAGTTCGAGCACGGTGTGGTCGAGACCGCCGACGATGAGCAGGGTCGGCGCGCGTACCTCGGCGAGGTGAGCGCCGGCCAGGTCGGGGCGGCCGCCGCGGGACACCACCGCCGCGACGTCGGCGTTGCCGTTCGAGGCGGCCCACAGGGCGGCGGCCGCGCCGGTGCTGGCCCCGAACAGGCCCACCGGCAGGCCCTGCGCCGTGGGCCGGGTGCGCAGCCAGGCCAGCACCTCGCCCAGCCGCCCGGCGAGCAGCCCGATGTCGAACACGTTGCCCCGGTCGTTCTCCTCTGACTCGTTGAGCAGGTCGAACAGGAGCGTGCCGAGGCCCGCGTCGCGCAGGAAGCGGGCGACGTACTGGTTGCGAGGGCTGTGCCGGCTGCTGCCGCTGCCGTGCACGAACACGACGAGCCCGGCTGCCTGCGGGGGTATGGCCAGGTGGGCCGAGAGTGCGGCTCCGTTCACGGGGATGACGACCTCGGCCGCTGTTCCGTTGTCTCCGGACGTGACTTCGTCCACCTCTCCATCCTTGCTCGCCCGGCGGCCCGCCGCTCGTGTTGGCGGCAGTTGGCGCATCTTTACGGGCCTGAAACTTGCACGTAACCTGAGTCACACTTTGCAAGAAGTTTCAGCCGCCGCTCCCCCGGCCACCACCCCCGCTCCGGGAAGGAAGACCATGCGTCGCCTATGGAGGTCCGTGCTCGCCGCCACGCTGGTGGCAGCCGGGTTGTCCCTCGTCTCCCCCACCGCGCCCGCCCAGGCCGGGATCGACACCCAGACCCTGGGCGGCCGCTACTCCGGCTCCAACGTGAACTTCCGGGTGTACTCGTCCCGGGCCACCCGCATCGCGGTCTACGTCTACTCCGCCGCCACCGGCGCTCAGGAGAAGGCGTCCTACCTGCTCACCAAGGGCACCGGGGACGTCTGGGCGACCACGGTCAGCGTGGCGACGCTGCAGGCGGCCGGGGTCACCGGCACCGTCTACTACGGCTACCGGGCCTGGGGCCCGAACTGGCCGTACAGCGCGAGCTGGACGAAGGGCTCGACCGTCGGGTTCGTCGCCGACGTGGACTCGGCCGGCAACCGGTTCAACCCGAACAAGCTGCTGCTGGACCCGTACGCCCGGGAGATGAGCCACGACACCGCGCTGCCCGACGGGGTGGCGAGCGACTACTCGTCCGGCCCGGCCAAGCGGGCCGTGGACACCGGCACGATCGCGCCCAAGGGCATCGTGCTGGCCGCGGACGGCACGAGCTTCGGCACCAAGCCGACCCGGGCCTTCAAGGACGACATCGTGTACGAGGTGCACCTGCGCGGCCTGACCAAGGCCGACCCGTCCATCGCGGCGGCCGAGCGGGGCACCTACAAGGCGGCCGGCCAGAAGGCGGCGTACCTGGCCTCGCTCGGGGTCACGGCGGTGGAGTTCCTGCCGCTGCAGGAGACGCAGAACGACAACAACGACGTCAACCCGAGCAGCACCAGCGGTGACAACTACTGGGGCTATATGACGGAGAACTACTTCGCCCCCGACCGGCGCTACTCCTACGACAAGACCCCCGGCGGGCCGACGCGGGAGTTCAAGGCCATGGTGAAGGCGTTCCACGACGCCGGGATCAAGGTGCTGGTCGACGTCGTCTACAACCACACCGCCGAGGGCGGCGCGATCGGGGACAAGAACACGTACCACATCTTCTCCTGGCGAGGGCTGGACAACCCGGCGTACTACTCGCTGACCTCGGACATGCAGGGATCGATCGACAACACCGGGCTGGGCCACAACTTCAACACCCGCAACCCCGCCGCGCAGAACCTGATCGTCGACTCGGTCGCGTACTGGAAGAACACCCTGGGCGTGGACGGCTACCGGTTCGACCTGGCATCGGTGCTGGGCAACACGTGCCAGCACGGGTGCTTCAGCTACAGCCGCACCGACGCGAACACCGCGCTCAACCGGCTGACCACCGAGATGCCCGCGCGCCCGGCGGGCGGCGGCTCCGGCGTGGACTGGATCGCCGAGCCGTGGGCCATCGGTGCGGGCACCTACCAGGTGGGCAACTTCCCGGCGGCGTGGTCGGAGTGGAACGGCATCTACCGCGACACGCTGCGCCGCGACCAGAACAAGCTCGGCGTCGACGCGGTGACCCCGAGCGAGCTGGCGACCCGCTTCGCCGGGTCGTCGGACCTGTACGGCGACGACGGCCGCCGCCCGTGGCACTCGGTCAACTTCATGGTCGCGCACGACGGGTTCACGCAGAAGGACCTGTACTCGTGCAACGGCAAGAATAACGGGCAGGCGTGGCCGTACGGGCCGTCCGACGGCGGCAGCGACGACAACATCTCCTGGGACCAGGGCGGGGTCGCGGCCGACCAGCGCAAGGCGGCCCGCAACGCGTTCGCGTTCCTGATGCTGTCGGGCGGCACCCCGATGATGACCGGCGGCGACGAGACACTGCGGTCGGTCAACTGCAACAACAACCCGTACAACGTCGACTCGTCGGCGAACTGGCTGGACTGGTCGCTGACCACCGACGAGACGAACTTCAAGGCGTACACGTCGCGGCTGGCCGCGTTCCGCAAGGCGCACCCGGCGCTGCGGCCGGTGAGCTTCTACACCGCGTCCGACACCAACGGCAACGGCCTGGGGCAGCTGGAGTGGTTCACCCCGGCCGGAGTCGCGCCGGACGGGGCCTACTGGGGCAACGCGAACAACCACGCGCTGGCCTGGCGCATCGACGGCACGGAGTTCGGCGACAGCGCGAGCGCGCTGTACACCGCCTACAACGGCTGGTCGGGCGACGTGGTGTTCACGCTGCCCGCGCCGCCCGCCGGAAAGCAGTGGTACCGGGTCACCGACACCGCCCCGTGGGCCGAGGGCGCGGACCAGGTCGCCGCGCCGGGCGCGGAGGCGGTCATCGGCGGGGCCGGGACGGCGTACACGCTGCGCGCCCGCGCGGTGCTGCTGCTCATCGCGAAGTGACGCCGGGCGGGGTCCTGTCCCGGCAAGGACGGGACCCCGCCGCGCGAGGTCAGCCGGCCGGGAACGCGAACGACGCCGTGACCGCCCGGTGGTCGGTCCCCGGGGCGCGTTGCACACCCGCGTCGGTAGCCGTGAGGCCCCGGTAGAGGACCTGGTCGGGGCGCAGTACGGGCACCGCGGACGGCCAGGTCAGGCCGAAGCCCCAGCCGGCGTCGGCCTGGGCGTCACGCAGCAGCGCCGACAGCGGGGCGAAGGCGCGGTCCTCGGCCGAGGTGTTGAGGTCGCCGAGAACGAGCACGCGGCTCGCGTCGTCGGCGCGTAACGCGTCGGCGAGGGCCTGGATGTTGCGGTCGCGGCTCGCGGTCTCGTTGAGGCGGGCCGAGCGCAGGTGGGCGACGTAGACCGCGACGTCGCCCCGGGGCGTCTCGACCACCGCCCGCAGCCCGCGGATCCAGCCCGTCTCGCTGTCGAGGCTGCTCACCCGCGTGATCGGGTACTTGCTGAGCAGGCCGACGGTGCCCTTGACCGCGTGCTGGGGGTAGGTCTTGCGCAGCCGCCCGGCGGCCGCCGTGATGGCGCCGTCGGCGGACTCCTGCAGCGCGATGAGGTCAGGCCCCTCGGCGGCCAGCGCCTGGACGGTCGCCGCCGGGTCGGGGTTGTCCGCGTAGAGGTTCTGCGAGACGACCCGCAGCTCGGCGGGCCCGCCCTGCGGCGGCAGCAGCGCGCCGCCGAACTGCGCCGCCCAGACGGCCGCGGGCAGCGCGACGGCGAGCAGCGCCGCCCGGGCGCGGGCCGCCAGCGCGAACAGCGCCAGCACGGGCACGGCGAGACCGAACAGGGGCGTGACGGAGTCCAGCAGGCTGCCGACGCTGTAGACATTGGGCACCAGGCGGTGCCCGGCGAGCACGGCCGCCAGCAGGAACGCGGCCATGACGACCATGGCCGCGAGCCACGGGTGGCCCGGTTCGCGGGTACGGGGGGCCGCCTTCACCAGCTGAGTCGTCACTGTGCGTACGCTACCGGCGGGACGCCCCGATTCCCTTGCCTGCCGCGGATTCTGCCGTGTGACAAGTATCCATCCGCGATTAACGGTGCCTTAACACAGCTCCCGGTATGCAGGGAGGCGGACGGGCCACCTCGCCGATCGATCGTCGACCACGCGCCCGTCAGGCTACGCTGTCACCGAACGTGACCAAGGTTCGGGCATCTGTGACAGTAAGTCCGATAAACCTCATACGGTGGATATGCCGATTACATAGCATCGGCTGCATGAGGCCCGTGCTCGTCGGCATCGTCACCGCCCTGGTGCTCTGCGCGGCGATCTACCTGGGCAGCCGGGGCCTGCACCACTTCGACTCCGCCCTGGCCCCGTACGCCATCGCCAGCGTATTCCTCGCCTTCGGCATCGCCTACCGCTACACGGTATGGATCTCCTCCCCCGGCGCGCGGCGGCTGTTCAGGAAGGGCTGGGGCGCGGCGCTGTCCTGGCAGAACCTGCGGCGCACGCCGACCGCGCTACCCAGAATGATCGCCACGTACCTCGGCTTCCAGAAGTTCCTCGGCGCGCGCTCGCGGGCCCGCTGGGCGGCGCATCAACTGATCTTCTGGGGCTGCCTGCTGGCGGCGGCGATCACCTTCCCGCTGTCCTGGGGCTGGTTCACCTTCACGTCGAACACCGGGGCCGGCCCGGAGTACACCATGAACATCTGGGGCTTCCGGGTCGTCGACTTCAACGCCCTGTCGCTGCTCGGGTGGGTGTTGTTCCACGGGCTCGACCTCGCCGCGGTGCTGGTCATCGCGGGTGCGACGTACTTCCTGATCCGGCGGATGCGCGACCGGGAGGCGAGCACCGGCCAGCGGTTCGGCTACGACCTGGTGCCGCTGCTCGCGCTGATCATCATCTCGGTGACCGGGCTGCTGCTGACGTTCTCCAGCGTCGCGCTGCACGGCGGCGGCTACGAGTTCCTGGCCGTGCTGCACATGGCCGCGGTCGTGCTGACGCTGCTGTACCTGCCGTTCGGCAAGTTCTTCCACATCGCCCAGCGCCCGGCCGCGGTCGGCATGCAACTGTTCAAGTACACCGAGCACGGGGAGATCCGGCACTGCCGCAACTGCGGCGAGCCGATCGACACCACGGCGTACGTGGACAACCTGCGCGCCACCATGCGCGACCTGAAACTCGACTTCGACGGCCTGGCCGAGGTGTGCCCGCGGTGCAAGCGGCTGCGGCGCGGGCAGGCCTACCGCACGAGCGTGAAGCCGGGGTTCTGACGTGACCATCCCGCTCGACCCGAACATCACCCCGCCGGGCACCGGGCGGTTCCGCGACGCGGGCGGGCTGCCCGCCGACCGCTGGCGGGCGATCCGGGGCGAGGAGCGGCTCGTGCCGACGCACTGCTGCTTCTGCGGCGTGCAGTGCGGCATGTACCTGCGGGTCCACGACGGCAAGGTGTTCGGGGTGGAGCCGCGCGACCACGACATCAACCGGATGCGGCTGTGCCCGAAGGGTCTGAACGCGTACCAGCAGGTCAACCACCCCGACCGGCTGACGGCGCCGCTGTATCGCCAGAGCCGCGCCGACGACCTGCGGCCGGTGTCCTGGGAGCAGGCCCTCGACGTGACCGCCGAGCAGATCCAGCGCATCCAGGCCGAGCACGGGCGGGACGCGTTCGGCATGCTCGGCGGGGCGAGCCTGTTCACCGAGAAGACGTACCTGGTGGGCAAGTTCGCGCGGGTGGCGCTGCGCACCCGGCACGTGGACTACAACGGCCGGCTGTGCATGGTCAGCGCGGCCGGGGCGAACAAGCTGTCGTTCGGCATCGACCGGGCCGCGAACCCGTTCGCGGACTGCCTGCTTACCGACTGCCTGCTGATCGCCGGCTCCAACGTGGGCGAGTGCTTCCCGGTGATGACGCAGTACCTGTGGGGCGCGCGGGACCGCGGCGCGAAGCTGATCGTGGTCGACCCGCGCGAGACGAGCATCGCGCGGACCGCCGACCTCCACGTGGCGCTGCGGCCGGGCACCGACGCGGCGTTCTTCAACGCGGTGCTGCACGTGGTCGTCGCCGAGGGCCTGACCGATGAGGCATTCCTCGCCGAGCACACCACCGGCTGGGACGAGGTACGGGCGGCGGCCGCCGAATACCCGCCCGAGCGGGCCGCCGAGATCTGCGGCATCCCCGCCGAGCAGGTCACGCAGGTGGCGCGGATGTTCGCCACCGCGCCGAAGGCGATGGCCTGGCACGCGCGCGGGATCGAGCACCACACCCAGGGCGTCGAGAACTGTCTCACCGTGATCAACCTGTGCGTGGCCACCGGCAACCTCGGCAAACCCGGGGCCGGCTACGGCACCATCACCGGGCAGGGCAACGGGCAGGGCGGGCGTGAGCACGGCCAGAAGTCGGACATGCTGCCGGGCGGGCGGTCCATCAGCGACCCCGTGCACCGGATGCAGGTCGCGAACATCTGGGGCATCGACGTGGACGACCTGCCGCAGGCGGGCACGTCGATGATGGAGATGGTGCACCAGATGAGCCGCGGCGAGATCCGCGGCCTGTTCGGGCTGTGCAACAACCCGTTCGTGTCGCTGCCCAACTACGCCGTGGTCAAGGCGGGCTACGACGCGCTGGACTTCCACGCCCAGTGCGACTTCTTCCTGTCCGAGACCGCCGCCAACGCGCACCTGGTGCTGCCGGTGACGAGCTGGGCCGAGGACGACGGGGTGATGGCCAACGCCGAGGCCCGGGTGGTGCGCCACCGCAAGGCCCAGGAGCCGCTGCCCGGGGTGCGCACCGACACCTGGGTGCTGTGCGAGCTGGCGCGGCGGCTCGGCGTCGGGGACAAGTTCGACTTCGCGAACTCCGAGCAGGTGTTCGGGGAGCTGCGGATCGCGTCGCGGGGCACGGTCAACGACTACTACGGCATCACGTACGCGCGGCTCGACGAGACGGGCGGCATCGCCTGGCCCTGCCCCGACCTGGACCATCCGGGCACGCCGCGGCTGTTCGAGGGCGGGCGCACGTACCACGCCGACGGCAAGGTCCATATGCAGGCGGTGCGCTGGCACCCGCCCGCCGACCCGTACGACGACACGTACCCGATGACGCTGACCACGGGCCGGACGGTGGCGCACTTCCTGTCGGGCAACCAGACCCGGCGCCTGGGCGGGCTGGTCGAGCAGACGCCACGGCCGTGGGTGGAGGTCCATCCGTCGCACGGTTTCAGCAACGGCGACGCGGTCACCGTGGTCACCCGACGCGGCTCGGCGACGTTCCCGGCGCTGGTCACCGAGGCGATCCGGCCGGACACGGTGTTCGTGCCGTACCACTGGCCCTACCCGGTAGCGGCCAACGAGCTGACCATCGACGCGCTGGACCCGCGCTCGAAGATCCCCGAGTACAAGGTGTGCGCGTGCCGGATCGAGCCCGCCGAGGCGGTCACGCCGGTGCCCGCGCCGCCGATGCCGCCGGGGCGCGAGCCCTACGCCGACGCGCAGCGGGCCCGCGCCGAGCAGCTGCCGCCCACGTCGTCGCAGGGAAGGGGGACGTCGCAACCATGATGGGACGCACCATCGTGATCGACCCAGGCCGGTGCATCGGCTGCCAGGCCTGCGTGTCGGCGTGCCGGGAGTGCGACTCGCACCGCGGCAAGTCGATGATCCACCTGGACTACCTGGACCAGGGCGGCAGCGTCGCGTCCAGCCCGACGGTGTGCATGCACTGCGAGGACCCGGTCGCGCCGTGCGCGCAGGTGTGCCCGGCCGAGGCCATCCTGGTCACCCCGGACGGGGTGGTGCACGACGCGGACAAGAGCCGCTGCATCGGCTGCGGCAACTGCGTCAACGCCTGCCCGATGGGTGTGCCGAAGATCGACCTGGCGGCGAAGCTCCAGTTCAAGTGCAACCTGTGCTACGACCGGACGTCGTACGGGCTGGCCCCGATGTGCGCGACGGTCTGCCCCACCGGGTCGATCTTCTACGGCACCCTGGAGGAGCTGCGCACCGAGCGGCCCGGCGTCGAGGTCGCCAGCACGTTCGACTTCGACGGCTCGATCATCTCCACCGGCGTGGCGATGGTGGTCCCCAAGGGACGGCCGGTCGGCGAGCCGCTGCCCGGCGGGGCCGGCGAGCACGCCCGCGTCACCGGCAGCCCGCAACCGGCCGGGCACCTGGAGCCGTCGGCGGACAACGTGCTGGGAGATCCGCTGTGACGGTGGAGGAGCAGGAGGTCGCGGCGTTGCGGGAGCGGATCGCGGCCGACTCGCTGACCAGCCGGCGCGACTACCTGCGGCTGGCGGTCACGATGTCCGGCGGCCTCGCGGCCGGTGGCGTGGCGGTGGCGGCGGGGATCTTCCACCGGCACGGCGAGGGTTCCGCTCCGCCGAAGCTGGTCGCGGAGCAACTGCCGCCGGGTGAGTCGGTGGCGTTCAGCTACCCGGGCGCGGAGGACCGAGCCGTCGCGCTGCGCATGGCCGACGGCACGCTGTGCGCGTACTCGTCGATCTGCACGCACCTGGCCTGCGGGGTGCTGTGGCGGGCCGACCGCGGCGAGCAGGGCGAACTGTACTGCCCCTGCCACGAGGGCGTGTTCGACCCGAGGACCGGCGCGGTCACCGCCGGTCCCCCGCCGCGCCCGCTGCCGCGGGTGCTGCTGGAGGAGCGCGACGGCGGCATCTGGGCCGTGGGCACCCTGGATTCCGGCGAGGAGCAGCCATGACCGACGCGCGATATCCGCAGATCAAACCCACCAGCGGGTACGGCGACCCGCGCATCCGCAGCACCGGCCCGGGGCCCGGCGCGGGCGGCGAGACCGACCCGGAACGCTCGTCGATGCTGTCCGGGCGGCTGGCGCTGGTGCTGTCCATCCTCGTCGGCCAGCTGTGGGCGATCGGGGTCGGGCTCAACGCCTGGATGATGGGAAACACCGCGGTCGCCTGGTGGGCGGCCGCGTTCGGGGTGGCCTCGTTCCTCGTCGCCCTGTGGGCGTGGCGGCTGGGCGAACGGCGCGACCGGTGACCGCCCCGGCCCGACGGGTGCCCCGGGGCGCCTACGTCAACCTGATCCTCGCCGCGCTGGGCTTCCTGCTCACCGCGTGGGCGTGGGGCCTGATCTCGCCCCTGTCCGCGTTCTACAAGCAGCACCTCGGGCTGTCCTCGGTGCAGCAGTCGGTCCTGGTCGCGGTGCCGGTGCTGGTCGGCGCGCTGGGCCGGATCCCGGTCGGCGCGCTGACCGACCTGCTCGGCGCCCGGGTCATGCTGCCCGCGCTCGCGTTCCTGACCATCATCCCGGTGCTGCTGCTGACCGTGGCCGGCGACTCGTACCCGGCGATGCTGGCCGTCGGGTTCCTGCTGGGCGTCGGCGGCACGCCGTTCGCGGCGGCGATCCCGCACGGCAACGGCTGGTTCCCGCCGACGAAACGCGGCATGGCGCTGGGCGTCATCGGCATGGGCATGGGCGGCACCGCGATCGCCGCGCTGCTGACCAAGCCGATGCGCGAGATCGGGCCGAACGCGCAGTTCTACCTGTGCGCGGTGGTGCTCGCGATCTACGGGGTCGTGGCGTGGCTGGTGCTGCGCGATCCGCCGGGCCGCACGGTGCCCGCCGAGCCGTTCGCGCACCGGTTCACCGACGCCGCCCACCAGCCGATGACCTGGCCGCTGTCGGCCCTGTACGCGGTCACCTTCGGCGGGTACGTGTCGTTCGCCGTCTACCTGGTCACCTACCTGCAGAGCCAGTACCGCCTGGAGCAGGGCGACGCCTCGCTGAAGGCGGCCGGGTTCACGCTGGTCGCGGTGCTGTTCCGGCCGCCCGGCGGCTGGCTGTCGGACCGGGTCGGGGCCGCCAAGGTGCTGAGCATCTGCCTGGCCGTGCTCGCGGTGATGGCGGCCTGGCAGTCTTCGGCCCCGGCGCTGTACCCGTGGGCGACGATCGCGTTCCTGGTCATGGCGGCGATGCTGGGCGCCGGTGCGGGCGCGGTGTTCTCCCTGCTCGCTCAGGTCGTGCCGGGCCCGAAGGTGGGCGCGGTGACCGGCATCGTCGGCGCGGTGGGCGGGCTCGGCGGGTTCGTGCCGCCCCTGGTCATGGGCGCGGTCTACGGGGCCACCGGCCACTACACCATCGGGCTGCTGCTGCTGGCCCTGGTGGCGCTGGCGGCACTCGCCTACACCTGGACCCAGCGCAACCGCCGGCCGCCGGTGGAAGCGGCGGCCCGGCCGCCGGGCCGACCGAACCTTAATACGCGATAAAAGCCCCCGAAAAGGGCATCACGGATACGCTCAGAACACATACCGACGGGTCCGTGCTGTCCATCGCGACCTGATGGGACCGTGGCGGCCTTCGCTCTCCGCCGCGACCGGGACCCGCCCCTCCAAGGAGATGGTGCACATGCCCACGGCGACCGACCAGTTCTTCGCCGACCTCGCCCAACGCGGCGAGGAACCGTTACTGCGGCGCAGCTCAGGCAGCATCCGATTCGACATCGGCGCGAAAGGGCACGTCGAACGCTGGTTCGTCACGGTCGATCACGGCAGGTTCGCCGTGTCCCGGCGCAACCAGAAGGCCGACTGCGCGGTCCTGACCGACGCCGACGTGTTCGAAAACATCGTCACCGGCGAGGACAACGCGTTCGCGGCACTGCTGCGCGGTGCGCTCGAAGCCGAGGGCGACCCGGAGTTGCTGCTGCTGTTCCAGCGCGTGTTCAGCGGCCCGGTGCGCAGCACCCACCCGGCGGCGGTCGGCCGTGGCTGACCAGGTGCGCATCCTCAACGGCAACACCTTCGTCGTCAGCGACGAGCGCGGCGACATCGAAGCGTCCCGCACCGACCCGACCGGGCTGTTCGCCTGGGACACCCGCTTCCTGTCGACGTGGGTGCTCACCGTCGACGGCGAGCGGCTGGGCACCCTGTCCGTCGACGACCTGCAGTACTTCGAGACCAGGTTCTTCCTCGCGCCCGGCGGCGGCACCGTCTACATCGACGCGAAGCTGTCCGTGATGCGCCAGCGCACCGTCACCGAGGGCTTCCGGGAACGGCTGGCGGTGCTCAACCACGGCGAGGAGGCCGTCGAGCTGACCGTGCGCATGGAGGCGGGCAGCGACTTCTCCGACCTGTTCGACGTCAAGAACGACGAGGCCAAGAAGGGCGAGCTGTACTCCAGCGTGGAACGCGATCGGCTGGTGTTCGGCTACCGGCGGGACACCTTCCACCGCGCCACCGAGATCACTTCGGAGCCGCGCGCGATCATGGACGAGCACGGGCTCATCTACAAGATCCGGGTCGAGCCGCAGTCGCACTGGACCTGCGAGCTGCACGTGACGCCGATCCTGATCGGCCGCAACGGCAAGCGGACCCGGCTCGGCGGCCCCAAGGCGGCCGAGGACATGGGCGACGACCTGGACCGCTGGCTGGAGGGCGCGCCCAAGCTGGAATGCGAGTGGGGACCGCTGCGGCAGACCTACCGGCGCAGCCTGATCGACCTGGCGGCGCTGCGTTTCTCCCCGCTGACCTCGGCCGGGCGCAGCCTGCCCGCGGCGGGACTGCCCTGGTTCATGACCATGTTCGGCCGGGACAGCATCTTCACCAGCCTGCAGTCCCTGCCGTTCGTGCCGGAACTCGCCGCCACCACGCTGCGCGAGCTGGCAGCCCGCCAGGGCAGCCGGTTCGACGACTTCCGCGACGAGGACCCGGGGCGCATCCTGCACGAGATGCGCTACGGCGAGTCGGCAGCCTTCCAGGACCAGCCGCACAGCCCGTACTACGGCAACGCCGACGCGACCGCGCTGTTCGTGGTGCTGCTCGACGAGTACGAGCGCTGGACCGGTGACAAGGCGCTGGTCCGCGACCTGGAACTGGAGGCCCGCGCCGCGCTGCGCTGGGTCGACGAGTACGCCGACCTGCTCGGCAACGGCTACGTCTGGTACCAGCGGCGCAACGAGAAGTCGGGCCTGGAGAACCAGTGCTGGAAGGACTCGTGGGACTCCATCTCCTACCGCGACGGCAGCCTGCCCGGCTTCCCCCGCGCCACCTGCGAGCTGCAGGGCTACGCCTACGACGCGCGGATGCGCGGGGCGCGCCTGGCCCGGCTGGTGTGGAAGGACCCCGACTACGCCAACAAACTGGAGAAGCAGGCCGCCGACCTCAAGCGCCGGTTCAACCGCGACTACTGGGTCGCCGACGGCGAGTACTACGCCCTCGCCCTGGACGCCGAGGGCAGGCAGGTCGACGTGCTCACCTCGAACATCGGGCACCTGCTGTGGAGCGGCATCGTGCCGCAGTCGCGCGCCCGCGCGCTGGCCCGGCACCTGATGGGGCCGCGGCTGTTCTCCGGCTGGGGCGTGCGCACACTGGCGCTGGGCGAGAAGCGCTACAACCCGATCGGCTACCACGTCGGCACGGTGTGGCCGTTCGACTGCTCGTTCATCGCCTGGGGGCTGCGCCGCTACGGATTCAAGAAGGAGGCGGCGCAGATCGCGGCCGGCATCCTCGACGCCGCAGAGTACTTCGACGGGCGGCTGCCGGAGGCGTTCGGCGGCTACCCGCGCGAGGAGACCAAATACCCGGTGCAGTATCCGACGGCGTGCAGCCCGCAGGCCTGGTCGACGGGTGCTCCCCTGCTGCTGCTGCGGACCATGCTGGGACTGCAGCCGCTGGAGGACAGCCTGGTCGTCGACGCGGCCCTGCCCGCGGGCATCGGCCAGATCGAACTGCTGGGCATCCCCGGCCGTTGGGGCCGGGTCGACGCGTTCGGCCGCGGGCTGCTGCGCACCGACCGGCAGGGCCGGATGCGGCCCGAACTCGGCACCGCCGCCACCAAACGGAAGAGGTCCGCCGCCGTGGTGTGACCGGACGGGTCCGGCCGCCTTGACGAATCACGCTCGCCGCGCACCGGCCCGTGCCTACGATGCAGGCACGGGCGCGGGGCGGGCGGTCACATCGCTGCTTGGGAGGCATACCGCATGAGCAAGACCGACGACGTGAGCGAGTTCGAGGAGATGGGGCCGATCGACTACGTGGTGATCGAGTTCCCCGGCAACCGGATGACCGGAGAGGGCATCCCGTTGCTGCTGGATCTCGTCGACCGCGGCGTCATCCGCATTCTCGACCTGGCCTTCATCCGCAAGGACACCGACGGCACCGTCACCGCCGTGGCCGTCGAGGACATGGACGCCATGGGCGCCCGCGAGTTCGCGGTGTTCCAGGGGGCGGCCTCCGGGCTGCTGGACCGGGACGACCTGAGTGAGGCCGCCGGCGCGATCGAGCCGGGCAACTCGGCGGGCGTCATCGTGTACGAGAACACCTGGGCGGCGCCGCTGGCCCGCGCCTGGCGTCGCGGCGGGGCGCAGATGGTCGCCAGCGGCCGCATCCCGGTGCAGGCGCTGCTGGCCGCCGCCGAGTCCGGCGCGTAGCGCAGAAACGGGGGATGTGATCATGGGATTGCTTCGAGGAGTGGCGCGCACGGCCGTGGTGGCCGGGACGGCGACCGCGGTGTCCAACCGCGTGTCGCGCCGGCAGGCCGGCCGGTGGGCGGCCCAGGAGGACGAGCAGGCGGCGCAGCAGCAGGCGTACGCCGATCAGGCCGCGTACCAGCAGCAGCTGGCGGCGCAGCAACAGCTGGCGCAGCAGCAGGCCTACCAGCAGCAGGTGGCGCAGCAGCAGGCGGCGGCACCGGCCGGGCAGCCGATGGACGCGAAGCTCACGCAGCTGAAGACGCTCGCCGACCTCAAGGCGTCGGGCGTGCTGACCGACGCCGAGTTCGAGCAGCAGAAGGCCGCCATCCTGGCCGGCTGACCGCCGCCCGCGTCCATGATCGTCCGACTTGCCTGGCACCTGGGCGTATCCGGCTTCAAGATACGCACACCTGCCCGGCAAGTCCGACGATCATGTGGTTGTCGGCGGCTTCAACGCCGCCGGGCTGCTCCAGCGCTCGGCGATGGGGATCGCCGACAAGCCGTGGGCGAGCACGCTCAGCAGCACCGTGGCCATGATGAGGCTGATCGCCAGCTGCGCCGAGACGCCGGTGAGCTGCTGCACGCCGATCAGCGCGAAGATCACGCTGGGCAGCCCGCGCGGGCCGAGCCAGGACAGCAGCCACACCTCACGCGGGTAGCGGCGCAGCCCGACCAGGCTCAGCGCGACCGGCAGCATCCGCACCACGGTCAGGCTCAGCACCGCGTACAGCAGGACGCGCCAGCTCAGCAGGTCGGCCAGGGTGTGCGGGATCAGCGAGCCGAAGGCGAACCAGACACCCGCCGCCAGCAGCGCGACCACGTCGTGCGTGGTCTGCAGGTGCCGCTCGGGCAGGTGCCGGTCGACCGCGCGGACCGCCAGGCCCGCGACGAACGCCGCGACGATGCCGTTGCCGTGCAACGCGTGGGCGGCCTCGAAGACCAGCACCCCGACGGCGAGGTAGGCCAGGCGCTCGGCCCGCGCCGCGCTCCACCCCCGGTGGCGGGCCCAGCGCAGCAGCAGGCCCGCGCCCGCGCCCGCGGCGATGCCCGCGACCAGTGCGATCAGCAGCTCGACGACGGTGTGGCCGAGCACCGCGCCGGGGGTGCGCTCGGTGCCCACGGCCGCGGCCGCCGCGGCGAAGAACACCACCAGCGGGGCGGCCAGGCCGTCGTTGAGGCCGCTCTCGACGGTCACCGCGGTGCGCAGGTCGTGCGGGATGCGCTCGTCGCGCACGAGCATGGTCGCCAGGCTCGCGTCCGTGGCGGTCAGCGCCGCCGCGACCATGGCGACGACCCAGATGTTCGCCTGCGGGAACAGCGCCAGGCCGGTGGCGAGGCCGGCGAGCACCGTCAGCGGGAACGCCACGAGCAGCAGCCGCAGCGGCAGGTGGCCGGCCGACCACAGGCGGCGCAGGCTGATCTCGGTGGCGTCGCCGAACAGGATCAGGGCGAGCGTCAGCTGGAGCACGTGCTGCACCGCCGAGGAGGACATGTCCACGGCGACGAGCGGGTCGTCGCCACCGGCCAGCAGCAGGCCCGCCAGCAGCAGCGCGATCGGGAGGGTCACGCTGTAGCGCGCCGCGCGGGCCGACACCGCCGCCCAGCCGATGAGGACGACGGCCAAGGCGATCAGCCCGTACACGCGCACCGCGCGGCATGACTGGGTGATTTGCCCGGGAATGTCACCGAATCATTGTGTCACCGGTCGGGCGTCCGGCAGGGCCGCTGCCGGAGACCGGGCGGACTCAGGGCCGGGCGACCGGGATCTCCATGGTCACGTCGGCCGGGGACGGGGCCCCCGCCTGTGGTGGCACGGCCGGCCGGGCGGCCGTGCCACGGCGGCCGAGGTCCTTGAACCGCAGCGCGGGCTTCTCCACCAGGAACCAGCTCGCCGCCGCGAACGGCACGACCGCCACCACGGTCGCGGCGATGTAGCCGACCACGCCCCACGCCGTGGCCCCGGCCATCGCGAGCAGTTGCTGCAGCGGGAACGCGTAGATGTACACGCCGTAGGAGATGTCGTTGCGGCGCCCGACCTTGTGCAGCGGCAGCCGCGCGCCCAGGTACATGGTGAGGTAGCCCAGCGGCAGCGCGGCGAACGCCTTCACGGTCTCGGTCGCCCACAGCACGCCGAGCACGGCGGTCGCCGCGACGGCCAGCCACCACACCGACGGGATCACGTCGGCGTACCGCTTGAGCACGGCTCCGGCGAGGAAGAAGCTGCCGAGGCGGAAGCTCATGTTCACGATGCCGGGCACGTCCGCGTCGGTGAACTCGAAGGCAGCGGTGCCCGCGGCGAGCACCGCGAACACGGCGAGGGTCACCCAGCGCTCGCGGCGCGCGTAGCCGAACGACAGCAGCACGCCGACGCCCACGTAGCAGGCGAACTCGTACATCAGCGTCCACAGCGACAGGTTCCAGGTCGCGTCGTAGGGCGCGCTCAGCAGCGTGTGCTGGATCTTCTGCTGGACCTCGACCAGGGTCGCGTTCGCGAACACGTACCGCAGCGCCGACACCGGGTCCCAGGACGCTCCCGCGTCGAAGGCCAGCGACATCGGGGCGAGCACGAACGCGGTGACCGCCAGCGCCGCCCAGTAGCCGGGGTAGATGCGCACCACGCGGTTCCACAGGAATTGCCGCATGTCCAGCCGCAGCCGGCTGCCGGTGATCAGCCAGCCGGAGATCGCGAAAAAGCCGGCCACCGCCCAGCCGCCGATCTCCAGGTCGCCCCACTTGTAGGGGTCGCGCCACCCGGCCACCTGGGGCGCGTGGGACACGATCACCGCGGCGGCGAGCAGCAGCCGCAGGGCGTTGAGGGAGTTCTTGCGCGGGTCGATCGCGGCGGACAGTGGCGTCACGGACGCAGACTCTAACGTGCGGCGTCGGGCGCACGCCATCGGCCGTTCACCGACGGCGACACCGTCCGACCCGGTCCGTGGCAGCCGTCCTGCGCGGCTTCACCAGGGCGGATCTCCTTGCCGCGCACCGCTGTCCGGGGCGCGGCGCGCGGACCGGAGCGACGGGAACCCGTCACCGCACACGAGCGGCAGCCGTCCGGCAGGGACGGCCGCCGCTTCGGGTCGCCCATGCTCAGCCGTACGTAGGGTGCTGCGGCCAGCCGTCCGGGGAGTCCTCCCAGTCCTGCATGCGCCCGTACGGGGCCAGGTCCATGATGCTGGCGGCGAAGTTCAGCCGGTCCACGCCGCGGGCGGTCGTGCTGTAGGTGCGGTAGACGTCGTCGCCGTCGCGCAGGAACACGCTGAGCATGAACCCGCCGCCCGCGCCGCAGTCGTCGGAGAAGGACGTGCCGTGCGACGACACGAACGGCAGCGTCCAGCCGCGCTCGGCCTTGTAGGCCTCGATCTGGGCCAGCGGCATGTTGGACACGGTCTGCCAGGTGATGCCGCGGGCGGCCAGCAGGGGCAGCGCGTGCAAGGGCACGTTGTCGGTGAACCAGGTGCAGCCGGGGCAGTAGTGCTTGGGCCCGCGGTCCATGAACTGGTACACCACCAGCTCGCCGCGGCCGTCGAACAGGTCGAGCAGGCTCCGGCCGCCCTCGGGCGTGTCGAAGACGTATGGCCGGTCGAACTTCACCATCGGCAGGCGGCGACGCCGGGCGGCCAGCGCGTCCTGGGCGCGGGTCAGCTCCTTCTCCGCCTTGAGCAGGTCGTCACGCGCCTGCTGCCACTCCTCGGCGCTCACGATCGTCGGTTTGTCCATACCCGCCATACTGCCCGGCCCGTCCGACACCTTTGTCCCGGTCCGCCCACATGATCACTCGACTTGCCAGGCACCTGGTCGAATGGCCGCTCAAGATACGGCCAGGTGCCTGGCAAGTCCGATGATCTCGGGCGGCGGCCGGGTCAGGCCGCCGGGTCGGGGACGGCCAGTTCGGCGGCGTGGGGCAGTTCGTGGCCGACCGGCACGACCACGACCGGGCAGTTGGCCTTGCCGATGCACTCCTCGCTAACCGAGCCGAGCACCGTGTGCATCAGCCGGCTGGTGCCGTGGCTGCCGAGCACGAGCAGGTCGGCGTCGGCGGCCGCGGCGGCGAGCACGTCGGCGGGCCGGCCCTCGACCACCTCCCCCGCGATCGCGACGCCCTCGCGCTGGAACGAGGGCAGCGCGCCGAGTTCCCGGTCGAGCATGTCGCCGGCGAGGTCGCGGGCGGCCGAACCGATGACGTCGTCGTCGGTATCGTCCCACCGCCAGGCCGCCACGGCCTGCACGGTGCCGCCGCGGCCGGCCGCCTCGTGCACCGCCCAGCGCAGCGCGCGCCGGCCGCCCTCGGAACCGTCGACCCCGACCACGATCCGGAAGTTCGTCATGCCGCGCCCCCTACCCTCGACCGGTCGGCGCTAACGCGCCATGGCGTGTCAGTGTGTGAGCCGCACCTTCTCCCGGGTCGCCCGCTGGATGTCACCGGCGGCGACGACCAGCAGGCGGTGGCCGAGGTCGGACAGCGCCCGCGCGACGGCGAGCTCGTCGCCGATCTCGGGGATGTCCCGGTCGTCCGGGTTGAGTTTGGCCCGCCCGACGCCGATGAGCCGGTCGCCGACCTCGTCGTCGAGCATTCTGGCCTCGGCGTAGGTGCGTCCTTCGTCCTCGCCGACGAACACCTCGATGTTCCAGCGCTTCAGCACGGTCATTGCGGGTGCCCCCCTTCCAGGATGTGCGCCGAGCCCTCCAGCAGGGCCACGACCTCCTCGTCCGAGGTCTGCCGGAAGTCGGCGTAGCGTTCACCGACCGCCATGAACAGGTCCGGGGTCTCCACGCAGACGACCTCGTCGGCGACCGTACGCAGCTCGGCGGCGGTGTCCGCGGCGGCCACCGGCACCGCCAGCACCACCCGGGACGCGCCCCGGGCGCGGGCGATCTCGCAGGCGGCACGGGCGGTCGCGCCGGTGGCGACACCGTCGTCGACGATCACGACCGTGCGCTCGGCGAGCGACTCGGCGTCGCGGCCGTGCCGGAAGCGCTGCACCCGGCGCTCCAGCTCGGCCCGCTCGGCCTGCTCGACCCGGTCGAGGGCGGCCGGGCTGATCCTGATCGCGTCCAGCACGCCCGGGTTGAGCACCCGTACACCGTCCTCGCCGATCGCGCCCATGGCCACCTCGGGCTGGGACGGCACGCCGAGCTTGCGCACCACGAGCACGTCGAGCGGGGCGTTCAGGGCGCGGGCGACCTCCACCGCGACGACCACGCCGCCACGGGGCAGCCCGAGCACGACCACGTCGGCGTCGTGGAGCCAGGTCAGCAGCTGCGCCAGGCGGTGCCCGGCGTCTGTGCGGTTCTGGAACATGGCGGCACCCTCCTCCACCATGGTCGTCCCCCGGAAGCCTTCGTGACCAGGACTTTCGTGACTCAGACGGAGGTCTGCGGATGTTCGGCGCGGAATGCGGCGACGGCGGTGGGCAGGGTGTGGAAGATCCGGTCGCGGCCGACCGCCTCGGCCAGGCCGAATGACACCATTTCGTCCATCAGTTCCTGTTTGACGTGGGCCATGCCGAACACGATGCCGCGTTGGGTCAGCTCGTTGCGCAGCTCCTCGACCGCCTCCATGGCGGTGATGTCGACCTCGACGATCGCCTCGGCGTTCAGCACGAACCACTTCACGTCCGGGGCCTGGCCGACCGCGGCCAGGGCCCGGCGGCGCAGGTCCTGGGCGTTGGCGAAGAACAGCGGCGAGTCGTACCGGTAGATCATCAGACCGGGCACGGTGCGCGCCTGCGGGTAGTCCTCGACGTCGTGCATCCCGGCCACCCCCGGCACGATGCCGAGCACCGCGTCGTGCGGGCGGGCGACCCGGGCCAGCATCTCGGCGACCGACAGCGCCACCGCCGCCAGCACGCCGTAGAGGATGTCGAACAGCAGCACCCCGGCGAACGCGGCGAGCGCCAGCAGCAGCTCGCTGCGCCGGAACGCGGCGAGCTTGCGGAAGCCGGGCAGGTCGATCAGGCGCAGCGCGGCGTACACGATGATCGCGCCCAGGGCGGCGGTCGGGAACGCCGACAGCACCGGGCTGGCGAACAGCAGCGTGCAGATCACCAGCACCAGGGCCGTCAGCGAGTACACCTGGCTGCGCGCGCCCGCCGCGTCGGCCAGCGCGGTGCGGCTGCCGCTGCTGCTGACCGGGAAGCCGCGCAGCACGCCCGACCCGAGGTTGGCCACGCCGAGGGCGAGCAGTTCCTGGTCGGCGTCGACCTCCTGGCGGTGCCGGGCGGCGAACGCGCGGGCGGTGAGCATGTTGTCGGTGTAGCCGACGAGCATCACGCCCACGGCGGGCAGCAGCAGGTCGGCGAAGTCGGTCAGGTCGGGCCACGCGAGCGACGGCAGCCCCGACGGGATCTTGCCGATCGTCGCGATGCCGTAGTCCTGCAGGCCGAACAGCGCGGTCGCCCCGGTGGCCAGCAGCACCGCCAGCAGCGGGCCGGGCAGCTTCGGGAACTGCCGCTGGACCAGGTAGAGGAACGCCAGCACGAGTGCGCCGAGCACCACCGTGGCCAGGTGGATCTGCCCCATGCCCTTGATGAACGACCACACCTCGCCGAGCAGCGTGCCGCCGTCGACCGGGATGCCGGTCAGCCGCTCCAGCTGACCGATGATCATGATGATGGCGACGCCCGCCATGTAGCCGACCAGGATCGGCTTGGACAGCAGATCGGCCACGAAACCGAGCCGGATCGCCCAGCAGACCAGGCACAGCAGGCCGACGATGACGGCCAGGCCCGCCGCGAGGGCCGCGTACCGGCCGGGGTCGCCCGCCGCGAGCGGGGCGATGACGGTGGCCGTCATGAGCGCCGTGGTGGACTCCGGGCCGACCGACAGCTGCCGCGACGAGCCGAGCAGGGCGTACAGCGCCAGCGCGGGCAGGGCGGCCCACAGTCCCGCCACGGGCGGCAGGCCGGCCAGTCCGGAGTACGCCATCACCTGCGGGATGAGGTACGCCGCGACGGTCGCCCCGGCGAGCACGTCCCCGCGCAGCCAGCCGCGGTCGTACGCCCGCAGCGTCACCACACCGGGCGCCTGCGGAATCCATCGTGGTCTGTCGGCCATGGTCACTTTTACCGCATGGCACCTCCGCGCGAAACCCCGCCGCCGGGACCCGGACATGATCGGCTACGGTCGGGCGGGTCCTACGACGACGGAGGTGCCCGGTGGGTGGACGGTCCTACATGCTCGCGACCCGGATGCCGATGTCGCGCGACGGCTTCGACGCGTGGCTGTCCACACCGCTGCCGGACCTCGGCGTGATCGCGAACCCGGACGAGATGTGGCGCGGCTGGGCGGCGGACGACGCCACGCCCGACTGGGCCCTGACCGAGCTCGCCGGCTCACCGGCCGCCGCCGCGACCTACCGCGCGAACCGGACCCGGACCCCGCTGGAGCTGCTCGCGGCGCGGGCCGCCGGCGGGTACACGCTCGCCCGCCACCACGAGGGGGCGCTGGAGGTCTACCTGTACGACTACCACGCCGACCACTACGCCACCCAGACCGACCTGCTCATGCTCGCCGGGGCGGGACGGTTCGCCGACGGCGACGCCGAGGTCCCGGTTCTGTACTGGGGCGGCGATGTCCATCCCGGCCTGCCCTTCGACGACGGCTCGGTGCTGTCGCTGCTGCTGGTGGGCGGCACGCAGGCGCGATTCAGCGCCGCGTACCCGTTCGCAGCGCTGGTCGAAGGGCTGCGAACGGTGGAGGTCGCATTCCTCGGGGCGGTCGTCGACCCGGACGGCGACGATCCCGGCTGGGACTCCGCGGGCGTGCTGGACCCGGCGATCGCCGTGCAGGCCGGTACCTGACTCACCCCGCTGCGCGGGCCGGACAACGCTTGTGATCGTGTCGGCGGATGACCAGATCTGCCGAGGAGATCCGCGCGCACCTTCGCCTGAAGGTCAACTACGCGCTGCGCCGGCCGGGCATGTGGGGCGGCGAGAGCACCCTGCGTGTGCTCCTCGAAGCGCTGGCATTCGCCGACGGCATCGAGGCGCAGTGGCACCGCGAGACTGAGGACCTGCGCGAACGCGGGTTGTTCCTGCCGACCGGCGTGCTCGGCACGGCCAAGCGGGTGATGCCGGACGACCCGGAGCCCGACCAGGTCATGGCGTCGATGTACGCCGAGTTCGCCCACCGCGTCGGCTGGCTGGACGTGGAGCGTCGGCTGACGGCGGCGGAGCACGCCGACCTGCTGGCGCGGCTGCCCGACTGGTGTACGGCCGACCGGACCCTGTCGGACGTCGTCGCGGCGTTCGGCGAGTCGTCGTTGCCGTACGGCCGCGCGGGCTCCCCGTGGCCGACCACTCTGGTCTACGCGGCGGACCCTGGCCTGCCGTTGATCTGCCTGCACACCTGGAACGTGATCGTCGGGCCGGGCGTGCAGGCGGCCCACCCCGAACCGGTGCTGCTGGCAGCGCATATCGGCGGACGCCCGTTCGAGACGGCCTTCCTGCGCACGCCGGAAGGACTCCGGCTCCGCCCGGAGGAACCGGACGACGACGAGGACGTGGAGGAGGCGTAACCACCTCGACCGTCCCCGGCCGGCACGGTGCGGGCGGATCGCGCACCAAGGTCCACCGACTTGCCAGGCACCTGGGCGAATGACGGGTCAAGATACGCACACGTGCCTGGCAAGTCGGATGATCGAGGACGGCCCGTCGCCGGGTCAGCCGGGCGCGCGGGGCACGACCAGGACCGGGCAGTGGGAGTGGTGCAGGACCTGGTGGCTGACCGAGCCGAGGAGCAGGCCGGTGAAGCCGCCGCGGCCGTGCGCGCCGACGACCACGAGCTGGGCCTGCTTGCTGAGATCCACCAGCACCTTGGCCGGCTTGCCGCGCAGCAGGTGCTCGCGCACCGTCACGTCGGGGTGGTTCTTGCGCTGCTCGGCCAGGGCCTCCTCCAGCTGGTGGCCCTCCTCCTCGGCGACGGTCGCGCTGTCGTGCCTGTGGTCGTGGTGCTCGCCGTGCGCGTGCCCGCCGGCGCGGGTCCAGGTGTGCACCGCGGTCAGCTCGGCCTTGCGCATCTCGGCCTGGGCGAACGCGGCCTCGACGGTCGGGGCCGAGTCGGGTGAGCCGTCCGCGCCGACGACGACGGGGCCGCTGTCGCGTTCCTCGCCGCGTACGACGAGGACCGGGGTGCGGCCGTGCGCGGTGCACTGCACCGCCACCGAGCCGACCAGCAGCCCGGTGAAGCCGCCGAGGCCGCGGTCGCCGATGACGAGCAGTTCGGCGTCGTGGGCGGCGCGCAGCAGCACCGGCGACGGCGCGCCGGTGACCAGGTCGGTGAGCACGGACACGGACGGGTCGGTCTGGGCCGCCAGGGCGGCGGCATCGGCGAGCAGGCGTTCGGCGTCGTGGCGCAGCCCGCCCTCGTGCGGCCCGGCCTCCGACGGGCCCATCTTGACGTGCATGAGCGGCCAGATGAACGCGTGCACGATACGCAGCGGCAGGTGGCGCCAGGCGGCTTCGCGGGTGGCGAGGCGCACCGCGGTCAGCGACGACGCCGAGCCGTCGACGCCGACCACGACGGGGCGGGCGCCGCCGTCCTCGGTGTTCATCGCCGGACCGGCACCTGCGTCGAGGCTGTTCATCGGCTCAGGCCCGCCCCGGCCAGGTCCAGTCGGTGATGTCGGGGGCGTCCTGGCCGTAGGCGCGGGTATGGTCGCGGGCCCGCTGGCGCGCGTCGGTCATGTACTGGCGCAGCCCGGCCGCGGTCACGCCCAGCCCCGGCACCCGGTCGATGACGTCGATGACGAGCCGGAACCGGTCCAGGTCGTTGAGCATCACCATGTCGAACGGCGTGGTGGTGGTGCCCTCCTCCTTGTACCCGCGCACGTGCATGTTGCGGTGGTTGGTGCGTTTGTAGGTGAGCCGGTGGATCAGGCTCGGGTAGCCGTGGTACGCGAACACGACCGGCCGGTCGGTGGTGAAGATGGCGTCGAACTGCGGGTCGGGCAGGCCGTGCGGGTGTTCGGTCTCGGGCTGCAGCCGCATCAGGTCGACCACGTTGACCACGCGCACCCGCAGCGTCGGCAGGTAGCGCTGGAGCAGGTCGACCGCGGCCATGGTCTCCAGCGTCGGCACGTCGCCCGCGCAGGCCATCACCACGTCCGGCACGCCCCCGGCGTCGTTGCCCGCCCAGGCCCAGATGCCCAGGCCGCGTCGGCAGTGCAGGGCAGCGTCGGTCATGTTCAGCCAGGACGGCTGCGGCTGCTTGCCGGCCACCACCACGTTGACGTAGTTCCGGCTGCGCAGGCAGTGGTCCATCGTGGACAGCAGGGTGTTCGCGTCCGGCGGCAGGTAGATCCGGGTGATCTCGGCCTTCTTGTTGACCATGTGGTCGATGAAGCCCGGGTCCTGGTGCGAGAAGCCGTTGTGGTCCTGCCGCCAGACGTGGCTGGACAGCAGGTAGGTCAGCGACGCGACGGGCCGTCGCCACTCGATCCCGCGGGTCACCTTCAGCCACTTGGCGTGCTGGTTGACCATCGAGTCGACGACGTGGATGAACGCCTCGTAGCTGGTCAGCAGGCCGTGCCGGCCGGTGAGCAGGTAGCCCTCCAGCAGGCCCTGGCACAGGTGTTCCGACAGCACCTCGATGACCCGGCCGGTCGGGGCGAGGTGGTCGTCGCCGTCGAAGATGCGCGCGTCGAACTCGCGGTCGGTCACCTCGAACACCGCGCCGAGCCGGTTGGAGTTGACCTCGTCGGGGCCGAACAGCCGGAACCGGTCGGGGTTGGACCGGATCACGTCGCGCAGCCAGACGCCCAGCACCCGGGTCGCCTCGGCCTGCGGGACGCCGGGCTGGGGCACGTCGACGGCGTACCCGCGGATGTCGGGCAGGACCAGGTCGCGCAGCAGCAGGCCGCCGTTGGTGTGCGGGTTGGCGCTCATCCGCCGCGAGCCGCGCGGGGCCAGCGGCGCGAGGAAGCCCATCGGCGCGCCGGTGGCGTCGAACAGCTCCTCCGGCCGGTACGAGCGCATCCACTGCTCCAACTCGGCCAGGTGCGCGGGGTTGTCGCGCACGCCGGCCAGCGGCACCTGGTGCGCCCGGAAGGTGCCCTCGACGGGCACGCCGTCGACGACCTTCGGACCGGTCCAGCCCTTCGGGGTGCGCAGCACGATCATCGGCCAGCGCGGGCGCTCGCCGTCGGCACCCTGGCGGGCGTGCGACTGGATAGCGGCGATCTCGTCAAGGGCCAGGTCAAGGGCGTACGCCAGCTCGTGGTGCACACGGACCGGGTCGCTGCCGGACACCAGGATCGGGTGGTAGCCGAATCCCTGCAGCATCGACATCAGGTCGGCCTCGGGGATGCGGGCCAGCACCGTCGGGTTGGCGATCTTGTAACCGTTGAGGTGCAGGATTGGCAGCACCGCGCCGTCGCTGACCGGGTTGAGGAACGTGTTGGCCAGCCAGCTGCACGCCAGCGGCCCGGTCTCGGCCTCCCCGTCGCCGATCACGCAGGCGACCAGCAGCCCGGGGTTGTCCAGCGCCGCGCCGTACGCGTGCATCAGCGAGTAGCCCAGCTCCCCGCCCTCGTGGATCGACCCGGGGACCTCGGCCGCGACGTGGCTCGGGATGCCGCCCGGAAACGAGAACTGGCGGAACAGCCGGCCCATGCCGAACTCGCTGCGGTCCACGCTCGGGTACAGCTCGCTGTAGGTGCCCTCGAGCCAGGTGTTCGCCACGATCGCCGGACCGCCGTGGCCCGGACCGCAGATGAAGATCGCGTTGAGGTCCCGGTTGGTGATGGTCCGGTTGAGGTGCGCCCACAGCATGTTCAGACCCGGGCTGGTCCCCCAGTGGCCCAGCAGCCGGGGCTTGATGTGCTCGGGCCGCAGCGGCTCGCGCAGCAGCGGGTTGGCCATCAGGTAGATCTGGCCCACGGTCAGGTAGTTGGCCGCCCGCCACCAGGCGTCGAGCCTGCTCAGATCATCGTCGCGCAGATGCGTCACACCGGCGGTGTGTCCGGCGCCCGGTCGCTCTGTCACCGTCATGTGCCGATCCTCGCGCGCCGGAAGCCGCCGCGCAGGCATATTGTCCGCTTTCCCGGCGCGTCTTCGCAGCTCAGCAACCGGCCTCGGGGCGAGTGACCGGGACCCGCCGCCGGGTGGCCGAACTATCCGCATTCGCCCTGGTATGACCATCTGGCTGCTATAGCGTGGCCTGAAGTGTGGGAAGAGGAGGAGCGATGGTGGCTTCCCATCTGCCGGACGCCGTGCAGGGACCGGGCCGGGTCGACGTGGTGCTCAACGTCAACGGCGCCACGCACGTGGTGCGCATCGAGCCGCGGGTCAGCCTGCTGGACTGCCTGCGCGACCACATGAACCTGACCGGCGCCAAGAAGGGCTGCAATCAGGGCGCGTGCGGCGCGTGCACGGTGTGGGTCGACAAGCGGCGCGTGGTGGCCTGTCTGACCCTGGCCATCGCGTGCGAGGGCCGGGAGGTCACGACCATCGAGGGCATGGCCGAGAACGGCAGCCTGCATCCGATGCAGAAGGCGTTCCTGTCCGAGGACGCCCTCCAGTGCGGCTACTGCACCCCCGGGCAGATCATGTCGGCGGTGGCGCTGCTGGCCGAGGGGCACGCCGGCTCCGACGCGGAAATCAGCGAGTGGATGAGCGGCAACATCTGCCGCTGCGCGGCATACCCGAACATCCGCACGGCGATCCGCGATGTGCGCGACGGTGTGGGAGGTGTGGGCCATGCGACCGGTTAGCTATTCGCGGGTGGCGGACGTGGCCACCGCCATCGCCACCGTCGCCGCCGACCCGACCAGCGCGTACCTGGCCGGCGGCACCACGAAGATCGACATGCTGCGCATCTACGCCGAGCCGTCGCAGCGCCTGGTCGACATCAACGACCTGCCCATCGACCACATCGAGGTGCAGCCCGACGGCGCGGTGCGCCTGGGCGGCCTGGCCCGGATGAACGACGTCGCGCTGTCCCCGGTCGTGGTGGACCGCTTCCCCATGCTGTCCGAGGCGCTGCTGCTGGGCGCGTCGGCGCAGCTGCGCAACATGGCCTCGATGGGCGGCAACATGCTGCAGCGGGTGCGCTGCTCGTACTTCCGCGACGCCGAGGCCGGCTGCAACAAGCGCGCGCCGGGCACCGGGTGCAGCGCGATCGCCGGGGTCAACCGCGGGCACGCCGTGCTGGGCACCAGCCCGCACTGCATCGCCACCCACCCGTCGGACGCGGCGGTAGCGCTGGTCGCACTCGACGCGATGATCCACTTTCAGAACTCCGCCGGCCACCACGCCGTCGCGATCGACGACTTCTTCCTACTGCCCGGCGACACCCCCGAACGCGAGCACCCGCTCAACCACGGCGACCTGATCACCGCGATCGAGGTCCCGGCGCTGCCCGCCGCCCGCAACTCGCTCTACCTGAAGGTGCGCGACCGGGAGTCGTACGAGTTCGCGCTCGCCTCGGCGGCCTGCGCGCTCACGGTCGCCGACGGCACGGTCGCCGAGGTGCGGCTGGCGCTGGGCGGGGTGGCCACCAAGCCGTGGCGGGCGCGCAGGGCCGAGCATGTGCTGCGCGGCGCGCCCGCGACCCGGGAGACGTTCACCCGCGCCGCGGAGGCGGAGCTGGCCGACGCGGTGCCACAGGCCATGAACGCCTTCAAGATCGAGCTGGCCAAGCGCACGATGGTCCGGGCGCTGGAAACCCTCACCGCGCGAGGAGGAGCCGCATGAGCACCGCGATCGGGCGTCCGCTGGACCGGGTCGACGGGCACGCGAAGGTCACCGGCGCGGGCCGCTACTCGGCGGAGGTCGCGCTGCCCGGCCTGGCGCACGCCGTGCTGGTCACCTCCCGGGTGCCCAGCGGCCGGGTGGAGCTGCTCGACACGTACGACGCGGAGCGGGCCGAGGGCGTGCTCGCCGTGCTGAACCACCTGAACCTGCCCAAGGGCGGCTCGGTGCCGCCGCTGCTGCCGTCGCTGTTCGGGGCAGCCGCGTCCGGGCAGACGTTCTTCCCGATGCAGGACGAGGTCATCCACTACGCCGGGCAGCACCTGGCCGTGGTCGTCGCCGAGACCCTCGACCAGGCCGAGCACGCGGCCCGGCTGGTGCGGGTGACCTACCAGGAGACGGCGTCGATCACCACCGTCGAGCAGGGACGCAACCAGGCGTACGAGCCGGAAAGGATCTTCGCCGGCTTCATGCCCGGCCGGACGACCCGCGGGGACGTGGCGGCGGCCCTCGACCGTGCGCAGGTGACCGTGGAGAACACGTACCACTGCGCGGCCAACCACCACAACCCGATCGAGTGCTCGGCGACCACGGCGGTGTGGGAGGGCGACCGGCTCACCCTGTACGACGGAACCCAGGGCCCCAACGCGACCCTGCACACCGTCGCCGAGCTGCTCAACGTGATGCCGTCGCACATCCGGGTGGTCACCGACTACGTCGGCGGCAGCTTCGGCTGCAAGGCGATGATCTGGGACCATCCGGCGCTGGCCGCGCTCGCCGCGCGGGCCGTGCACCGGCCGGTGCGGCTGGCCCTGTCTCGCGAGCAGATGTTCAGCTCCGTCGGGCACCGCGAGGAGCAGGAGCAGCGGCTGACGCTGGGCGCCGACCGCGACGGGCGGCTGACCGCGATCCGCCACCACAAGCTGTCCCCCACCTCGCACTTCGACGACTGGGCCGAGCCGTCGCTGAGCGTGGCGTCGCAGATGTACGCCTGCCCGAACTACGAGGGCGTCTACAGCCTGATCAAAGCGAACACCATGACGCCGACGTTCACCCGCTGCCCCGGTGAGGCGACGGGCATGTTCGTCATGGAGACCGCGATGGACGAGCTGGCCGAAAAGCTCGACCTCGACCCCCTCGAAGTGCGGCTGCGCAATTACGCCGAGGCCGAGCCGATGACCGGGCACCCGTGGTCGAGCAAGGGCCTGCGCGACTGCTACCGGCGCGGCGCGGAGCTGGCCCGCTGGTCCGAACGCGACCCGCGGCCGGGCACGACACGCGACGGGAACTGGCTGCTCGGCTGGGGCATGGCCAGCTCCGCGTACCCGGTGACGCCGCCCGGCGGCCCGCAGCGCGCCCGTGCCCGCATCTTCGCCGACGGCAGCGCCGTGGTGCAGTCCAGCTTCGCCGACTTCGGCACCGGCTCGGCGACCGCGATGACCCAGGTCGCCGCCGACGGCCTGGGCCTGCCGCTGGAGCGGGTACGGGTCCAGTACGGCGACAGCGACCTGCCCAACACCGCCGCCGCCGTCGGCTCGGCGGGGGCCGGCATGGTCAGCGCCGCCGTGCACATCGCCGCGACCGCGCTACGCGACCAGCTCATCGCCCAGGCCGTCGCCGACGAGCGCTCGCCGCTGCACGGCGCCGACCCGAGGCAGGTCGTGGTCGGCGACGGCCGGATGGCGCTGCGGGACCGGCCCGGCATCGGCGAGACCTACGCCGAGCTGCTGCAGCGCTCGTTCATGGCCGACGCGGAGGCGCTGGGCACGTGGAACCCGCCCGGCATGGACACCCCGTACGGCACGATGACCTTCGGCGCGCAGTTCGCGCAGGTGGCGGTCGACCCCGAGCTCGGCCTGTGCCGGGTGCGGCAGCTGATCGGGGTGTTCGACCCTGGTCGCGTGCTCAACCGCAAGACCGCGCACAGCCAGCTGATGGGCGGCATGCTGTGGGGCATGAGCCACGCCCTGCTGGAGGGCACGATCATGGGCCCGGACGGCCGCTGGGCCAACGCCAGCCTCGGCGAGTACCTGGTCCCGGTCAACGCCGACGCCCCCGACGTGCGCATCGAGACGATCGAGACCACGGACACAGTGGTGAACCCGCTGGGTGTCAAGGGCGTCGGCGAGGTCGGCATGGTCGGCACCGCCGCCGCGATCGCCAACGCGATCTGGCACGCCACCGGCCGCCGGCACCACCGGCTGCCCATCACCGTCGAAGACCTGCTGTAGCCGAGGGCCGCCGGTGACCGAGCCCGCTCCCGTACCCGACGACGAACCCGTCTCGGTGCTGTTCACCTGGGCTGTGGTGCCCGGCCGGGAGCCGGACTTCGAACGCTGGCTGGAGGAGGTCAACGCGGCGTCCTCGCGTTTCCCCGGGCACCAGGGCGTGACCTGGCTGCGCCCGCGGGAGACCCGGCCCGGCGACAAGCCGATCTACCACTGCGTGCTGCGCTTTCGCAACGGCCGGGACTTGAGTCGGTGGCTGACCTCGCCGGAGCGGGAGGTGGTCGTGCGCCATCTGGCCGGCATCGCCGAGGAGGCCGAGCCCCGGGAGACCACCACGGGCATGGAGACCTGGTTCAGTCTGCCGGGCCGGCCGGTGCTGCCCCCGCCGCGGTGGAAGATGGCGATCGTGTCGTTCCTCGGGGTGTACCCGTGCGTGCTGGTCTTCCAGCTGCTCGGCGCGGAGCATCTGAGCGAGCTGCCGTTGCCGATGGTGGTGCGTGCCGCGATCCTGCCGATGCTGCTGGCGCCGATCCTGACGTATCTGGTCATGCCCTGGCTGAGCCAGATCCTGCGCGGCTTCCTCTACGACCGCCGCTGACCCTGCGCGCTCGCGACCACCCGCTTTTGATCGACGTTGGCCTATCACATCGACTTTGATCGCGAATTAGTCGATGAGATAGGCCAACGTCGATCGTGTGGCGCCAACCCGGAGGCGCAGCGCAGGCGTCGACGGGCTGCGGCGTGATCGAGGTCGCCCTATCCTGGCCCACGACACGGGGTCGGACTGCGCAGGCGGTCTGCACCGTCCCCATCGGAGCAGTGGGCGCGAGCCGTCCCGACCACGAAGGAAGTCGCATGACCAGCCGACCACGGCACACCGGGCGCAAGACGATCATCGGCGCACTGCTGTCGGCGGCCGCCGCCGCGACAGCACTGTCCGGCTGCGGCGCGCCGCCCCCGGGCGCGACGCCCGCACCGGCCGGGCCGACCCCGTCGCTGTCCACCCTGGGCGAGACGCCGCAGCAGCTCGCGGGTGGCTGGCAGGTCGTCGCCGCGGGTGACCGGGTGCTCGACCGCACCCGCAACGCCTACGTCGCACTGACCATGCCGCGCGGTGGCGTAATCGACCCGACCGGCAGCCGGTATGCCACCGACAGCGGGCAGCTGAGCATCGTCGAGGTCGCGGGAGGCAAGACGACCAAGGTCGACCGGGTGGTGCGGCTGGGCTCACCCGTCGATCCCTGGTCGGCCGACGGGGCCAGACTCGTCGCCACGATCAACCGCAAGGACCCGTACGCGGTGGGCTTCGCCGTGATCGACGCGGCCACCGGGAAGTTCACCGAACACTGGCTCGACCGCACCAAGTACGACTGCAGCAACTGCGCCTTCGTCTTCACCCGCGACGGCAAGGAGGTCGCCATGGCGATCCCGGACCGCTCGCAGGGCGAGGCCGCCGAGCTGGTACGCAGCGTGCAGCTGTTCGACGCCGGGACCGGCGAGCCGACCCGGTCGCTGCCGGTCAAGGCGATGCCGCAGAGTCCGTTCGCCTGGTCACCGGACGGGCGGCAGATCGTCGCCAACCCCGACATCCTCAAGGAAGGCGACCAGGTGCTGGTCGACACGACCACCGGCGAGGCCAGGCCGTTCCCTTACCCGGCGGTCTGGGCCACGGCCGACACGCTGCTGGCCAAGTTCGACGACGGCGTGCTGACGCTGCGCCCCGACGGGACCGTCGTCGCCGACGCGAGCCTCGCCGCCCCGCTGAGCGCCCCGCTCGTGCTCGGACCGCCCGCCTCCTGACCGGCGTCACCGAGGGTTTCCCCGATCGCACGGAAACAGGCTGTTTCGGACGTCCGCGACGGGGTAGGTGCGACCCGATGGAGAGGAGCACGAGATGAGCTGGGCCGACAAGCCGAACTGGAACGACACGTCGCGGCGGGCCGGCACGGCCGACTTCGACGGCGACATCGCCGTCCTGCGTCAGCGGGGCAGACACCTCATCGCGGAGCTCGTCCGGCTGTCCCGGCAGCTGGCGGACCTGCAGAAGGCGATCAGGTCCCGCCACGGGGCGGCCGGCGGATCGCGGGGCAGCAGCGTCTCCGGCGGAGAGCCGCGCTGACCTGAACCTGGGCCGTGTCCTCACCGAACGCCGTCGTCCCGGGAGCCGCGCGGGCTCCCGGGACGACCGGTGTCAGTAGGCCTTCAGCGTGATCGCGTCGGCCTTGCCGGCCTGGATCTGCAGCAGCCGGGAGAACGGCCGGCGGGTCATCACCCGGGTGCTGACGTCGCGCAGCCGGATCGCGGCCGCCGACATCGGCAGCATGCCGCTGACCCCGCCGGGCGGCAGCTTCTGGCACTGCTCGACATAACCGCGCATCTGCTCCTCGTACGCGGCGAACGCGGGCACGTGCTCGCCGCCCGCCGCGGCCAGCTCGCCGGCGAGCACGTACGCGCCGACCAGGGACAGACTGGTGCCCAGGCCGCTGATCGGTGAGGCACAGTAGCCCGCGTCGCCCAGCAGCGCGACCCGGCCGGAGGTCCAGTGCGGCAGGTGGACCTGGCCGACGACGTCGAAGTAGAAGTCCGGGGCGTCCCACATCGCGTCAAGCATGACCGGCACGCGCCAGCCGTCGCCCGCGTACACCTGGGCCAGCAGTCGCTTCTGCGCCTGCACGTCGCGCGGGTCGACGACGTGCCCGGCCGAGCGGAAGGTCAGCATCGCCTTGGCGGTGTGCTCGTTCTCCGGCCGGATGCCCGCGCAGCGCCCGCCCGGGATGCCGTGCATGAGGAACCAGTGCGGGTCGAGGTCGGGCTGCGCGGGCATGGTGAAGTACGCGGTGTAGGCGCCGAGCTGCTTGATGAACCGCTGCTCCGGCCCGAAGGCCAGCCCGCGGACCCCGGAGTGCACCCCGTCGGCCCCGACGACCAGGTCGTAGACCTCGGCGCGGCCGCTGCGGAACTCGACCTTGACGCCGTCCGCGCCGTCGGCCAGCGCGGTGATCCGGTCGCCGAAGCGGTACTCGACGTCGCTCTTGGTCAGGTCGTGGAGGATGTCGGCCAGGTCGCCGCGCAGGATCTCGTACTCGGCGACGATGCCTTCGCCGCCCGCCAGCGTCGCGGGCATCTCGGAGGTCCGGCGGCCGTTCGCGTCGACCCAGGCGAAGCCCTCCTCGTGCACCCGGGCGCGGGTGATCGCGGGCATGACGCCCATCCGCGCGCAGACGTCCTTGGCGACGCCGCGGATGTCGACCGCGTGCCCGCCGGGCCGGATGCCGGGCGCGCGTTCCACCACGGTCACCGCGAAGCCGTGCCGGTGCAGCCAGTACGCCAGCGCCGGTCCGGCGATGCTCGCACCCGAGATCAGTACGGTGTTCTTCCTCATCGGTCTCTCCCCAGTCTCTGTGTACGCTGTACGCGCCGTCGAAAACACCGTAGAGAGGCGGGCCCTTGAGCTGCAACAAGGCTATCAGTGTACTAGTACACGACCTAGTACACCGGGCGAGGTGGGCGCGGTGAGCGCCCGCGAAGACGGACCTGGTGTACTAGTACGCGTGAGCACCGAAGCGCCGTTCCGGCAGATCGTCGGGCAGATCCGGGCCCAGATCGACGGGGGGCAGCTGCGCCCCGGCGACCGGATCCCCTCGGCCCGCCAGATCACCGCCGAGTGGGGCGTGGCGATCGCCACCGCGACCAAGGTGCTGGCCACGCTGCGCGCCGAAGGGCTGGTCGAAGCGGTGCGCGGGGTCGGCACCGTGGTCGCCGACCGCGACGAGCCCGCCGAACCCGCCCGGCGCGACCGCCGCCCGCGCCCGGCCGCCGCCGAACCGACCCGCGAACAGGTGGTGCGCCACGCGATGGCGCTGGCCGACGCCGAAGGCCTGGAGGCGGTGTCCATGCGCCGGCTGGCGACCGAGTTCGGGCTGGCCACGATGAGCCTCTACCGCTTCGTGCGCGGCAAGGACGACCTCGTCCGGTTGATGATCGACGCCGCGTTCGCCGAAGCGCCGCTGCCAGCCGTACCCCCCAAGGGTGTGCACGCGCAGCTCACCCTGGTCAACCGCCGGCTGTGGGGCATCTTCCGCCGGCACCACTGGCTCGCCCCGGCGATGTCGATCACCAGGCCGGAGCTGGCGCCGCACGGCATCAAGTACACCGAGTTCGCGCTCGCCGCGCTCGCCCCGCTCGGCCTTTCGGTCACCGAGATGATGCACATCCATCTGGCCGTGTTCGCGTTCGTCCGCGGCCTGGCCATGGGCTTCGCCACCGAGGCGCAGGCCGCCCAGCACACCGGCATGACCAGTGACGAGTGGATGGACCGCCAGGGCCAGGCCTTCGACGACCTGGTCGGCTCCGGCCGCTTCCCGATGGTGGGCCGCGTCGCCGAGATCCCCGACTTCGAACTCGCCCTCGACGCCGTCTTCGACTACGGCCTGCCCCGCTTCCTGCAGGGCATCCTGCCGAAGTGATGGGAAGGGCACCTTGCACAACGCATGGCGATGTGAAGGTGCCCTTCCTTGCATCAGGACTGGTAGGGGTTGGACGTGTAGGTGCGGGAGAGGGCGCCGGGGATGGTGAAGTACTCCACGGCGAGCTTGGCCGGGTCGGTCGCGAGCTGGCCGCGGCCCGGCAGGTCGTTGCCGTCGTCCCAGCCCCACGGCGCGTTGGCCGAGTTGGTGGTGCAGTCGTAGGTGCCCGCGCCGCAGTCGCCGGAGTCGTCCCCGGCGAACGTCCCCGCGCTCGCGAACAGGCCGGCGTTGGCGCGCTGCGCCCACAGCCCGCCCGCGGCGAAGATGTCGATCAGCTGGTATCGCACGTCGCGGTCGTCGCCGCTGCTCGGCGTCTCGGCGACGGTGGACGGGTAGTACACGATGCCGTCGCCGTTGATGTTGTACTGCGGGTACGCCTTCAGGCCGTGGCCCTTGGCCTCCTGCGCGGTGACCGGGTGCGCGAAGCCGTCGTGCGGCGAGGACTGCAGCTGCAGGGTGCCGTCGACGCTCTCCCGGCCGCTTGACCAGGTGCTGCCGGACGGGGTGTACGAGAAGAAGTCGGTGTGCGCGACCGTGACCGCCGCGCGCAGCACCCCGTAGTCGGAGCCGTCGCGCTCGACGACCAGCAGCACGCCCTCACCGTCGTTCTCGTGCTCGGTCTCGAAGAACGGGTGGTCGGTCCAGTCACGCGGGTGGAAGAACAGGTAGGTCAGGTACCAGTGGGTGCTGGTCTCCACGACCGAGTAGTAGGCGTGCGCGGCCAGAGACACCCCGGCCTGGCCGGTGCGGTCCCAGTTGTTGCGGCCGTTGAGGTCGCCGTCGAAGTCGACCTTCGTGATGTAGTCCGACCTGCCGCTCAGCGCGTGGCTGCCGGTGGCGTCGACGTCCTGGTAGTGGATCGGCGCCCAGCGTAACGCCAGTTGCGCCCGGGTCACCGCCGCGGCGGCGGGCGCCGGAACGGCCAGCCCCGCGGTCGTTAGCGCGGCCGTCAGCACAGCCACCACGAGGGATCGCCCGGTGGTCCTGAACCTGTCGAGCATGAGTGCTCTCCCTGCATCCGTATCGATAGATGGATGCAGATGCTATGCGCCCCGAGGGCCGTCGCATATGGCCGCGCGGCGAATCGCCGGTGGACGGTGATCGAAGATCCCACCCGTGCGCGGACAGGTCCCGGCGTCGGAGTTCACATCTATTTTGATGTGGGCACATCAAAATAGATGTGAACGCACGCCGAGACACCACTCCCGGCGGTGCCGGAATCGGCCCGACGCCAAGGGCTGCCGTTCAGGCGGGTTCGGCGGCGACCTCCGGCGCGGGGTCGCCGGGCAGCCAGCGCACCGCGGCCAGCCCGACCAGCACGATCGGCACGGCGAACAGCGCCGCCAGCGGCGCGATGCCCAGCCACAGCGAGCCGAACCCGAACGCCCCGTACACGGCCAGCGCGCCCAGTTCCGCGCCGAACCCCGACACCGACAGCACGGTGGCCCGGGTGTGCCCGCTCATCGTGTGCTGCAGCCGCGCCTCGGTCAGCACCCGGGTCAGCTGCAGCAGTCCGAAGCAGACCGCGATCGGCACCAGCCCCGCCACTCCCCCGGCCAGTGCCCCGACCGCCAGCGCCGCACCGGCGACCGCGATCGTCAGCCCGGTCGCGAGCGGCGTCGCCCGCCAGCGCTCGGCCAGCAGGCTGCCCAGCGCCATCGCCGCGATCAGCGCCGCGATGACCAGCGGCACCCCGGCGGTCGCCACGCCCAGGTCACGTACGAGCAGCGGCCCGTACTCGTCGAGCGCGCTCAGGCTCGGCACGGCAGCGGCGATCAGCACCGCGTGCCATACCCGCCGGTCCGTGCGCACCTCGGCCAGGCCGTCCCGGAGATTACGCAGGTAGGTCCACCCGCGGACCGACTCGCGGCGGGCCCGGGGCCGCTCGGGCAGGGCAAGGGCGGCCGCCGCACTGCCCAGGCAGGCCAGCACGCTGCCCGCTGCGATCAGCCCGAAACCGCCGAGGGCGTACGCCGGGGCGGCCAGCGCGCTGGCGGCCAGCATCGACACCATCGCCACCGTCGCGGCCCGCCCCGCGAGCGCGGTGTAGCGGTCCGTCGCGCCCTCGGCCGCCAGCTCGTCGTAGAGCAGCGCCTCCTTGGTCCCGGAGCTGATCGCGCTGCGCACTCCCCACAGCACGAACCCGGCCGCGAACCCGGCGTACGTCGGCCACAGGAACCAGGTCGCGAACCCGGCCCCGCGCAGCAGCGCCCCGACGGCCAGCAGCCTGCGGCGGGAGTACGTGTCCGCCCACGCCCCCGACGGCACCTCCAGGGCGAACGCGACCGCGCTCCAGATCACCAGCAGCGAGGTCAGCTCCGCGGTGGACAGGCCCGCATCGGCCATCAGCAGCGTGTACACGGGGAAGAACAGCACACCCTCGTCACAGGCGCGCAGCGCCGCGTAGATCCGGCCGAGCCTGCGCACCGGCGGCGTCATCGCCGTCCCCCGTGGATCGCCATGCCCCCAAGCCTGGCGGGACTCCCGATCGGACGCAATCCGCGCGGACTCGCGTCGTGACCCCGCGGCCGGTCCGGAGCGCGGGATCACGACGGCCGGCGACGGTCAGTTCGCAGTGCCGCCCGGCGGCGTCGGACGGGCCAGGCACCGCGGCACCGTCACGACGACCCACGGGCGCACCATCGTGCTGTGTGCCTGCTCATCGATGGCGTAGCCGATGACCAGCTGGTCCGCGGCCGGGATGTGCTGCGGACGGATGACGACGTACACGCCCTCGTCGCGCAGCTGGTAGTCGATCGGGGACGTGGCGTGCGCCGGAGTCCCCGGCAGCGGAAACTCGTACGTCGTATCTACCGGCGGCTGCTCGGCGCACTGGTCGGCGGGCAGCATCCCCATCACCACGGTCCGCGCCCCGGCCTGCGCCAGCTCGGCGTTCAGCTGTGCCGGGTCCGTCAGCTCGTCGGCCCGGAAGCTCACCACCACCGACCCGTCGGCGTTCACCCCGACCGAGTACGCGGGCGCGGCCCACGGCTCGGCCACCGCCAGCACCCCGGCCGCCGCGACCACGACGGTCCCGGCCAGCGCCGTCGCGAGGCGGCGGCGGGCCGGGCGCGGCCGGACGGGCGGGCTGTCCTGGGTGGCCAGCACCCGGTCGAGCATGGCGCGGGCGTAGGGGTCGTGCGGGTCGGGTGCGGGCAGGGCCGGGTCGGCGGCCCTCAGCCGGGCCAGGGCGGTGCTGTTGCGGTCGTTCATGAGCTGGTGCTCCCTTCGGCGACGATCGACGGCATGGGCGGGCGGGATGTCGCCTGGGCGGCGGGTTCCTCCGTGGCCAGCAGCCGGGCCGCGAAGCGCTTGCGGGCACGGTGCAGGCGCACCTTCACCGCGGTCCGGCCGCAGCCCAGCACGAGGGCGACCTCGGCCACGTCCAGGCCCTCCCACTCGGTCAGGCGCAGGACCTCCTGATCGGCCTCGGAGAGCCCGGCGAGCACGGCGCGCACTCGCAGGTGCTCGCCGACCTGCCCGGCGTGGTCGGCCACGGTGGCGTCCGCGTCGACGGCCGCCTTGGCGGACAGCCGCTCCCGGCGGGCGCGGGCCCGCAGCTCGTTGGCGATCACGTGCCGCGCGGTGGCGTACAGCCAGGCCCGGGGGTGTTCGGCGGGCACTTGCGCGAAGCGCCGCCAGGCGACGAGGAACGTGCCGGAGACGACGTCCCCGGCCGCGTCGGGGCCCACCCGACGGGTGGCGAAACGCGTCAGCTCCGCGTAATGGGCGTCGAACAGCTCTTCGAAGCGCTCTCTGGCGGCCGCGTTGTCTGGTTCCATACCCGGGAATGTCCACCTGTCGCGCTCGGGTTACCGGTCGGCGCAGATCATCTCGCGAGATCGCCGAGCAGTGCTCCCCCGGGCGGCCGCCGTCAGGCCGATCCGTCCGGTTCGGCCAGGCTGAGCCGCCACGCGTCGACCAGCGGGGCGAAGCGTTCCGCCGCGTCGAACAGGGCGTCCGGGCCGAGCCGGTGGGCGTCCAGATGCGACAGCATCTCCATGCCGAGGTAGAGGGCGACCGCGGCGGTGGCGACCTCGCGCACCGGGATCAGCTCGGCCAGCGGCGTGCCCGCGAGCAGGCGCTCGATGACCCCGGCCGCGAAGTCCTGCCACACCGCGGTCTGCACCTTCACCTGCTCGGCCAGCCGGGCGTTGGCGTTGGCCGCGGCGACCAGCTCCTGCACCGCGGCGATGTGCCCCGCCGCGCCGTCCTCGTCGTACAGGCGGCGCAGCCGGGCCAGGGTGTCCGTGGCCGTGGTGACCCCGTCGAGTTCGGCCCGGTAGCGGGCCAGCCGGGCCTCGCTGGTGAACTGCGACGTGGCGACGAACAGGTCGTCCATGTCGGTGAAGTGGTAGTAGATGACGCCGGGCGCGAACCCGCCGGTCTTGGCGACGGCGCGGGCGGTGCAGCGGCCGTACCCCTCGTCGGCGAGGGTGCGGGCGGCCGCGTGCAGCACCCGCGTCCGGGTGTCGGCGCGAGGCGGCATCAGATGACCCGGACCGGTCGCACGCCCGCCGCGGACAGGTGCGGGTCGAGGCGGCGGGCCAGCTCGGGCAGGCGGTGGCTGGGGATCTGCGGGTACAGGTGATGCTCCAGGTGGTAGGTCAGCTCGAGGAAGATCGCGGGGATGACCCTCCCGCGCAGCGTACGCGTCTGCGTGAGCGGCTCGTCGCCGTAGTCGTGGTGCGGCAGGTAGACGGTGAGCAGCGGGTAGACCCAGCTCCCGGCGATCGCCATCACTGCGTACACCAGCAGTGCCGGGGTCACCGGCCACAGCAGCACTCCCCCGGTCAGCGCGGCGAACGGCATCGCCGCCTCGGCCAGCAGCCACGTCCGCAGCCTCCGGTCGCCACGGGCCCGCCGCCACGACCACCACCACAGCCGGGCCAGGAACACCGGTCCGTACAGGACGGCCCCGAGCAGTGACAGGTTCGCCGGGTAGCCCTCGGGGTCCTCGTCGCTCGGAAACAGCCGGTGGTGCTGCAGGTGGGTGGACCGGTACGCGTGCCCGCTCTCCAGCAGCACCAGCCCGGTGAAGAACAGCGCCCACTCGGTCTGCCGCGCGGACAGGCCCAGGGCGCGGTGCACCACGTCGTGCGTCACGGTCACCACCGACACGAACACCCCGAACACCACCAGCGGCGTCAGCCACCACCAGCCGGCCCACGCGACCAGCGCGAAGACCCCGATCATCGCGTACGGCCGCACGAGCGCGACCCGGGTGCGCCACCGCGACACGGCCAGCAGGTCCGTGCCGACCTCGCTCAGGCTCGGCAGCTTCGCGCTCATGCCCGCACCCCGGTCGAGCACAGCACGTCCTCGGCGACCAGGCGGCTGCCCAGCACGCACGCCACGGTGCCCAGCCCCGGCCACGTGGTGTCGCCGACCTGCCAGAACCCGGGCAGCGCGGTGCGGTGCGGCACGGCGAACTGGTTGGAGTTGCGCAGTGTCTGTCGCACCCCGCCGACCGCCCCCCGGGGCCGCCAGGTGAACCGTTCGTAGCTGCGCGGTGTGCCGACCTGCCGGACCACGGCCTGCTCCCCCAGCCGCGGGTAGACCCGCCGCGCGTGTTCGAGCAGGCGCTGCCCGATCTCCTGCTTGCGCGCCGCGTACTCCGGTTCGGACAGCCCCTGCCACCCGGCCAGCTCGGTGTGCGTGGAGATCATGACTGCGCGGTGGCCGGGCGGCGCGCTGACCTCGTCGCCGGGCGAGGACACGGACACGAACATGTTGTTGCCCTCCCCGAGCGGCCGCGCGTAGTCCTGCATCAGCTGGTGGTGGGTGAACTCCTGCTCGGCGACCTCGTGTTCGGGCACGCCCAGGAACACCACCACCGCCCCGCCCAGGTCGGGCTCGTCGCGCTCCAGGTACGGCCGCAGCCCCGCCGCGACCGGCGTGCCGGCCGCCACCTGCGCCGTGACGGGTGCGGGCAGGGCGCTCACCACGGCGGCGGCCTCGACGTCGCCGCGCGCGGTGTGCACCGTGTAGCCGCCGGCGTCACCACCTCTACGCCGTCCTAGGAGGCTGCCCTGCTGCTGTCCGGCGCGGGGGGTCACGCGCTCAACGCGGCAACCGGTGCGCAGGTCGCCGCCGAGCGCGCGGTAGTGCCCGACGAGCACCCGCCAGAACCCGTGCATGCCGCCGCGGTGGCGGGTGAGCCCCGCCCCGCGGATGGTCACGCCGAGCGCCGCGTTGATCAGCGGGGCGCGGTCGACGGTGCTGTGCACGGTGTCCTCGACCAGCATGCCGAGCAGCGATACCAGCGAGTCCTGGCCGCGCAGCCCGTGTGCCCGCAGCGCGCCGCCCATGGTCCGGCCGAGGTGGCGGACCAGCAGCAGGTGCCGCAGCCCGACCGCGCGCAGATCGTGCAGCGCGTCGGCGGGCGTGCGGATCGGCAGCCGGATGCCGGACCGGCTGGCCGCCCAGAACACCTCGGCGAGCCGGTCCAGCTCGGCCCAGAAGCGCCGGTGCGCACGGGTGTCGCCTAGGGTGCGCAGCCGTTCGGCGTGCCAGCGGGCCTGTTCCCGGTGCAGCGTGACGACCCGGTCAGGTAGCCAGGCCACGTATCCAGGCAGCCGCTCGGCGTCGAGCGCGGGCGCGCCGGTCGTGGTGAGCAGCTCGTCGCCGACACCACCGGGCGCGAAGTCGACCAGAGTCGTCGCGCCCACGTCGAAGGAGAAGCCGCGGTGGCGGAAGTAGCCCGCGCAGCCGCCGGCGTGGCCGTGCGCCTCGAAGACGATCGTGGACAGGCCCGCCGCCTGCAGCCGCAGCGCCGTGGCGAGCCCCGCGAGTCCGCCGCCGAGCACCGCGACGTCGCAGCGGCGGGGCAGGTCACGGGACCGGGCGAGGGGCGGCGTCCGGGAGAAGCCCACGGGCGCACCATGATTCTGAACATCTGTTCTGAACACATGTTCAAATTAGAACTCGCCAGCCATCGAGTCAATGCCATGTTTCGAACACCCCACCGACCAGCGGACCCTCACCTGGAGACGGACCTTCAGCCGGTTTTCACACCTCTGCCAGGTTGCTTCGTGGATCGACCGTTAGGGTCACGCCGATCACAGCAGCGTGGCGAGCCCGGACCCGGGTGTCGGCGCGGCCCTATGATCGACTCCGTCACCGCCGACCTCCTGGAGATTTCATGTCGAGCACCGCAGGCCGCTGGTTCCGCTACGCCGCCATCGCCGAGACCTTCTCCTGGGTCGGCCTGCTCATCGGCATGTTCTTCAAGTACATCGTGGTCAAGAACGACATCGGTGTGTTCGTCTTCGGCCGGGTGCACGGCGCGATGTTCGTCTTCTACCTGGTGACCCTGGTGTGGACGGCCCGCGTGCACCGCTGGAGCTTCGCCCGCCTCGTCGTGGGCGGCGCGGCGTCGATCCCGCCGTTCCTCGGGCTGCTGTTCGAGCGCTGGGTCGCCAAGCGCACGCCCGCCGCCGCACCCGCGGAGGCCGAGTCCGCGCTCACCCCGGTCCGCTGAGCTACTCCAGCACGTCCGAGCCCGCCGGGGCGTGGTGGCTCATGAAGATCCCGAACGGGATCGACAGCAGCCACATCGCCGCGGCCAGGGCCGTGCCGACGAAGAACGCCACCGGGATCGACAGCAGGAACGCCACGACCGGCGACAGTGCCATGATCGAACCCCAGCGCATGATCGCCGGGGTCACCCTCACCCGCAGCAGGCCGGCCTTCCAGGCGTACCGCAGCAGCACCACCTCCAGTCCGCTGACGATCGCACCGGTCACCGCGTACGCGCTGACGGCCAGCGGGTTGCCGAAGTAGTCGCCCAGCAGCGCGGTCGGGAACGGCATGAACGCAATGAACGCCAGGTAGAGCAGGTTGCGGGCGATGAGGCCGTAGTCGACCCCGCGCATCACGCTGAACATCTTGTGGTGGGCCAGCCAGTACCGGCCGATCAGCGCGAACGACAGGAAGAAGCCGGCGAACTCCGGCAGCAGGTCGGCGAGCTTGGCCAGCAGCTCGTGAACGCTGCCGACGTCGCTCAGCCGGGGCACGCCGACCTCGACGATGAGCAGGGTCATCGCGATCCCGAACAGGCCGTCGCTGAACGCGGTCACCCGGCCGAACTCCACCGAGTCGCGCGCCCAGACCCGCGCGGAGCCTCGTACCACCTGATCACTTTAGGTCGCGAACGGGCCGTGAGCGGCCGAAACCGGCATGCGCCCACGATCACCGAGGGCTAGCCTGTCGCGCGTGTCCCCCTTCGTCGCCGCCGCGCTCCACGCCAACGGGCAGCTGCCCTCCGAGAGACTGCCGTGGCTCGCGGCCGACTGGCTGGCCGCGGGCCACGACGGACCCGCGCTGCGCGAACTCGCCGGTCTGAGCGCGAACGACTACCGGGAAGCCGCCGAACTGCTGCCGGCGGCGCTGGCGGAGACCGGTCTGGCACCGCCGACCAAGGAGTCGGGCGCCCGCGCGTACCTCGACCACCTGTACACCTGCGTGCTCGACGGCACGCTGAGCGAGGGCGAACTCTGCTGGAAGGTATCCGACATGCGCAATTTCACCCACGAGGTGCGCGGCGTCTGGCCGTTCGACGAGCTGGCGGAGTTCGAATACCAGTTCAACGTCCGCTACGACTCCCCCACCGACGTGCAGGAGCAGCTCGTCCGCAAGCTCTGCCAGGACCACCGGGACCGGTATTTCGGCGGCGAACCCTTGGGCTACGGCGTGTTTCAAAAGTGATCGGCGGGGGCGTCCGTCACGCATCCGGGGGAAGCAGTTGAGCTCCTGGTCATCAGTGTTTGTCGGTGGGGTGTGGCAGGGTGCTGCCGTGGCCCGTTTCACCACGTTCCGGTTCTGTCTGGACCCGACGGTCGAGCAGGAGTTGGTGCTGCGTCGGCATGCGGGTGCGGCCCGGTT
>NZ_JBEZEB010000053.1:0-59839 GCF_040648615.1 Catellatospora sp. NPDC049111 | reverse complement strand
GTTCTGCGCTTCGCGCTAGTCGGTCACCCCGACACCGTCACCCACACCCCAGGGTGACCGTACGGCCGTACGGTCACCCTGTCACCCTGTCACCCCCGTCGCCCGGTCAACCGGTCAACCGGTCAACCGGTCAACCACGTTGCCCGGTCAACCGGTCACACGCGTGCCCGGTCAACCGGTCACACCGTTGCCCGGTCACACAGGCCGCCCGGTCTCGGTTGCACGATTGCCCGGTCACCAATCCACGGTCCACGGCCGTCCGACCCGTCAGCATCAGTCGCCGAACCCCAACGGCCGCCCTGGCCTTGCGCCAGCGCACATTGGACCTGCGCTTTACCGACACCGGGGTTGTCAGGGCGACTTGACCCAGCCCGCGTTCTCGACGACCGCCGGGCCCGTAAGAGAGTCGGTCCGTTGAGCATTGGCACTAAGGGGGCTTCCACGCAGAAGGGACGCGCAGTTCCCCACCTCATGGATAGGCCGTGCCGAAATGACGCCCAGACCGCTTGACCTCGCTGGCGCCATGCGCTGTGGTACCACCACCTTGACGACTCATCTGCCGGCTACGCCACCGTGCCCCCGCTGCCAGGTCCCTCGCGTTGTGATTACCCTCCGTAACCGAGGGCAAGTCGCGGCAACGTTCGCTCTGGGGGCGGGCCGCCAAGATCTGTCGCCGATCTGACAGATCGCTTGATCTTTATTGCCGCGACGCTCCCACCAGCACATTTGCTTGACCCGGCCGCCTGAACAGGCTAAATGCCGCGCATGCTCCGACCGGTGCGAGCATCGCAGGCCTCTGCGGTTGAGACTCATGGGCTTCGGCCACCAACCGCCAAAGCTTGCTCCATGTAATCAAGATGTGACCATATGAGTTCTGGCCTCAGTCACTACGGCGGCCGCGTCTGCCCATGAGGGAGGCAGTGGCGAACCCGAGCCGCACCAAACCAGTGTCGCCACCTGGGCAGGCTGATTGCCGGGATCTCATGCGCCGCTGATCAAGCTAGTCAGCTTGTCTGGTGCCCGTGACAGCCGTGTTGCAGGTAGCGGCTACGTCGCTGCTCTCTCGATCGAGGTTGGGCCGTCCCGCCTTCGTACACGACTCGGCCTCCACTGATCGTGGCCCTGACTGCGATCCTGCTGTAGTCGTGGGGATCGGATCTGCGTAGGTCCGCTCCGAGTATGCAGAGGTCGGCGGCCATCGCTTGACGCAGCGCGCCCTTCCAGCTGTCGCTCCCGTCCTGCCAGGCGGGGGCGCTGGTGTAGGTGCGTAACGCAGAGTTGAGGTTGATGCGCTGGTCCGGTCCGGATACCTGCCCCGCGGCATCGATTCTGGCGACCATGCTGGCGAGCCCACTGAGCCAGTTGGGGTCGGTGACCGGCGCGTCCGAGCCGCTGGTCACGTTGACTCCGGCGCGTTGGGCTACGCGATACGGCCAGTGATAGCGTGTGCGATCCGCCCCCAGCAGCGGTTCGAGCGCGTTGCCGATCATGTACTTGATCTCGGCGTTCATGCTGACGGCGATGTGGTGTGCGGCCATGCTCTGCAGGGTCTGCGGGGATACGAAATCGCCATGGATCAGGTAGTGGCGGTGACGGCCGGGACGGATCCGGCTCATTGCGGCGATGACGGCGTCGATGGCCGCGTCGCCGCAGGCATGGGTGCCGATCTGAGCGCCGGCCAGGTGTGCCATGCGGATCATGGTGGCCAAGTTGTCGATCTGTTCGCTCGTGTTCGCACCGGCGATCGTGAGGGCTCCGTTGGTGCCGTCGAGGTACGGCTGTCGCATCCATGCTGTCCTGGCCTGGGTTGGCACCCCGTCACTGAAAATCTTGACGCCGTTGAGCCGGAATCGCCCACGTGGTTGTCTGGGGCGTCTTCGCAGCTGGTCGAGTGCCTGCCGCATGGTCTCAGGCGAGTCCCCAGCGCGAAGGAGCGCGGTGACACGCATCGCGAGTCGGCCTTCTGCGGCCAGGAGTTGGTAGAGGTCGGCCATCGGGGGATCGATGCCGGGTTCGGTGAGGGAAGTGATGCCGCGGCTGTGGAGAACCGCGGTTGCCCTGCCGATTGCGTCCGCCATCTGTGTGGAGCTGTACGGAGGCAATACACGTTGAACGTAGGCTTGGGCGCCCTCGCGCAGGAGGCCGTTGGGCTGGCCATCAGGGTCGCGTTCGATCACGGAGCCGGCGGCCGGTTGTGTGCTGGCGTCGACGCCTGCCGCGCGTAGGGCGGCGGTGTTGGCGACGGTGGTGTGCAGGGTGAAGTCGACCAGGATGGTGGGTCGGTCTCCGGTGACCGGATCGAGGTCGTGACGGGTCGGCGCGCGGGGAAGCCGGAGTTCGGACCAGCCTGATCCGCGTATCCACTGCCCGGCAGGGGTGCTGTCCGCTGCGGCGGCGACGCGGGCGATCAGATCGCCGAGGTTGTCGGTGTCGACGTCGACGCTGAGGAATGTCTGTCCGTATTCGGCCAGGTGCAGGTGGGCGTCGTTGATGCCGGGCAGGACGGAGCCGCCGTGCGCATTGATCGTTTCGGTACGCGGGCCGGTGAGTTTGCGCAGGTCGCGGTTTGCGCCAACGGCGAGGATGTATCCGTCGCGGATCGCGACGGCCTGTGCGGTGCTTGCGCTGTCGTCCATGAGGTGAACGCGCCCGTTGTGGATGATCAGATCCGCGGGCCCATCGTTACGCGGCGGGTTGGCCGCTGCTGGGCGGGGAGGAAGTGCCGCTAGCGCGAGGGCGGCTGTGGCCGACTTCAGGGCTCGGCGTCGGGTGATGGTTCGGGCAGTCACTGTCGCTCCTGGGCGGGGTCTCTGGCGGGAACGGGATTGGAACGCAGGCAGATGAGTGCGGCCGCTGCGGCGCCGGTCATGCAAGTGCCCCACAGCAGGGTGCTGCCGCCGAGGCTCAGCAGGACGGTTGCCAGCGCGGGCCCGGCGAGTGCTGCGGCACCGAGTGTGGTGCCCCAGGTGCCGAAGTAGGCGCCGCGCAGGTGTGGTGGGGCGAGGCCTGCGACGATGCCGGGGGCGACGGCCAGGAACATGACTTCGCCAGCGACCCAGAGTGGTGTGGTGGCGATGAACCAGGTGGCGGTCTCGCCGAGTGCGGTAATAGGTAGGCCGATCCCGACGGCGGCGATGCCAGCAGCACAGACCTTCGACGCGGGCAGAGTCGCCAGCAATCGCTGCAGGAGCAGCTGGGCGACGACGACGGCGATAGGGTCTGCGGCGAGGATGACGCCATACCAGGTCGGCGGGATTCCGGCCTGGTCCATGACGATCGGCAGGGTCACCATCGACTGGCTGTGGATGGTGAGGAACATCAGCGTGACGGCGGTGAAGGCGGCCATGGGTCGGTCGGTGAGGACCTGCCGCCATGGTGCGCGGCCCCGCTGCGGTGCCGGGGATGTCGCGTCGGTGACGCCGATGGCGACCATGACGGCGAACGCGAGGTTGAGGACGGCATTCGCCGCGAACAGCAGCCGGAAGTCGTTGCCTGCGAGCAGGCCGCCGATAATGCAGCTCGCGGCGCGGCTAAGGTTCATCACCCAGTAGAGCAGCGCCAGGACCTTGGGTCGGGATTCCGGGTCGGTGGAGTCGGTGAGCAGCGCCTGTACCGCGGGTCGGGCGAGGTCGAAGGTCAGTCCTGCGACGGCTGCCGCTACGCATAGCCAGATGAGGGTGGGTGCGGCGCCAAGGAGCAGGAACGCTCCTGCGGACAGGGTGTTGGCGGTGATGATGGTGTTTTTGCGGCCGATGCGGTCGGCCATGGCGCCGCCGGTGGGTACGCCGAGCATCCATCCGGCGCCGAAGGCGGTCATGACGAGCGTGACCTGGCCGGGGTTGAGGTTGCGGTCGTTGGCCAGCCAGTACGCGGCGAACGGGACGACCACGAAGCCCAGTCGGCTGAGACCGAGTCCAGCCAGCAGCCGCCACCCGGTGCCGGTCAGCTGGCCGAAGCGGCTGGTCCACCACCCGTGTGAGGCGGCTGGGGCGGTGGCGGTGACGGCCGTCATGGCTGAATTTCCATGGTGAGGGCGTAGATGCCAGGGATGTCGTCGATCGCGTCGCGCATGGCTGCGGTGTCGTCGGTGTGCAGGTAGGCGACTCCAGCCAGGCCTGCCCACAGGCCGGTACTGGTTGCGCCGCCGCGCATGCCGGGCCGGACGGCGACGGTGGCATCGATAACGGCGGGATGGCGGCGAATGCTATCGACATCGGCGCAGGACCGTACAGTCCCGTTGGGTACGGCGGTGCCGGCCCAGCCGTAGACGCCCGGCCGATTGGCGGGGGTCGCGGTGGCAGGCTGTCCTGCGGCAACGGTGGCCATGAGGGCGGGCACGTCGATGCCGTGGGCGTGGCCGATGGTTTGCTGGATGCCGCCGCCGCCGACGCGGGCGGCGATTTCGCCGAGCAGCCACCTTCCGTCGCCTGAGTGGAACACCTCGGCGTGGGTGAAGCCGGTGTTCATCCCGAGCGCTTGGGCCGCCGCGGTCGCGAGCTCGATGACCGCGCTGCCGTCGGCAGACTCGGGGTCGATCAGCCAGGAGCCGAGGGTGGCGCCCATTCCGGTCAGCGGCGGGGTGTTGTAGCGGCCGGGCAGGTGGTACTGCACCGCGCCGTCCTGCCACATGGCGTCGGCGTGGTACTCGGTGACGACGTCGATGTACTCCTCGACCAGGATGGCCCGCTGGTTGGCCAGGCCGAGGAAAGCCTGCTCGGCGGTGAACGCGGCCGAGGTTGGTGTGGCTGTGTCGAACAGACCGGCCGCGGTGAGGCGGCGCAGTTCGTCGGGTGAGTCGATGACGTAGGTGTTGGTGGACGCGAACCCGGTCATCGGTTTGACGACTAGGGGCCAGCCGCCGACGTGCTCGGCGGCTGCGGGGATCTGGTCGACGGCTGTGATGACCTGGTGGCGGGCGACGTCGATTCCGACGGCGGCCAGGCGCCGCTTCATGATCGCTTTGTCGAGGAACCCGGCGGACTGGTGCAGGGTCAGGCCCGGCAGGTCGAGCAGGTCGCGCAGCAGGCCGGCGGCCATGATCGCGCCTTCCCAGCAGGTTTCGACGCGGTCGATGCGTCCGCGCAGGTGGTCGGCCAGCTGCGCGAGTTCGGTGTAGGACTGCCAGTCCGACACCGCCAGGACTTCATAGCCCGGATCGGTCTGGGCGCGGGTGCGGGCGTTGGGTTTGGTAAGGCAGACGACGACGTCGTGGCCGGCGGCGTAAAGCCCGTCTTCGAGGACCGGGTTGTGGTTGGACAGGACGAGCACGGTCATGGGTTTCACCTCACGCAGGACGAGACAGGCAGGGTGCCGGCGCCTGCGGCGAGCGCGGCCCTGCTGTCGGACGGTTTGGGGGCCGGGTTCGGCGGCGGCACAGCGGGGCGCAGCACTGGGCCAGACGGGACGGGGTGGCTGGTTGAAGCTGTTGTCATGGCTGCTCCGAGCGGACATGGCGCGGCCGGTCCGGGATCCGGACCGGCCGCGCGTTGATCAGGGGAAGATGGTGTGACAGAAGCGAACGTTGGTGTTGGGGCCGTCCAGCGGCATGGCGGTGTGTTTCATCGCCAGCGCGGTCTGCGGCCCGTAGGAGCCATCAATTTTGATCTTGATGTGGCGCTGGACGGCGGTGACGGCCGCCTTGGTCTTGGCGCCGTAGACCCCGTCGACCGCCAGGGGCGCGAACCCGAGGTTCACTCGGCCGAGAAAATCCCCGGGCGGGGTGAACTTGCTGTAGCAGACGTTGAGGTCTGTCTGCAGATCCTTGACCCACTCACCGCGCGCGCCGGACGCTGCCTGACATGCGGGGGTGGGGTCGCCGACCGGGCTGAGCCAGACCGGTGGCCAGACGTAGTAGTTGAACGCGCCGGCCGTCGGGTACTTGGACCGCAGACCGGCGTCGCCGTTGTAGTCGTAGTAGTGCAGCCAGTGGACGGCGTTGCAGCGTGGCGTGGCTGCGTTCGCGGGAGCAGCGGCGGCGACCGCGGTTGAGACGGCGACGGCGGCCGTGATGGTCAGCGCGCCGAGCCGCTGCACAAGCGTGGACTTGTAATGCAAGGCAATCTCCATAATGCCAGGATTTGTGGGTATAGCGGTGCGTCGAGGCTGAAGCGAGCGGCGCCGATCCGAACATCTGGTTGGCGAGCTCGCGATGAGCGCGACGCCTATGTGGTCAGCCAGCGGCGGATTCTCATTGCCGCTACGGGGGCGCACGTGCAGCGTCCATTTCGGGCATCGGTATCCCCCTCCAGCCGTCGGCCCCCTCGGGCAACCAAGTTTGTATAGCAAAACTTTGCGACCAAAGACAAGCGCACTCAACATATTTAGCAGCTCGGACACGATCCAGAGTCTCGTAAGCCAGTCGAGATAAATAGTAAACAAAGTTTGTGTTGACGAATATGGGTTCTGTGGTAGACGATCGAACGGCCCCACAGAGCGGACAACCCGGTCCGTCCGGGGCCGGAGCACGGTCGGCGCCACGCGACGCCTCCGGCTCCGCCTGGGCCGGCCATCCCCCGTTGGCCGGCCCCCGACCACCTCCGGAATGGCTGCGGGCACCTGCCCTCTGCCTTGACGCTGCCGCCGATCAGTCCCGCGCAACCGGCGTCGGCACGACGCACGACCGGGCCGTCACGAGACGCCCGAGACCCAACGGTGCGGGTACCCGTCTGTGAGGACGGCGGGTAGCCGCACCACGCCTCCCACGGGGAGAACAATTGAATACGGCAACCGCACCCCGTCTGCTGGCCGCGCTGCTGGCCACCGTCACGCTCGCCGCAGGATGCGACCGGCCCTCGACCACCGGCCCCGAGCCGGCTCCGTCACCGGCCCCCGCTCCTTCGCCGCCGCAACCGGCATACGCCTGGGAGCTGGCCGAAGACGCCGAGCAGCACACCCGCGTCCCCGATGCCTACACCGTCACCTACCTGTCCGGCAGCGTGACGCTGCGAAAAGATCCTCGGGTCCTGATCGGTTTCCGCGTCGATCCCGCCCATCCAGGCAGCGACAGCGAGTTGCTGAAGAGCAACATCTCCAACGCCGCTCAGCACGGCTGGGCCAGTACGCCCGCAGCCGTCGACGGCGGCACGGGCGTCACCTTCGTCGCCAACGACGGCCGGCAGGACGCCACCGTCAAGACCGTCGTCGTCAAGGGTTCGATCACCCTGACCGTGAACATCGACACGGGTACCGCTGACGCCCTGGCCGCCAGGGATCTGCACGACAAGCTGCTCGCAGGTCTGCGCTTCCACGCCGATGGACTGTCCGGGCAATACCCGGGGGCCGCAGTCGCACCTCAGCTTCCGTTCACCGTGCAGGTTCCGCCGGGGGTGTCTGGTCCGTTCACCACGGACCTGGCTGCCTACACCGTCGACCTGTCCTACGGCAGCCGCAAGACGACCGTGTCGGTCTGGAGCCAGGAGCCTTCGGCCGCTGCTTCGGCGTTCACCGCGACCCGCGATGGGCTGCGTCGAGCAGGCGTCCGCCACCAGAACGACGTCCGGACCCTGCCCGCGCTCAAGGACAGCCTGGGCACCCGCGTCGACGAAGGCTTCAGTTTCGCCCTCGTCGGCGGTGACGGCGTGGCCCGCTACGTCGGCGTCGTGTTCCGTCGCGGCGGGATCACCGCCCGGGTGTTCGCCAACGTCGGGGACATCTCGCTCGAGCAGTTCGACGACGACGTGACCGCGGCTCTGGCCGCGCCGATGGGCATCGCCCGCAGCTGGCGCTGGACCGCCGGCTGACCGCCCGGGTGCCGGCAGCCACCCGGCTGCCGGCACCCCTCCCGCTTTTCCGCGAGTAACGCAGGAGTCTGACCATGTGCGCAATCACCGGCCTGGTGGCCTGGTGGCAGTCCTCGACCCGAAACCAGCTCGTCGTCACGGCGATGACCGACACCCTGCACCACCGCGGCCCCGACGGCCACGGCATCTGGAGCACCGATCACGTCTGCCTCGGCCACACCCGCCTAGCGGTCATTGATATCGCCGCCGGCACCCAGCCGATGGTCGTCCGCCGCCCCGGCGGCGGCGAGGTCGCCATCGCCTACTGCGGCGAGCTGTACGGCTACCAGGAGCTGCGCCGCCAGCTGCAGGCCGCCGGGCACGTGTTCACCACCGCCAGCGACCCCGAGGTGGTGTTGCACGCCTACCTGCAGTGGGGTGAGCAGTTCGTCGACCGGTTGACCGGCATGTACGCGATCGCGATCTGGGACACCGACGCCAGCAGCCTGCTGCTGGTCCGCGACCGGGTCGGCATCAAGCCGCTCTACATCGCCCAGACCCCGACGGAGCTGCTGTTCGGCTCGGAGATCAAAGCCCTGCTCGCCCATCCGGGCATCACCGCCGAGGTCGACGCCGACGGCCTCGGGCAGCTGCTCGCGATGGTGCCGATGACCTCCCCCGACCACGCCGTCCTACGAGGTATCGAGGAGTTGGCGCCGGGCACCCTGCTGCGTTACGACCGCAACGGCGTCCACCGGCGCCGGTACTGGCAGCTGGGCACCGCCCCTCACCAGCACGACCGGCTCACCACCGTCGACCACGTCCGCCGGCTGCTCGAACAGTCAGTCCGCGAGCACGTCGTGGCTGACGTGCCGATCGGTGCCCTGTGCTCGGGCGGCGTCGACTCCTCCGCGGTAGCGGCCCTGGCCGCCGTGGCGCTCGACGATCCGGGACTGCTCGCCACGTTCGACATCGAGCACCACGGCGCCGCGACCGCGTCCAGCTCGTTCCACCGCGACCGCGACCACCCTTACGCGGTCGCCGCCGCCGCGCACATCGGCAGCGACCACCAGACCGTGCAGGTGAGCACCGACGACCTGCTGGCCGCCCACGACCGGACCCTGCACGCGATGGACCTGCCCAGCCTCAGCGCCATCAACGTCTCCCTTGCGGTGCTGTTCGCCGAGGTCGGGTTGAAGCGCAAGGTCGTGCTGTCCGGTGAGGGCGCCGACGAGCTATTTCGCGGCTATGCCTTTCACCAGCCCCCGCCCGGCCGCGCAGGTGTTGGGGGTATGCCGTGGGCAGGTGCCTACCAGCCGCTGACACACCTGTTGCGCCGCGACGTAATCGGCCAGGTCCGTCCCGGTCGCTACATCGAACAGCGGCGCCGCCAGGTGCTCGACCAGCTTCCCGTCCCGGACGGTGAACCGCAGCGGGTGCGCCGGCTGCGGGAGGTCATGTGGCTGACCTGGTCGCTGTACCTGCCGTTCCTGCTGCGCCGGACCGACCGGTTGAGCATGGCCTCCGGCGTCGAAGCCCGGGTGCCGTTCCTGGACCACCGGCTCGTGGAGTACCTGTGGGCGGTCCCGCCCGAATGGCACCGCGACATCGCGGCCGAGAAGACGATCCTGCGGCAAGCGGTCGCCGACCGTTTGCCCGAACAGATCATCCGGCGGCCCAAGTCCGGCTACCCGGCGTCGATGACCGCCGGCTATCAGGCGGCGCTGTGGCAGTGCGCCCGCGACCTGATCGCCACCCCGTCATCCCCGGTTTGGCAGCTGGTGTCGGCCCGCACCGTTGACGCCTACCTGGCTCTTCACGACGGCGACCTGTCCGACTGGACCGCGGTACAGCACGTCGCCTACGTGCTGGAGCTCGACGCGTGGCTGCGAATCAACCAGGTGCGGATCCGATGAACGCCCACCGACCGCACGACGGCCGCAGCACGGCGCACGAGTCTGCCGCCGACCGCGCTGCGGCCCGCCGCGAACCCGCCAATCCCGGAGGACCAATGGCTTCGAGCAGTTCGATCACCCGGGTAGCGCCACCTCGCCGCTACCCGTCCCACCGGCAGCTGCTTTGGCTGACGCTGTGGGCACCGTCGGCGGGGCAGGTTGTCGCGCTCGCGGCCCCCTTTGACCGAGCCATCGCCACGGCAGTAGGGCGTCGGTGACCGCAATGAGCATGCCACCCCGACCCGCCCGAGAGATCACCATCGCCGTACGGCGCCGAGCAACCGCCGATGCAGCCAACTACGACACCCCCGAGCAGGCTTCGACGGCAGCTGTCCCTCGCCGCGGCCGTCGCGTCGCGGCGACCGCATCGGCAGCCGCTGCAGCTGGCGCCGCCTGGTTCGGCCTCTCACCTCCGCCGCTGGTCGGAGGCCTGATCGTCCTGCTGCTGGCCGGCCTCATGTCCGCGATTTGGCGAGGCCGCAGGTGAAGACCGATCTCCAGCTCTACCCCCGCACCCGCATGACCCTCCCCCATTCGTCGTGATCAGCGACGACGGCTGCCCTGCCGCAACGCCGATCACTCACCGTCCGACGCAATCCACCGGCTGACGGGGTTGGTCCCATCGACAGCTGGCAAGCCCTGCCGGGTCGAACGGGTGAGCGCCAAAGCAAATCAGGAAGTTATTCTGGTTTTGGAAGGCTCGCAGCTGGCGGCTTCCCCCGTGGTCGCCAGCTGCGAGTCCGTCATTCGTACAGTCCGCAGGTCTGGACACTTTGGCCGCTCAGGTTTCTCCGCCAGCCCGCAGTCGCGACCGCTACCCGCAAAGCCCGGTGACCGCACAGGTCGACGTTGGGGCCAGCGAATGGTCTCGGGATGCCCGTAGCCTTCATCTCGGGCTTTTGTCCTCAAGCCGTCGTACGCGAGCGGGGTGAGCCGTTGCGGCAGTGGACGTGTGCCAGGCGCGATTGACGGTGAGACTTTCGGCGGCCGTCATGCCGAGCCTGACGTGTCGGTGGGCCAGTGGACGAGCAGCGAGCCGTGTCGCTTGACCAGCACCGCCGTCCCGGGCGCGGGGTTGGCTGACAGGGCGCCGCGTTCATAGGTGTAAGTCGGCTTGCGGCGAGGGCCGGCGGTGCGGTTCCAGCGCTGGATGTGTCCGACCATCTCGTCTGCGGCTTGCTCGGCGTGGTGACCGTAGCCGCGGGCGCCCCATTCGCAACCACTGCCGTCGTCGAGGTTGCGGATGACGAACATGGCCAGGCTGTCGCGGCTGGCGTTGCCCTTCGGGAAGAAGAACTTGCCCGGCGTGCGCAGCGGACTGTCGTCAGGTGCGGTGACGTGGCAGAGGCCAGGCATGTAGCAGGCGAACCACAGGTACATGTCCGACCAGTCGATCATGTTGCCGATCGTCTCCCCCGACCACACCTCCACGGGCGTGTCAGCCAGCAGCCCGGGGGTCAGGTTGAGGCCGGCAGGAGGTGGCCCGTCGAACGACAGAGTCGTGCGGCCCTGGGGGTCGGCCAGGGTTATCTCGGTCGGAACGTGCTGGCCCTCGCCTTGCATGGCGACGAATCCGCAGACCTCTGCGCTCAGACTCCTCAGGCGGTGGCCGTCGCGGCGGAAGGCGATGGACCGCGTGACGCCGCCCATGACCAGCGGGACGACGAGGATGCCGTCGGGTGCGAGCTGCTCAACCCACGCGGGTGGAATGTCCCACGCCCCGACGGTGACCAGCACAACATCGAAGATCGCCTCTCCGGGTATTGGTTGGTTGCCGTCGGCCTGCACCACCCGGATGCGCCCGTATCCGGTCTCGTCGAGTCGCCGCGATGCCCGGTCGATGATCTCGCCGTCGATGTCGACGCTGACGACCCGCCCGGCCGCGCCGACGATCTCGGCCATCAGCGCCGCGTTGTAGCCGCCGGAGCCGAGTTCGAGGACACGTGCGCCGGGGCGGATCCGCGCCTGCTCGATCATGACAGCTTGCAGCCACGGTGCTGACACCGACGACAACGCCTGCCCTGCCGCGTTGCGTTTGGTGACCGGCGACTGACCGGCGTCGTAGGCGATGGCCAACTCAACACCGTCGAGCATGAATCGGTGCCTGGGCACCGCACGGAACGCTGCGGCCACGGCGTCGGTGGTGATGTGCCCGTCGGCGATGAGTTTTCGGACCATCTGCTCGCGAAGTTCCGCAGGGTCGAGGTCGGGCTGAAGGTCGGTGGCGGTAGTCATGGGCGCTCCTGAGTTCGGACGGAGAGGTATATCCTCGTCCTCCGGGATGTCGTAGGCCGCGAGCATGGCCGAGTTGGTGAGGTCGGACTCGGCGAGTTCGAGCTCGCGGTCGCGCCGCACTGCAGCAGCTCGAGGCTGGCGTCTTGCTCGCCGCTGGTATGTGGAGCGTCATAGTCGACCTCCGCCATGCTCGGCCCTTTCGTGTGGTTGACGCCCAATCGGCGGGCGGGCCGGGTCAGCCGGAGATCGCCGGCCGCTGGTCGGTGCGGGTGGTGGTCAGGTGCAGCGACCACAATTGTGGTGCGCCGTTGAGGGCGCTGATCCGCGTCCACGATGCCAACGCCATGCCATCGGCCGGGTTGATGATGACCGTGCTCGTATTACCGTCGCTGCTGTTGCCGGTGATGGAGATGCCTGGTCGGCCGAGCCAGTCGCTGGCGGCAGGATCGACGATCAGCCCATCGATCGAGGCGAGGGTGTTGAGCGCCGCGGCTCGCACCGCTACCGACGGATAGGTGTCGGCGTAGATCCCCGAGACGAACTCGACGGCGCCGGTCGCGGACGGCATCTGGCCGCCGCGGTCGTCCATCATCTGCAGCAGCATCGCCGCCGGCTGGTCGGGAAGCGGGGGGCGCAGGTTGCCGACCGGTGTAGTGCCGAGTCCGTCGGCGTACTCGCCGTGGGTGAAGTCGGTGTGGCCGATCGCCTTGGCGGGCTCGAAGCTCGCCGCGCCGACGACGGGCAGGCGTAGCATCTGCTCGTAGGTGCGGCGGGTGGCCGGGTCGAACCAGCTCTTGCGCAGCTCCGGGCGAATGTCCGTTTCCTCGCTTGCCCACGTCTCGATGGCGATGTGGACGTAGCGGCCCCGGGCCTCGGCTGGCGGGCTTGCCAGCAGCGCGGCGGCTGCGGCCGCCAGCACCGGCTCGGGAGTCGCCCGCAGCGTGGCAGACTGCGCTCCCGTCGGCTGCGGCAAAGGTGCAGACGATATCTGCAGCACGGGCCCGTGGTTGCGGCCGATGTGGACGACCAGGTAGAGGCTGGCGGCGCCTACGATCGCAAGCACGGTTCCAAGTGCCAGCAGCCGGCCGCCGCGCTTGCGCGAAAGAACTGCGGCGTCAGACGAAGACGCCTCTGACGACGTCTGTGTTGCCATGACCATCTGTTGTCCTAGTTTCGGGGGTTGGAGCCTCCGGAGACGGCGGGATGGATGGGGCCAACCGGCCCAGCGCGCTTGTGCCGGATCGGCAGGTCCCCGTGCTGGGCCGGGGTCGATGGGTCAGCGCCTCGGAGCCTCAGCTCGTGAGACGGGCGCTGCTCGGGGTCCGGGTGGTGGCGCCACGCCGCTTGCCTGATCGGTACCTGACCAGGTCCGACACCGGCACACCGCCAAGCCGGTCGTTTGACGTGGTTGCCGAGGTTGGAGGCGAGCGGAACGACTCCCACGGAGCTGGTCGGCGCTACTGCCAGGATGGTCGCTGCGGTGACGGCCGTGCCGGATCCCGCCAGGGGCGGCTGCCGTCCACGTCGTCTCGCGGGTGCCGTGGGGCTCACCGGCCGGACTCCTTGCCGCCGTCCGGCAGTGCTCCGTCACTGCCGGATGATCGACATAGCTGCACCCAGTACGACGGGCCGTCCAGCTGGGGCCACAGGCGGCCGATGCTCATCCGCTGCCTTCCAGCACGCTGGGCAGCTCCCGTGCGGGCATGTACCAGAGCGTGGTGGGGGCGGTCGCCGTACCGCGGTAGCGGATGCGGGTGCCGATCTCGCCGGGTTGCAGGCCAACGGCTGTGTTGTGCCGCTGGTAGGCGAGGTAGTCGGGGTCTTCGGTGATCGTCGGGTCGAATCCCTCGGCGAGGATCTGCGCTCCGTCTGCGGCCAGGCTGGAGAGACTGGCCAGCATTCGCGGGGCGAGCTGCGGTGACCCCAGCAGACCGAGGTTTCCGCCGAGCAGCAGGATCGTGTCGAATCGGCCCAGCGGAGGCGGGTCGTAGATGCTGCCGAGGACTGCGGTCACGCAGCGGCGGCGGCAGACCTCGACCGCCCCGGCGGACGCGTCCATCCCCAGTACGTTCACGCCACGGCTGGTCAGATGCTTCGCGTGTCGGCCTGCCCCACAGCCGGCATCCAGCACGCGGCCACGGGCCAGGCCCAGGACCTCGTTCTCGGTGTCGTCGCCTCCGATGGGTGCGAAGAAGTGGCAGGCGTCGCGTACCGATACGAAGCCGTCGTCTCGCTCGGTGATGACGTAGGCAACGGTAGGCAGGCCGACGCTGTTGACTGCGGCCAGCAGCGCCTGTCCGAACGCGTCGCCGGTGTCGGGGTGGCTGCCGCTGCGGTGGAAGTCAGCGGGTGTCGGGAGTTCGTTCATCGGTTCCTCACCTTTTGCTGGTCGGTGCCGCAGCCGCCGACCTTTCGATCCGTGTCTGCTGGTGGCGAGTGATGCCCAACGAGTCGCTGATCATGGCTTCGCCTCAACCGCTCGTGCTGGTGTCCCGGCGGCGAGTTGTGCGTTGGCGGCGACGAACATCGTGGCCGGGCGGCTGCTGGTGCTCGGCTGTGGCTTGGCGGGGAAGTGCGGTATCCACCAAACTCGTACTCCACCTGGGATCTGATCGGCGATGATGAATGCACCAATGACGTAGGGGATCATTGCTTCGGGCACTCTGCCACCGATGGCCTGGGCGATCTGGTTCTCCAGCCATGCCCCGTCGACGGGTACACGGCGGCACTGGTCGCTGCACTGGTAGATCCGGGAGCTGTCTGGGAGCTGCTCGGGAATCAGGCGTCGGCGACAGCGGGCACATTTCAGCCGGTCCAGGACCTGCCGTGATGGCAGCTTGGTCGTGGCGTTCATGCTGGCCTCCGGAAGATGGCGGCGGTGGGCGAGCCGGGCCGGTTCCGGCCGGGCCGGTGTGTTCGCGCGCTGCTGCGTGGGTGTCCTTCGCGCTGCTGCAAACTTCCGGCCCGGCCGGTGCGGCTCCCGAGCCCCCTCAGTCCTCGGGAGGTCAGTCCGGCGTCGGCAGCACGGGGCCGCTGAGCCGGTGTGGGATGGGAGTTCATCGCCGCGTCCAGTCAGCGTCGGCTGCGTGGTCCGCAGTGGGTGGCATCGTGGCGCCGGCGAGTAGGCGGGCCAGGTCGACATGGTGCACCCAGCCGTCGAGTTCGTCCCAGGTGACCTGCTGGTCGCATTTTCTGCATGGCGCGGTGGTGCCGATGGGTGGAGTGACCAACTCGAGTTGGCAAGTCATGACGGTGCTCCGTTGGCGTGTGAGGCCGCAGCGGCGATCAACTCGCCGCGGTGAAGGTGGTAGCGGTGCAGGTGTCGCCACGTGGTGGCGCCGGCATGGTGTTCGCTGATCAGCGCGGTGCCGCCGGTGGCTGCGAAGTCGCCGATGACGCGAGCTAGGTCTGCGGCGACAGCGGTGGCCAGGCCCTCGGCAGGCTCGTCGAGCAGCAGGAGCCGCGGCTGACGGACCAGGGCCCGTGCGATGGCCAGCATCTGCTGCTCGCCGCCGGACAGCTGCGAAGGTCGGTGCCGCAGCCGCGTACGCAAATGTGGCAGGAGAGTGAGGATGTCGTCGGTGGCGGTGTCGGTGCGGGCGGCCAGGCGTAGGTGTTCGGCGGCGGTGAGGCTGGCGAACAGGCCTCGGTCCTGGGGCACGAGGGCGATTCCGGCGCGGGCGCGGCGGTCGGCCGGCCAGTGGGTGATGTCGCGTCCGTCGAACGTGATCCGGCCCGAAGCTTGGACGTGCCCGGCGACGGCCTGTATCAGGGTTGTCTTGCCTGCGCCGTTGGGGCCGGTGATCAGGATGATGTCGCCGGGTGCTGCGGTGAGCGTGGCCGGGCGCAGGACTCGGTGGCCGCGGTATCCGGCTTCCAGCTGGTTCAGGTGCAGCCGTGCGGTGCTCATGCTGCACCGCCTCGTGGCCGTGACTGGCCGGCGTCCAGGTGCAGCGTCGAGGTGGCGATGCGGGCGACGACGTCGGCGTCGTGTTCGACGATCAGGACGGTGAGGGTGTCTGGTAGCGCGGCCAGTAGCGTGGTGAGGCGGGCGGTTTCGTCGGGTGACAGGCCGGCGGTCGGTTCGTCGAGCAGCAGCAGCCGGGGTCGGCAGGCCAGCGCCATGGCCAGGTCGAGCTGGCGGCGATGGCCGTAGGACAGGTGTCCGGCCAGGTGCGTGGCGACTGCGCGTAGGCCGGTCTGGTCGGCTAGGTCGAGTGCGAGCTCGCGCAGCAGTCGTGCGGCGGCCGGGGACAGCGGCAGGACCCTTGTGCCGGTGCGGTGGTGGCGGTGGACGCCGAGCAGGATGTTGCCGAGCACCGTGTGCCGGGCCGATACGTGGGGGTGTTGGAACACCCGGGCGATTCCGGCGCGGGCACGGCGGTGCGTGGACCAGGCAGTGATATCGATGCCGTCGTAGTGGACTTTGCCGCTGGTGGCGGCGATGGTGCCGTCGATCAGACCCAGCAGTGTGGACTTGCCGGCGCCGTTGGGTCCGGTGATCGCCAGCCGCTGACCGGCGGTGACCGTTAGGTTGAGCCGCCCGAGGGCGGTGAGGCTGCCGTAACGGCGGATGACGCCGCTGAGGTCGAGCAGCGGTGTGGTGTTCATGGCCTCACCTCGGCAGGTCTGGACGACGAGCGGCGGCGGGCCAGTGGCAGGAACGCGGTGGCCAGCAGGAGCAGGCCGAGCCACAGCGGTCCCTGCCCAGCCAGGGGTAGGTGGCTGGCGGCGACGTCGCGGGCGATGACCAGCGCCGCCGTGGCGGCTATGACGACCACGGGGGTGAGGTGGTGGCCGATCGTCGCGGCTGCCAGCGCCAGCGCAGAGGTGGCCAGGCCGAGGTCGGTGGGGTTGAGGTAGCCGGTGGCGTGCACCCACAGGGCTCCGGCGGCACCGGCGATGGCGGCCGAGTGGACGTGCGCCCACCACAGGGTGCGGGTCACCGGGTAGCCGAGAGCGTTCATTTGCTGCTCGGTGTCGCCGATTCCGATCGCTGCTGCGGCGAACGGCGAGCGGGCGTGCCAGGCCAGCAGGCCGCAGATGCCGATCGTGACGGCGGCCAGCCACAGGTACCGGAGTCCGACTGCTGCCAGCGGAATGTTTGACGGCCACAGGGTCGGTGCTGGCGCAGCGATCCCGTCGGTGCCGCCCGTGACACTGTGGGCGGTCGCGGCGAGTGTCGCGGCGATCATCCCGACGGCCAAACTCGCCAGGACGTAGGTCAGGCCGCGTAGCCGGGCAAGGGCCAGCGCGGCCACGCCGGCAGCGGCCGTGGCTGCCACAGCGGCGGCGGTCAGCTGCAGTGGCGCGCTGTCGTGTCCCGCGGCAGCCAGCAGCGCGGCGGTGTATCCGCCGACGCCGAAGTATGCGCCGTGGCCGAGGCTGGTTTGCTGGGTGCGGGCCGACAGCAGATGCACCGCTACGGCCAGCAAGCCGAGGGCGAGCACACGTGCCGCGACGGCCGTGGTGTAGGCGTCGGCGACGAAAGGCAGTGCCACCACCGTGGTGACGGCACCCGCCACGGCAAGGCGGCGGGTCATACCCATCTCCTGCTGCCAAGCCCGGACGGCCGGACCGCGACCACCGTCACCAGCAGCGCGAACAGCAGGAACGGCGCGACGGCCGGGAACGCAACGACGCCGACGGTGGCGATGGCGCCGGTGGCCAGTGCGGCGACGAACGTGCCGCGGAGGTCTCCGGCGCCGCCGAGCACGACGATCAGCAGGCTCATCACCAGCATCTGTTCATCGGTGCCGGGCCCGCCGGGCACGATCGGCGCGGCGATCACCCCGGCGACCACCGCCAGGACCGTGCCGGCGGCGAAGACCAAGGTGTGCACCGTCGCGGGTCGGATGCCGATCGAGGCGGCCATGGCAGGATCGTCTGCCACGGCCCGTACCGCCAGTCCCGCACGGGTACGCGACATCACCCACCACAGCGTTAGGGCGATGACCGACGCGGTCGCGATGAATAGCAGCCGGTAGGCCGGGTAGCGGGCCCCGGCCAGGGTGACGATCGCGTCCAGTGGAGGCGGTGCGGTGGCTGCCAGCCATCCGCCGCCGGTCGCGGCGGCGAACGCCTGGGCGGCGATGAGGCTCAGTCCCAGGGTCGCCAGGGCTTGGGCGAGGTGCCCATGGCTGCGCAGCGGCCAGGTGAGCGCAGCGCTGACGGCGCCGAGCGCGACGCCGATAGGGATCGCCGCTGCTACTGCTGCCAGGTATCCGGTGACGGTGTCAGCGTGAAGCTGCCAGACCAGCCATGTCCCGGCCAGGTAGGCGCTGCCGTGGGCGAGGGTGAGCACCCGCAGGCTGCCCAAGATCAGGCTCAGCCCTGACGCGACCACGTAGTACACCAGCCCGTAGGCGACGGCGTCGACGATCCCCACGGCGTTCATTGCGGCCGCCGCCCGAGCGTGCGTGTCATCAGGTACGACATCGCGACGAAGTCAGGGGCGGCCATCAGCGCCCGGAACCGCTCCAGATCGGCGACGGTCAGGCCAGTGTCCAGGAGCTGCTCGTGCAGCTGCATCGTGTTGACAGCGGCCAGGTTCGCCCAGGCGTCACCGCCACGGCAGCTGTGCATCGAGGCGTCGGTGGCGACATCGACGAATCCTGCCTGGGTCATCGCGGTGTGCGCGGCGATGCCCCAGTCGAGCTGAGCACCGGCGGTCCTCAGGACTCGGTTGATGCCGGTGATGACCCGGTCGAACAGGGCCGCGTCGTCGGCGTCGCCGCCCACGACGGTGCGCCGGGCCGTACAGTCGAACTCGTGCAACATCAGCGACCCGCCCGGCTTCAACGCCGCCAGCAGCTTGTTGAGGATCTGCTCGCGGTCGGGCAGGTGGATCAGGACCAGGCGGGAATGGATCAGGTCGTAGTAGCCGTCGGGCAGCGGGTCGGCGGCGACGTTGTGCGGGACGGCGGTGATGCGCGGGTGGGCCGGGATACGCGAGGGGTCGATGTCAGTGGCGGTGACCATGCCGTCGGCGCCGATGCGGTCGGCCAGCCAGGTCGCGACGGTGCCGGATCCGGCGCCGATGTCGAGGATCTGCCAGTCGGCCTGGATGCCGATGCCGTCCAGTCCGGCGCGGGTGAACGGGTCGCAGGCGTCGGTCAGCGCACGAAGTTGTTCGTTGACGGAGGCCTTTCCGGCGAACGCGTAGGCGGTGCGGGTCATGCGCGGAGCCTTTCGTGGATGGTTCGGGTGGGGTGTGCCCGGACTGGTCAGCTCCCCTGAAGCGCTGACCAGCTGCCGGGCACACCCCGTTTCGGGGGGAGGAACCCGTCTGTGGGTCAGCCGCCGATGGTGGCCAGTTCCTGCAGCACGACGTTGGTCAGCGCTCGTCCGTCGGTGCGGACTTCGCGCAGGTACCAGGTCTGTACCGGGGTGTGGGTCTTGGCGGAGAACTGCCACACCCCGCGCGGGGAGTCGATCTGACCGACGGCGGCGACCGCTTCGTTGATCGACTTGCCGGTGACCTCGCCCTTTGCCGCGGCGGCGGCGATGGCCTTGTCGAGCACGGCACCGGAGTCGTAGCTGGCCATGGCGAAGGTGGTCGGCAGCGTCTGGTATTTGCCCTGGTAGTCGGCGACGAACCGTTTGTTGGTGGCGTTGTCCAGGTCGGGGCTGTAGTTGAGGCTGTTGCGGATGCCCTTGGCGGCTTCGCCCTGGGCGCCGAGCACGCTGCCTTCGGTAAGGAACCCGGCCGCGAACAGCGGCAACTTGGTGCCGATGAACTGCTGGTATTGCTTGACGAAGTCGATCGCGGCGCCGCCGGCGTAGAAGGTGTAGACCGCGGTGGCCTTCGACTCCAGGATCTGGGTCAGGTAGGGCTGGAAGTTCTTGGTCGCCGGGAAGGGCGTCCAGACGATCTCACCGTTCGGGTTGGCCAGCTTTCCTCCGGCTTTGAGGAACGCGTCCTTGAAGCCGTTGCACTCGTCGTAGCCGCCCTGGTAGTCCGGGCACACGACCCATACCGGGCCGCCTGCCTGCTTGGTGACGTAGTCGCCCATCGCGATGCCAGGCTCGGTGGAGATGTAGGAGGTCTGCCAGACCCAGTCGAGGTTGGGCATGTTGGTCGGGCGGGCGTTGGCGCCGATCAGCGGCAGCTGGTGCTGGTCGAGCAGCGGCTTGATCGCAGCGACCGACCCGCCGCCGACGACTCCGGTCAGCGCGACCGCCTTGTCGGAGGTGATCAGCTTTTCCGCTGCGGTGCGTGCCGGGGCGCCGCCGTCGGCCTCGTCTTCGATGACCAGCTTGACCGGTCTGCCGCCGAGCTTGTTGTCGTGCTGGGTGAGGTAGAGCTGCAGGCCGTTGACCATGTCGTCGCCGACGGTCTTGTAGATGCCGGTGCGGGACACGACCATCCCGATCACGAGTTGATCACCGGATACCTGCTGCGGTTCGTCGAGGGCCGAGCCACTGCATCCGGTCGGCAGCAGCATCGCCGCTGCCACAGCGGCTGCCAAGAGTTTGCGCCTTCTATTCCTCATCGGTGGCGTCCTTGTGTTCAGAGGGGATGGTGGGCCGCCGCGGCGCGGCGGGGTTCGCGGAGCTGGATGAGGTGCTCGACCAGCTCGATCAGGACTCGCTTGACGCCATCGCGGACCCGGGCGTCGCAGACCAGCAGCGGCACATCGGAACCGATCGCCATCGCGTCGCGCAGGTCGGATGTGCGGTGCTCGGGGGCGCCGTCGAACCGGTTGATCACGACGATGTACGGCACATTCCAGTGCTCGAAGTAGTCGACGGCGCTGAAGCAGTCGGCCAGCCTGCGTACGTCGACGAGCACCACCGCGCCGAGCGCGCCGATAAGCAGCCGGTCCCACATGAACCAGAAACGCGTCTGGCCGGGTGTGCCGAACAGGTACAGGCTGACCTCGTCCAGGTCGACGCGCCCGAAGTCGAGCGCGACCGTCGTGGTCTGCTTATGCGGCACCAACGACAGGTCGTCGACGTGCTGTCCGGCGACAGTCATCGGCGTTTCGGTGCTGACCGTGCCGATGTCGGACACGGCCGACACGAACGTGGTCTTGCCGACCCCGAACCCCCCGGCGATGACGATCTTCGCTGACCGGACCGTCGGGATGTCCCTCACGAGCGCCGCCGCGCTAGCCATGGCGGGCCGCGACAGCCAGGGCGGTGGCACCGACCCGGTCCGACAGCAGGTTCAGTTGATAGACGACCTGGCCGATGTCGCTGTTGGCTGGGGTGACCGCCGCCAGCCGGGCGCCACCGGGCGTCTGGATGACCATCAGGTAGCCGGCGGCCATCTCCACGATGATCGACTGCAGGCCGCCTCCGGTCAGCTCCCCGTCGACCTGGTTGGCCAACCCGGCGAACCCGGACGCGGCCGCCGCCAGCCGCTCGGCCTGGTCCCGTTCAAGCGTCGGCGTGGTGGCCAGCAGCAGGCCGTCGCCGGCCAAAGCGAGGACGTGGTTGACACCGGCCACCTCGGCCTTGAAGTTGTTGAGCAGGGACGTGAGGTACTCGGGATCGACATCGGGACGGGTCACGACGGTGCTCCTTCACTGAGTGGAGTGGTGGGTCGACCTGCACGGGCGGCCTGCTGGCCGTGCTGGATGGCGGAAAGCGCCAGGGCACGAGCGCGCAGATCCCGCGGCGCGATCACCACGGCCCGGCTCGTCGCGGCACCGGCCCTCAGGTCACGCGACCGCATCGGCAGACCCGCATCGGTCACGGCCGCCGCAGCCGCAGGGACATCAGTTGATGCGGCGGTCACGCTCCCCGCGCCGGCTCGGCGGTCCATCAGCCGCGGCGGCATGACCGCGGCCGGGACGTCGCTGTGCCGGTGGCTGGCCGGCTGTAACGCGCTCCACGGCAGCGTCACCTCGGCGGTCAGGCCTGGGCCACCGCGGCCATGGAGCACGACGGTGAGGCCATGCTCGGCGGCGACCCTGGCCACGACCGGCAGGCCCATGTGCCGCACTCCCGGCTCGGCGGCGACCCTGCCAGACAGCAGGTCGTTGGCCGCGAGCAGGTCCTTTGGCTGCATCCCGATGCCGGTGTCGGTGATCTCCACGACGACTCTGTCCCCGACCCGGCGCCCGGCGATCTCCACCGGGCCCCGGGAGTACAACGCGGCGTTGTCGACGAGTTCGACCAGCGCCTGCACGACCGGAGCGATCGCCGCCGGCCGGATGAAGACCTCGTCGGCGTGGATGATCGACGTGCGGGTGTAGTCCTCGACGTATCCGATCGCTGCCGTCAGCACGTTGTGCAGCGACTCCGGAGTCGAGTAGGTGACTGCCGTCGGCACGCCTCCCAGCAGCAGGAGGTTGCGGTTGGATCGCCACATCCGGGCCGCCAAGTGGTCGATCTTGAAAAGCCGTTCCAGCCTGTCGCCGTCGGTCTCCTGCTTCTCTGCGGCGTCGATACCCGCCAGAAGAGCGTCGATCAGAATTTGCTGGCGGCGGCCAAGGTCGACAATCAGGCGGGTGATGCCGTCGCGGGAGCGGACCAGCGCGATCGCCTGCTCCAACGCGGTGCCCGCGACCGCGTTGAACGACCGGGTCACCGCAGCGACCTCGTCAGCGCCGGTGACATCCAGCACCACACCATTGCGCGCTGCCGCAGTGCGTCCGTCGACGCCGTCCGCGAACGGAGTCGACGACAGCATGGCGACAGCGGCAGGCAGTCCGGTATGGGCCACCTCGGTGGCCTGGTTACGCAGCCTCTCCAGCGACCGCACGGTACGACGCGCCACAAACGACGCGAGCAGCAACGACAGCAGCAGCGCTCCGCCGGTACCGCCGCCGGCGGCCACGGCGATGATCGCCCGCTGGCGGCCCCAGGCCTCCAGCATGGTGACGATCTCCGCATCTGCGGTGGCGATGACCTGCCGCAGACGCTGTTGGCGTGCGTCCTGGGCCTGCATCCACTGCTCGCGAGGAAGGCTGATCCGCTCCCCCACCGCCGTGCGCGACACCACACCGTCCAGCCGCTGCGCAACGAGCAGCTGCTCGCCGCTGAGCGCCTGGTCCAGCTGTGCCCGCCACTGCGGCAGCGCTGCGGTGTCCCAGTCACGCAGCGCCTGCGTGTAGGCGGCGCGGGTCGCAGCGATCTGCGCCGCAGTCGCCGGGCTCAACGGGCCCATCGCCGTGGCTCTGGCCACTCCGGTCTGCAACATCCCGGTCGCCTCGGCCGCCTGCGATAGGGCGACTGCGGCGCGGACCCTCTCTGCGGTCTGCGCTGGTGCACCGGCGGCGACCAGGCCCTGACGGATCTCCAGCAGCGCGGCGATCACCAGTTGGTAGCGCAGCAGAACGAGCGAGAACGCCGTGTGCTGCTGGGCGTCGGTGACCGCGATCCGAAGATCTGGCAGCCCGTCCATCAAGGCCTGTGTCCGCCGGACCGCCTCCGTCCGATCCCGGTCGGCGATCTTGTCAGCGACCGCTCGCCACGCCGCCATGGACTCATCGACGGCCCGAGCGTTCTGGCCAAGTCCCGCAGGCTGCCCCAACAGCGCCAACGCCGCCGACGCCCGCTCCTGCGACAACGCGTCGGCCAGCTCACCGGAGGCCTGCGACAATCGCGCCAGCGCCACCAAGCGATTGGCGTCGATCGCCTCCCGTGCGCTGCCCGTCACCGCCACACCGGCCAGCACCAGCAGCAGCGCGGTCGGGATCGCAAGGATCGACCACAGCTTGCGGCGAATCGGCTGATTCTCCGGCAGCCACCACCATCTGGTCGGCCGCGCACGGCGACGCACGGAGTTCGCCGATGTTGCCTTCAATTCTTCGCCTCCCGATGCCAGACACGGTCTCGATGTCGGCCAGCCAGCCGCGGATCACGCGGCAGGCCATGCAGGGTCCATTTGGGACGTGTCGATGCGTTGTCGGCCAGAGGAAAAGGCAACGATTGACAATCCGCCGACATCACGCTGTGGCTTTGGAAGCACGGCCGCGCGCTCGAAACCGAAGGCCAGCATCGATTGCCGGAGGTCATTGCCAGGCGAATGCACAGGCGGACAACTGGTCGCTGGTGCCACTTGCCGGCCACAGCTCAGACCCTTGTCAGCGGATTGTCGGAATCGGGGCCTGAACCTGTCCGACATCGCCTTGCGGCGGATGTACTCGACACTTACGACAGCAGTAGGCGCGTAACGGTCCCGCAGTCGGCGCGTCCAGCGGCTGTCGCGTTGCCTTGACCAACGCTTGGAGAGCGCGCGATGAAGCCGTTGATCGTCGATAGCCACGCAGCGTCGTGCTATTTCCGCACATCGGTCGGGGGTGACGGCCGCAAGGCCTTGGTCCAGGTGACCGAACGCTGCAACCTGCACTGCGCGCACTGCTTCGTCTCGTCAACACGCAGTGGCGCGGACATGCCGCTGGAGCTGTTCACCTCTGTAGTCCTGCCCCGGCTACGGCAGGCCCGAGTCGAACGGATCACCGTCACCGGCGGCGAGCCGTTCGTGCACCCGGACCTCATGGCGATGTGCCACGCGATCGCCGACACCGGCGTGAGTCTGGGCGTGTGTACCAACGCCACGCTGGTCACCGACGAGCAGATCGAGCGACTGGCAGTTATGGGCGCGCACGTAAACGTCAGCCTGGACGGCTTCCGGGACGACAGCCACGGCAGATTCCGCGGCAACCGAAAGTCTTTCGCGGTCACCGTGGACAACATCCGCCGATTCGCCGCCGCCGGAGTGCTCAAAGGGCTGCTGTCGACACCGAACATGCTCACCACGCCGCAAGAGTTCGCCGATCTATGCGAGTTCGCCGTCGAAGTCGGTGCAGAATATGTGCTGACCAACCCGCTGTCGGCGTTCGGACGCGGCGTGAACAGCATCGGCCGCCTGGCGGCGCCCACCGACCAGATGCGGGCAATCCGCGAGGTCACGGAGCGGTTCGCCGACCGCCTTGACCTGGTACGGATCCGCTTCCCCAACGACGACGGCAAGCCACTGAGCGGCTGCGACGCCGGAAAACTGCTCTACGTCTACGCCAACGGCAACGTCGCAGCCTGCCCGTACCTCGACTTCGCGGCACAGACGCCGGCTTCGCCATATCCGGCGGACGAGTTCCTGGTCGGCAACATCTTCACCGCCGCGCTCACCGAAGAACTGGACGGCTACGACTTCCATTCCCGCTACACCGTCGGCACCAACACCACCTGCACCAGCTGCTCGCTGTCGTCGGGCTGCGGGAAGGGCTGCCCGGCAGCGGTGATCACCCGCGGTCGCCACATCGGCGGCCTCGACGACGAGCAGTGCCCCGTCGCCCCCGCCCCCCACCTCAAACTCCTCCCACTGACGGCCGTCCGGTGACCGCGACATTCGTTGCCGTCGAAGGGCCCAACGGCGTCGGCAAGACCACCATCGCCGGTCTCCTCACCCAGCGCATGAACGGCTGGCGCGGGCACGAGGCGGTCCTGACCACCGAACCGACACGCAGCCCGCTGGGAGACCTTTTACGCGCCTCCGAATGGACCCTGCAAGGCAGAGCGCTGGCGCTGGCCCTGGCCGCCGACCGCGCCGAGCACATCGAGTCGATGATCATACCCGCGCTCGACCGCGGCCAACACGTCATCACCGACCGCTACGTACAGTCATCGATGGTCCTACAGCGCATCGACGGCCTCGACCCCGACGAGATCTGGACCTACAACCAGTACGCGCTGCAGTGCACCACCATCTACCTGGTGGACCGGCCGGACGTCATCGCCGCCCGACTCGCCGCACGCAGCAGCCTGACCCGTCTCGAACTCACCGGCTCACCGGAGCGCGAACTGGAGTACTACCGCGACGCGGCAGCGTTCCTCGCGCAACCGGACCACAGTTGGACCCAACACACCGTCGACTGCCACGGCCGCCGCCCTCATGACATCGTCGATGAGATCTTCCTGCTGCTCAGCCAAGAGCGGACCCCCGAGTAAACGGCGAAAGTCCTCACGCAAGGACTCAGCTTCGAGCCAAGACGAGCCGACACTGACGCCGCTGCGAACCGCGAGCACCTACCCAGTCTTGACATAGCGCCGCCATGGGCAGGTCTCAACATCCGCTCCACGGCTCCGACCCGGGTCATGGCCCACTGGCTAGCGAACCGCCCGCAGCAACGAGTCGTAGGTCTGCGTCACCCGCTGCACCGGCACCCCCAGACTGCGAACCTGCCGATCCATCTCGGCCTGCACCAGCTCGGCCACCGAACTCGCCACAACCCGTTCCAGCTCGATGAAGGTCCCCAGGCCCTCCACCTCATCTATGCACAGCTGCGCACCGTCCCAGCTGCCGGTCCTGCGGACCTTGACGATCCGCACCGTCGGGACCATCCCCATCAACAGCAGCGCCTCATGCATCGCTGACCGGTGTTCCACGACCGTCTCCTGCTCGGCGCAGTCCAGCTCGTTGGCCCGCGGCACCTTCACCGTGAACAGCACTCGCCCGCCCTGCGAACGCAGCCGTGCGAACGACACACCGATCTTCGACATCCCGTATGACCATGACGCCGGCGCGTACGCCTGGTCGTCCTGGCCAAACGGCTCGCCCAGGACAACTCCGGCCGCGGCCAGCGCAGCCACCAATCGGCTGGCTTGATCGTCCGCCATGCGGTATTTGACCTCGACTTCACCTACGTCTGGGGCAATAGCTGTCGACATGACGTGGGAGCCTACTGCCCAGCGCGCTGCTCAACGTCCCGACGTTCCGGGCGACAGTGTCGGAGGAATGTCGGCAGATTGTCGGAGTCCGCCGTGCGATGTTGCCCAGGCTGCGCGGGTCGTGTCTAGTGAGGGCAAACTGTGCGTGGGGGCCCGGCGGCACCGGAATGGAGGCGGGTGTGGCAGACGATTCGGTCAACTTCGCGCAGGCCCGCGCGATCCTCGGCAGCCAGCTCGCCGCCTTTCGCAATGCCGCCGGATACACCCAAACCAGCTTCGCCCATATGACGTTCTACGGACGTTCATCGATCGCCAATATCGAGACCGGCCGACAGTCCGCACCGCGGCACTTCTGGACGCTGTGCGACGAGATCCTGCGCACCGGCAATCTCCTCGCCAACGAACACGACCGGCTAGCCGCCGCATACCGGGAGCATCAGCTAGTGGCCTCGGCCAACCTTCACGCCATACAGAGCGCGCCGCCCGGCTATGGCATCGAGGGGCAGCATGGCGCGAACAGCTCCGAACTCCCAACAGATACAGACGACGACATGGTCGACGTGCTGGCTCGCGTTCACCGGCTCAGCCGCAAGATCGACCCTCAGATCATCACTCTTGTCGGCAGCGATCTACGTCAGACCCTTGCCCACTACGACAGGGTCGACCATCACCGCCTCACCGCCACGCTCGTCAAACGGCGGACGTGGCTGGTGACACTCATCGACGACTGCCCCGACCCCCGGCAGCGTGAGCAGCTGTTCGAATCAGCAGCGCTGACCTCCGGCCTGCTTGGCTACCTCGCGGTAGGCAGGTCCGCGTTCGGACTCGCCAGGGCGTACTGCCTTGAAGCGTTCCAGCTCGCTGACTTCGTACCCGACCCGAACCTTTTGGCGTGGACTCGGGGCATGCAAAGTTTCTGCGAGTACTACGCCGGCGACTACCCCGAAGCCCTGCGCCTCGCGCTAGACGGCGCTAGACACGCAGGCCAGAACCCTCAAAGCGTCCGATTGACGATCAACGGCGTCGCTCGCGCCGCCGGCAAGGTCGGCGATGTCGAAGCCGTCCGGCGTGCCGTCAGCAAGGCCTACGACCTCATGGCGCAGCAAGAGACTCCCGCCGGTATACCGTCCAGCATCAGCCTCGGGTGCTACAGCCCCGCCCAGGTCGCCGGCAACGCAGCCACAGCATTCGTCTCACTGGGCATGCCAAATGAGGTTCAGCATTTCGTCGACCTCGCCATGCCCGACGTCACCAAGTCTGACTCACCCTGGACCCAGTCGCTGGTGATGCTCGACCTCGCCACCGCTCTCGTCCGGTCCAGCCAACATGACCTCGACCACGCGAGCGGACTGGCTCTCAGCGCTCTGTCCATCTCCCGAGGCCGCCCGATCGTGTCTGTCAGTCAGCGCACGAGGGACTTCATCCATGACGCCACCGTTCGGTGGGGAAGTCTTGCGCAGGTGAACTCCGTTCGCGAAGCTCTCTCAGCCATGAGTGACCCGGCATGAGCCCAGCCGAGAAGGCAGGTGCCATGTCCGGCGCCCACCCGGCATCCCCATTCTTCAGCACCAAACGCTTGACCAACCACTGGGCTCGCCCTGCTCGCCTGCCCTCGTACTACTGGTTCCTTACCTTCGAAAATCAGCCTGAGCTGCGACAACTTGCACGACACTGCCAGTCCGTACTCTCCTTCCCCTTCTATGATCTGACAGCATCAGATGCGCTGCACATGACGGTGGAACGAATCGCGTTCGAAGGCGAGATCACCAATGCGCAACTCGCCGCGGTGACATCATCGGCCGCCGAGGTCTGCCAAAGCATCGCCCCGATCGAGCTGACCGTTGGACGTTTAGGCGGCACGCCCGGAGCCGTGGGGTTCAGCGCCTACCCGCCACAGCCCGCCTCCGATCTCCGCAATGCTTTGCGTGCCGTGACAGTCACCGCATTTCCTGCAGCCCGCTTGCGTCCCGCTTCCTTTGACCCCCACGTCACCATCGCCTACTGCAACACCGACGACATCCCGGCAGCCCGCGCCGTGGAGGCGGTCAAGTCGCTGCAAGGACATGCCACGAGCCTGCGGATCACCGAGGTCTCCCTCGTCCTACTCCAGCGCCTACCACGTGCGTACGCCTGGCAGACGATCACCCGGCTTCCGCTGCTGGGAACCGACCCAAGCCGCCCGACGACGACATGACCAACGGGCGCTTCACCGAACAGATCATGACCGAAGCGATGCGACGCCTGTCGGCCGAGCATTCGCTAGACACCACAGGTGCGAGTCTGCTCAGGCTGACCAACAACGCAGTGTTCGCGCTTCCAGCCGCTGACGTCGTCATACGGATTGCCCGCACCCACAGGCCCGACGGTCGCGTCGTCAAAGGAGTCACACTCGCCCGATGGTTCGAACAGATCAACGCTCCGACCATCCGGTTGGCGGGCCCGGATCAGCAGCCGCTACTTGTTGACGGCCTACAGGCCACCATCTGGCGCTACCTGCCCCCGACGGGCCCGCTCACCCCGCGCGATCTTGGTCCGGTGCTCAAAGAGTTTCATGCACTCGGACTGCCGCCGTTCCCGCTGCCGTTCTGGAACCCCGTCGCTGACTCTCGTCGCCGGTTGGCCGATGCCGAGGGCCTCCACGACCGCGATCGTCACACCCTGGAGCAATGGTGCGACGATCTGGAGCCAAAGCTTTCAGAGCTTCGCCAGCGTCAGACGCCGCGTCTAGTGCATGGCGACGCCCACGTCGGCAACCTCCTGCGCGACGGAAGCCGCGTCGTGTTCTGCGACTTCGACCCGATCAACACCGGCCCCTGGCAAGTTGATCTCGTGGCGGTCGCTGTCGGCGAGGACCGCTTCGGCCGACCAGGTGCACATCGCCAACTGGCTGAAAGCTACGGCCACGACGTTCGCGAAGATCCCGACTGGCCGCTGCTTCGGTCAGCACGCGAGCTAAAGATGATCGTCGCAGCCGTCCCGCTACTGGCCAGTGCTCCCGGTGTCGAGCAGGAGTTCCGGACCCGACTGGACACCATCACCAACGGCGACACCTCCACGAGATGGACACCGTTTGCTGACCTACGGCGACTCAGCGCCAACGACGGCTGAGAAGGCCCGGACATGACCGATCCGAACGTGCTCCACGACGCCTGCGGGCGGCTGGGGACCGGCATTGCCGCCTCTCCGCGCAAGACGCTGACCTGACCTGACCCGGGATCAGTGCCCGGGGGCGTGGGGGACGTGGCAGAACTCCAAACGCAGGCCGGAAGGGCACGCCACGAAGACCGCGAAATATCCGTCGGCGTATTCGGGATACTCTCGCGGCTCATGAACAACTGACCAGCCGCCGACTACGACCGCCTTGTGAACGCGGAGCACAGTCTGCCGATCGGCCACGGCGAACGCGGCATGCTGCAGGCCCGGACGCCCATGGGTATGTGGTGAGCTGTCCTGGCCTTCGCAGCGGTAGAGCAGGATCTCCGGACTTGGTCCGATCCAGGTCCGCAGTCGCTCGGAGCTATAGGCTGGTGTATAGCCCACCTGGCTGAGGACAGCGTCGAGGAAACGACCCGACTGTTCAAGGTCGACGGCTGTTAGCGCGAGGTGGTGCAAGGTCGTGGTCATCTCCGCCCGTCCCGGCGTGGTAGCTGTGGTCCTGACGACGGCCCGGCAGGTTCTGACGAGTCCTGCACCGAACCTCTGCCGCGCGGTCCCGCCGTCACGCGGCTTGCGCACCTGCAGTGTCGGGCGAGCGCATGCGGCCCCCAGGCTCCGCAGCTGCGAATGGCGGCGGGCCTTCTGTGCGCTGAACCATCCACCGGCCGAAGTCTCGTCCGTTGGCGTACGCCATCTCAGCCGACCTGCGGGCCAAAGCTTCATCATCGAAGCTGTGTGTGATCTGACGGCCCTGCTCGCGGTCGACCAGTTCCACCTCCCACGCACCGAAACGGCTTTCTCTCAGTTCAACGCGTAGAAGGGACCGGCCCTGCTCATAGCACTCGCCGACCTCACGGACCCTCATTCTGGATGCCACGGCCCGACAATATCGAACTGGTGTGCTACTCCGTCAAGGACCGTCCCGCGCGTCATCTCCCGCGCCTCGATGCGATCTTGCACTTCCACGGATCGGCCGGTGCGGGGTTCGCCTATCAGCCGTAGATAGCCGCAACACAATGTAGCGGTCGGCTCGCCCGCCTCGCACACGGCTTTCCGTACGCGAGGCTGCGTAGATGTTGGAAAATTGTCGGAAGTGACCGCCCCACCTTGCGACATACCCAATCGATCATGTTCAGTATGGGTTTGCGGAGGTCGTAAGCGAGGAAGCGGCGCTGATGGGCGACATGAGGAAGTCCGCGGCAGACGGACGGGCGATGCTCGGCAGCCGCCTGGCTGCGTTGCGCGCAGCCGCCGGGTACACCCAGGAGACCTTCGCGCCAGCGACCCGGTTCTACGGACGCTCCTCGATCGCCAACATCGAGCGAGGACGGCAGAGTGCACCGCGGGACTTCTGGGTCCGCTGCGATGAACTGCTCAACGCCGACGGCTATTTCGCCCGGGAGCATGATCGGCTTGTCGAACAGGCGGTCGCCGAGGAGATGCGGCGCTTCACACAGCACAGCAGCCAGGCCCTGACGGCACGATGGTTCTCCGCACCGCAGCCAGGCAAAGCCATGAGTCTGGGCTCTCCGAACGGCAACCGCGAGGCCCTCACGCAAGTCGCCGTCGTCGCTCTGCCGCACGGACGCTACTTCAGCGGCACCGAGCTCGACGTCCGCGTCTTTCCCGCCGTCGCCGACGGCCGGGTGCTGGCCCAACTCCCGCCCGGGTTCAACAACGACGCCTTCCTCACTCGCGGTCGCCGCGGCCTGGTCATCGGCGCGGTGCACGAACGCGAAAGCGACTACCTCTACGGCTTGGACACCCGCAACGCCAGGCGCCGGCTCGCCGGTCCGGCAAGCAACGCCCGGCTGCTGATCCCCGACGCCTACCTGCTGGACGAGGTGACCATCGGTCTGCTGTGGGCCATCGTCAACTTCGACGAAGCACTGCTCAACGACGACAGCATCCTCGCCGAATACATCACAGACCTCGGCCACCTCGCCGACCTCGACCGGTCGTCGGCAGGCGTGGCATCAGCAGCCGACCTCAGCCCCACCTCGCTGATGTGGCTGGGCAGCGACTTCTGCGCCCGCCACATCCTGCGAAACGCCGTACACCTGTCCGACACCCCGGCCTTCTGGACCCGTGAGCAGCGCGGTGAGGAGGCCAGCGCCTGGCTGCTGTTCGCGCACAAGTTCCGTTACCTCGAGCAGCTTCGCGAGCGCTACCCGACCGGGATGACCCGCACGTTCTGCGTGCCCGAGGCAACCGTCGGCGCCTCGCCCAACAGCGAGCGAGTGCTGGTGCTGCTCGTGGCAGCTCTCATGGAGTCCTTCGGCATCCGATGCCTGGTCACCAGCGAGCCGGAGTACGCCGGCGTCGACGGCTTCGTTCTCGACTCCAGGCGGCGTGCGATCATCGCAAACTGGCTCGGAGCCGAGGGGATCTGGTTCGTCGACGTGACCGACAGCCGCACGACGGTACGCGAATATGTCGACGCCAACTCCTACGTCCAGGCGCACTCGGCGATCACCGGGGCCACACCCGCCCTTAGGCTACACGAGCTGGCTGCCTACCTCGGGTTGCAGTGGTCGACGGTCACCCGCCGGTGCGCCGACCTGGCCGAATACGGCATCGCGGGCCTCGCCGAGCCCCGCAGCCGTCTGCTGAGCCTGGCCGGAGCCGAGCGGGCGTGCCGCTATCTCGGCGACCTCACCCCGGCGACCTCTCGATAGGCTGCCCGCTAGATCCCGACACCCAAGGACGCAACGTGTCACAGACGCCTGCACGCGTGGTCGTATTCGGCCTCGGCGGCACGATCGCCATGACCCCGACCGCCACCGGCGGCGTCACCCCGACCCTGTCCGCCGACGACCTGGTCAACGCGGTACCGGAGCTGGCGCAGACCGGCATCAGCATCGACGTCGTCGACTTCCGCCGGATCCCGGGCGCGTCCATCGGCTTCGCCGACCTCGACGAACTGCTCGCCGCCGTCGACCAGTGCTTCCAGGAGGGAGCGGCGGGCGCGGTGATCACCGAGGGCACCGACCCGATAGAGGAAGTGGCCTACTACCTCGACCTGCGCTACAGCGGACCAAACCCGGTCGTGGTGACTGGTGCCATGCGCAACCCGGCCATGGCCGGTGCCGACGGACCGGCCAACCTGTTGGCAGCGATCCTCACCGCGGCCGCGCCGACCGCACGCGGACACGGCGTCCTGGTCGCCCTGAACGACGAGATCCACCTCGCGTCCCAGGTCCGCAAGACGCACACGACCGCGACCTCCGCGTTCGGGTCACCCAACAGCAGCGCGTATGCATTGCTCGTTGAAGGTCAGCCGCGCTGGCTGCACCGGCCCTCGACACGGCTGACTGTGCCGTATGCCGACTCCGGCCGTACCGGTCGGCGGCCCGTGGTCGCGGTCCACACCGCTATGCTCGACGACGAACCCACCCTCGTCGATGGCATCGAAGAACGGGTCGACGGGCTCATCGTTGCCGGTATGGGCGTCGGCCACGTGCACGCCGCACTCGTCGAACCGCTGGCCAAAGCCGCAGCACGCATACCCGTGATCTTGTCTTCCCGGATCGGGCGCGGACCATCGCTCACCAGGACCTATGCCTTCAAAGGCAGCGAACGCGACCTCATCGAGCACGGCCTGATCAGCGCAGGTTTCCTCGACCCGCTCAAGGCCCGCATCCTGCTGCGGACCCTGCTCAGCTCCTACGCCACCCTGGCGCAGACCAAGCAAGCATTCGCCGCGGCCGGGAACACCGCCGACATCCCGTGGCCCTGGCCGCAGACCGGAGAAGCCTGATGCACAGCGCACAGCTACAGATCGGCCGCACCTTCGGCGTGACCTTCGACAACGGCGAAGACTTCTTCACCGCCCTGGCAGAGTTCTGCGCAGCCAACGACGTCCGGCAAGGCATCATCCCCAGCTTCATCGCCGGCTTCGCCGAGGCAAAGCTCGTCGGTACCTGCGGCAAGATTGAAAATCCTGCTGCGCCGCTGTGGGACTCCGTGCACCTCACCAACGCCGAGGTCCTCGGAGCCGGCACCGTCGCCTACGACCCAGAAAACGACACGATTTCCCCCCACATCCACGTCGCACTCGGACTCAAGGAGCGCAGCGCCGTCGGCCACACCAGCCACCTGCTCGAAGCGCAGGTCTTGTTCCTCACCGAGATGACCTTCGTCGAGGTGCTCGCACCGGACATGCGCCGCCACCGCAACCCGGACCTCTACGACGTGCCACTGCTCACCTTCGGTACCCAGTAGGGCTAGCTCCATGCTCCACGTTGCGCGAGCACCGGTGACGTCCCTGCCGTCCGCGCTGCCTTGGCGAGCGTGCCGGTTGCGCTCCTGACGCCGGGTCGCGGAAAAGGCCAGGGCACGCTGACAGTCCGCCCAGAGGGCTCCTTGACGGAGCGAGAGAGGACGACCATGACGATTAAGCACGCTACGGCGGGCGCGTTCGTATTTACTCATGTCAGCGGCTTCTGGACGCTGGGATTGATCCTTCACCCGAGACTGGACCGGTGGATGATCCCCGGCGGACACGTGGAGCTTGACGAGAACGTCGAGGCGGCCGCGCGTCGGGAGATCCTGGAGGAGACTGGGGTGGAAGTATCGGTGTTGCCGACGCCAGCGGCGTTGCCGTTGCCGTCCGGTTATCCGCACCCGACCGTGGCGGCCGCGTGGTGGATCACCGAGGTGCAGGTGTCGGCAGATAGCCACGTCACCGAGCCGCACGTGCACATCGACCACCAGTACGTGGCCATCGCCGCCGACATCACGCCCCAGTGCACGCCCGCGCACGAGGTTCACTGGTTCAGCCGCGACGAGCTGCAGTCGGTGGCGATGTTCGAAGACACCCGGATCCTGGCCAAAGCGCTGTTCGACTGTATCGATGATCTCGCAGCCGGCGCGAGCCGCAGCTGCTCGCCATGGCGCTGGCGCGTTGATGGGGTCATTGCTATGCACCAGCCGGCACTTCGGCGTGCGCAGATTACCGAAGCTGGGACGTCGATCAGGCGATACCGAGCGCTACACCGGCACCTGTCACAGTCATGATCTTCCGTACCTGCGCAGTCACGTTCACCACTTCCAGCTGACGGCCTCGCGCGCAGGCAAAGGCAGCGGCTTGCAGTAGGACCGCCAGCCCGTGCGCGTCGATGAACCGCAGCTGGCCGAGGTCCAGACGGGCGCGGCCGCACCCAGCCCCGATCGCCGCGTGCAGCCGCGCGCCGGCCGCATCAGCGGTCCACAGGTCGAGCTCACCCGCGACTTTGATCATTGTGCTGTCGGCAGTCACCGTCACACCGGCAGCGTGCCCCGAATCGTCTGCCATATCTCAGTGTCCCGCAGCAGGCCCGGGGGTTCGTCCCCCAGCAGGCCGAGTGCATGGTCCGCCCATCCGACCTCCCATCGGCTGCGCGCGCCGATCTGTGAGCCAGCCGGTCCTCGTTGCCCACCGATGACAACCACCGAGCATCCTTGGAACATGTGCCCGAGGACAGTTCAACCGCCACCGCGGCCGTGACGTGGTCCCAGCGGATTCAGGACCCGGCTCAAGGTGTGCAGCCACGGCGGCGACCACCTGCGTATCAGCGCCGCCTGCTGCTCGACCGCGTCGACCTGCTTCTTTGCTGGGGGATGTTGATCGTGGCCCGGCAGTCGGGGAAGGCGCTGCAAGCCAGAAAAGGACCATGGACGCTGGTCCGCGGCACCATGACACCGAGGCCGCACCGGGCGCATGCCTGGACCGAGGAAGCGACAACGTCACCAGTGGCGGGGTCGACCTCAACGGGCTCGACCTGGGCGTCCCTGAGGAGCTCCGTGACGAACACCGACTCCCGTTCGTGCACTGAGATCAACACGGCCTGGCGGCGGGCCCGGGTCAATGCCACGTAGAACAGCCGGCGCTCTTCTGCGTGCGGATAGGGATCCGGTGCAGCCATGGCCAGGTTGAGCACCGGATCGTCGACTACTTCGGAAGGAAATCCCAGCCTGCCCGCGTCATGTTGGGCATGATCACATAGTCGGCTTCCAGGCCTTTGGCACCGTGGACCGTCTTGAAGATCACGTTCAGGCCCGAGGGATGCTGCTCGTGCACGAACTTGTCGTCATGCCGGTACCGACCAAGGATCAGCACCGAGGTCGGCCTGCCGGCCCCAACGCTGACGTGGCCAGCTGTGCTGATGCGGTCCAGTTCCGCTGCGACAGCAGCTCGGACGGCGGCGACAGCGTTGCCGGCGGCGTAGAGCAACCGGACGCGGTCGCCACCGGGTCCCGCAGAGGCTTTGACGGCCTTGGGGATCTGGCGGTCGTTCTTGGCAACGAACGCGCTCGACACGTCGCAGATCTCCTGCGTGCAGCGAAACGTCGTTGACAGCCGCAGCACCGGCCCCGGACCGAACCATTGCTTGTGCTCACGCATGATCGTGATGTCGGCGCCGGCGAACCGGTTGATCGCCTGCCAGTCATCGCCGACGGTCAGCAGGAACCGGCCCGGCTGGCCGACCAGTGCCCCCACGATACGGGCGCGGGCCTGGCTGGTGTCCTGGAACTCGTCGACCAAGACCATGTCGTAGGGCAACCGCGCGGCACCGCTTTCGAGCATCTGCGCTGCGGTGACCAGCATGTCTTCGAAGTCAACGCTGCCTTCGTCGGCCAGGGCCTGCTGCCAGGCCCGGTGGACCGGCCAGTACAGCGACAGGAAGTGTCTCGTGCGGGCGGTGTTGAGCGCCGACGTGGCTAGAAGCTTCGCCTCGACGGCGGCCTCGGTCAGGTCGCCTGCTTTGACGTGCGCCATGAAGGTGCGCAGCAGTCTTGCCATGTCCTCGTGCGACGCCGGGACCGCTTCCTTGTCCATGATCGGCCGGTCGGGGTTCCAGTCCAGGATCACACCGGCCGCTGTCAGCTGCTTCCCGAACGCCACGAGGCCGTCCGCGCCCATGATCGACGCCCACGTCGTTTCGATCAGGTGCGTACCGGTGGCCTGGTGCAACTCGCGCTTCAAGGCCATGCCCTCGGCGTAGCCGTCGAAGTCCGCTGGCGGCTGTCCGTTGGCGTCCAGCGCCCAGTGCTCGTGCCAGACATCGACCGAAGGGTAGTAGAAGTCTGGGTGGTACTGGCTTCGATCGGCGGTGGCCGTGTCGACGACGAACGGCCGCTCATATTCGAAGTCGATCCCGTTGAGGTACAGGAAGTCCGCGATGATCTTCTCACCTTGGCTGCGGACCTGATGGCCGGAGAACGTCCGATGCCGGACGGTCTTCGTGCCGCCGTCCCACACGTCTCCGCTGGTGCCCTTCGGATTGTCACTGGTCCGCGCGTACAGCAGCCGGTACGTGTCGTAGGCGTAGCGGAACCGCTCGGAGGAGTCGCGCAACCGGTCCACGATCTGCAGGATCTTGTCCTGGCCTTGGCGGCCGTCGACCCAAGACGCGGCCCTCGGCTTACGGCCGGTGGCCTGACCGATCACCGCCAGCCCGAACGCATGAAACGTCGACGCCGTGACACCGTCCGCACGCAGACCAACGCCGGTCAGCCGCCGTTGCAGGCGCTGCTGCAGCTCCTTGGCCGCATCCTGGTTGAACGCCAACAGCAGGATCCGTTCAGGGGCAACGAACCCGCGGGCGATGGCGTACGCGGTCCGAGCCACCATCACCGACGTCTTGCCCGACCCGGCCGCCGCCACCACCCTCACCCGGTTATCCATACAGATCACCTCCGGCCGGTTCGACGGGCGCGGCACTAGGCAGGTGAGACCACGTCGTCGCCGTCGTACGCCTACCCGAAACACAGCCAGATTGGCGATCTGCGCGTCGCAGCGTTTCGGACTGGAGCCAGAGAGCGGCACCCCGTCGAGCTGGGTGGACACCAGCCGTGTTGGGCGATGTTGGGTCGTGTTGGGTGACCAGCGCCTTGCCAACACGTCAAGCCGAGCCGCTACGGAGCCTTTTACGGGATGAAGCCAATCAAGAACCGCTCAGGGGGTTCCCAGCATGCCCACCGCAAGTTCAGACCTGACTAGCCGATCCTCGCCTCCATCCGGTCCCGCCCTTCGGCGAGGCAGCCGACTGGCAGTTTCCCACGCGCAGACCGACACACCTCCGCTCGAAGCCCGAACCCCACCTTCGCTACCTGCGCTTGTTACTGCTGTCGGAGACCTAATTGCACGCCAGCTTGATCCCGGCAACGCTATGCCGACCCGTCTCCCGCCTCATCTGAGCCAGACACACGGCCGCCTCCCGCTGTATGTCACAACGAACATCGATCGCCGACCTCAACTCGCAGGCTCACGAGCACCGCGTGCTGATCCTCGAATTCTGGGCCGAGTGGTGCAAGCCGTGCAAGCGCCTGGCGCCGGTGCTCGACTCGCTTGCCGACGAGACCCCGGAGCTGACCGATCTCGCGGTGAACATCGACGAGTACCCGGACCTCGCCCGGAGTTCCAGGTCATGAGCGTCAGACGCTCCTGTTCTACAGCAACGGCGGGCGGGTCGGTCGCCGAGTGGGGCTCGTGCCCCAGCAGGAACAGCGCTCCTGGGTTCAGCCGCATCCGTAGAGCGGCTCTTTCCAAATGGAAAAGCGGGGATGCCCGGGTGTGCCTGGCCTCCCCCCGATGGACGGAGCGTTTACACCGGTGCCACCCACCCCACCAGAGAAAGATCACGTCAAGCGGACTCGCGAGGAGTGGCTTGAGTATCACGCCAGCCGTGCCCCGATGCCGACCTGGGAGCGCTGGGAGCGGGCCAACGCCGCGCTCGGTATCAAGGTCAGGCGCAAGGTCTCACCGCATGACGAAGAAGCCCCTCAGCAAAAGCCGGGGGGCTTTTTTCGTATCTGGGTCAGTCCAGCCAGATGGGCTCGATCAGCGCCGGGTTGAAGCTCTTGCGCTTCACCATCCTGCCGGCCTTGTCGCTCCACTCCGGCTCGATGGGGTGGATGATCACGGCCTCCAGGTACGCACCGATGAACGCCTGCTTCTCGCCCATCGTGGTCTCGGGGCTGTCCCACCTGTCCCGCACGCTGGCCGACACGTTCTGGCGCACCTCGCGCCGCTCGACGGCAGCCCTCGCCGCCGTCATCTCGTCACGCTCGGCGTTCAAGTCCTTCCGCATCGCGAAGTACTCCTGCGACGGAAGCTGCTTCGACTTCCACTGCTCGTACAGGTCGGCGAGGAGCCCGTCGACATCCGCGAGCCTCTGCTCGACCTCCGGCGGCACGCTGGCCGGCGCGGGCACGGCCTCGGCAGCCCGCTTGTCGTGCACCAGGAAGACCAGGTCTCGGATGAGGTCGTCGACCCGCGCCATGTTGCGGCTGTTGGTGCAGCCGCCCTCCTCCATGCCATCGCACTGGTAGCGCCAGGCGGGCTTCTGTCTCTGCTTCGCGTAGGCCCCCGCCATCTTGGGGAGAGACGGGCACCGCCCGCAGCGGACCTTCCCGGAGAGCTGGTACTTGCCGCTCCGGCCGCCTTCTCGGGCTGTCTGAGCACTCTTCCCGATCTTGTCGACCAGGGCCTCCCAGACCTCGCGCTTGACGATGGGCTCCCATGTGCCCTTGACCTCGGTACCATCAGCCCGCGTGACGATCTGGTAGTACTCGGCGATCTCGCCTGCCTCGCGGTTGCCACGGGCCATGGTGCTTCGGAACCCAGCGATCCTGGGGTTGCGCAACATCCCTACAAAGACCGACCTGCGCCAGAAGTTGCCCTGCGAGGTCCGCAGCCCTCGGCTGTTCCAGTCGCCCACGATCGACATCACGCCGACGCCCGCCAGAAGTTTGTCGACGGCCTTTCGGATCTCCGCGGCCTCGACGGGGTCCAGGGCCAGCTTGTCGGCCTTCCAGCCGAACGGGCGGCGCGAGCCGACGGGGATGCCTTCCTCGGCCAACTCACGGTGCTTGCGCTTCTGCCGGCGCGACGTGTCAGCCGACGACTTGTTGTTCATGGCCGTGATGACCCGCGCCATAGCTCGGCCACCGTCGGTGTTCAGATCGAGCGAGCCCGTGGTGCCGTCGAAGTAGCGGTGGTAGTGCTCCGCGATCTCGATCGCGTCCTCAAGGTCGCGGTTATCGCGGGTCAGGCGGTCGAGGTCGTAGACGCAGGCCGCCTTGCAGGCACCTGACCGCAGGTCCACCAGCATCGCCTGCCAGCGGGGGCGGATCACGCGCCAGACGAAGTAGCGGTTGCCGTGCTCGTCGGTGACCTTGATGCGCTTCTTCTTGAAGGCCGAGGTGTCGTTCTCCTCGTAGATGGTGATCGAGGCAGCGCCGCGAGCCAGCGCCCACGAGATGGTGTCGATGGCCTGGCGACGGACGCCCTTGTACTCTTCCTGGCGGTCATCGGATATCCGCAGGTAGATGGCCACATGGAGGCCCTCCATCGTGCGGACGGCCAGGGGGTACAGCTCGACGCCCAACTGCTGGCGGGCCTCGTCGCCCGACATGGTGATCCCGTCGAGGGATTTGCCGGGGATGGCCAGGAGCGCAGCAATATCGGTCACCGGGGTATCTTATACGTTGCAGGTTCTGACACCTTGGGCCATTCGCACATTCCGTGGGACAGCACCGCCCCCACCGGCCTGCGGCTGATCAACCCGGGCTCGCCGACCGACCGCCGCCGCCAGCCGCACGCGACCTTCCTCACCGCCTCGATCGCCGCAGGCCGACTCGTGGACGTGGAACTGCACCGGCTCGGTGGCACGGGCGGCCGACCCGCGCAGCGCTGAGCAGGTCGTCGGTTGTCACACGGACGGGTCCCAGGCTGCGAGCTGATCGAAGATACGACGGTCGCCTTCGAACCTCAGCGAATCCAGCGGTATGCGGCCGTAGAAGAACAGGACCAGGTCACTGGCCGTGCCCCGGGCGGAGACGTCGGCCGTGTCGGGGTCCTCGCCGGCAGCGGTGAGGCGGGCGACCTGTGCGCCGTCGCCGGAAAGCCGAAGGCGCCAGGAACGGCCCTCGGTGGCGTGGTAGTCGACGACGGCGGGTTCGTGCGGCCAGGCGACCGTCGTCGCACAGAGGGTGAACTGGCAGTCGTCGAAGCCGTCGAGGGCGACCTCTTCCGGCAGCGGCTGCGGGGCACCCACCGTGAGCTGGACGTCGTGGGTGTACACCGCGATCTCGGGAACCTGTCGCCGTGCCCAGGCAGCAGAGGTTTGCGGTGACGGCGAGTCCTCCCACCATGTCCAACAACCGCGGTCCGGGCCGGCCTCGCGCAGCGTGCTCGTCAGCTGCTCGACGGACTCGGTCCACCAGGCCAGGAGAGCCTCGCGCTCCCGGGGCGCACCCCTGCCGTCGTCCCAAGCCGACTTCTCCGGGGGCGCGTCCGCGGGTCCTGCGGCGACGATGGCGGCTGATTTGCGGCGGCCCATCCCCACGTGTTGCACGAGATCGAACAGCGTCCGCTCGGGAGAGGTCGGCACCACCGCGTCGAGGTTGGGTGCCGCGGCGACCGCGGCGTGGAAGGCAGCCGCCCGTTCGTCGATCAGCCGCAGATGATCAGAGAACGCAAGAATCTCGTGCATCCCGGCTTTCTAGCACTGTGCTCGACGACCGGACAGCGAATTTCGCAGCCGACGCGGCGGCCGCCTCGGCGCTCATTGCGCCGATGGGTGCAGAGCAAGGTTTTGGGTGCAGAGCAAAGTCACTCGGTGGGCATACCTGAGCTGCGCCGCCGGGTGACGATCACGTCCCCGTCAGTCGGCCGAGTTGGACCAGGATCGAGTGCTCAGGACCAGCCGGTAGCCGTCGGGATCCGCCACGGTGACGCCCCAGCGGTTCCAGTAGGGGCCCTGCGACACCCGGGTGCCCCCGGCCTCGGTCAGGCGCCCCACCAGCGCGTCGTCCACGGGTCCGGCCAGGTACAGCACGAGAAGGTCTTCGTCGGTGGGCGAGGGTGGGGCTGCGAGGTCGTGCCCTGCGACGAGTTCCAGGTGCCAGGACGCGTCGGGCCAGCCGAGCATCAGCAGGTCGTGCTCGCCGGGTCCGCCGCCGGTCGCCCGGTGGAGGACGTGCAGGCCGAGGCCGTCGACGTAGAAACGTTCGGCGGCGGCGAGGTCGCGGCTGGGGCGGGCCAGGCGCAGGTGGGCCCTCGGGTCGATGGTCATGGCGGCTCCCGTGCGGTCGGTGTGTGCCGACCCTGCCTGTTCGAGCACGCTTGAGGTCAAGACGCGGCTCAGTGCGGGATGGGGCGGCGGGCGCGGATGCGGTCCAGGCCGTCGCGGTACTCCTCGATGGCCAGCGCCACCTCGACCCGGGTGCGGGTGTGCTCCAGTTTCGGCAGGTAGTGCACGTGCCGGGCCAGGCCGTCGAGGTCGACGGTGAAGTACATCGCCATCAGCGGGTTGACGAACAGCTCGGTGCCCTCGGTGCGGGGCAGGGTGTGCACGTCGCCGAAGTCGCCGCGTACCGCCGAGGCGACCTGGGTGTTGACAATGCTGGCCGACAGCGGCGTGGCGGCGGCGGCGTGCGCGACGGCGTCGCAGTAGGCGGCGGCCTCGGCGCTGCCCGGCGGGATGGAGAACGCGCCGAGGAAGGCCCCTTCGCGCTGCAGCGCGGCGAGGTTCTCCAGCACGTGGGCGTGGCAGACGCCGTGGTGGGAGTCGATGCCGAAGCCGAGGCTGACCACGAGTTTGCACGGCACGGGCAGCCCGGCGACGGCGGCGAGGCTGGTCATGTCCTCCTCGGGGGTGCCGAGGCCGGCCTCGTCGCCGCGCATGAGGATGTCGGTGCCGCCGTCGGCGAGCACGATCGCGTCGATGCCGAGCAGGTCGATGAGCTTGCGGTAGGCCGAGCGCAGCGGGCGCACGCCGGTGCGCTCGAAGGCGTACACGACGGGGTCGTGGCCCTGGGCGGCGAGCCAGCGGGCGAGGGTGCGTTCGGGGAAGTAGCGGTCGTTGCCGGCGCTGTCGGGACGCACGGCGGCCAGGCCGGTGCGCACCCAGGAGGACAGGCTGAGCGCGCCCAGCTCGCTGACGGCGTAGCTGGCGAGGGTGACGCGGGTGCCGTTGTTGCGCAGGGCGAGCGCAAGGGGCAGCCCGGCGTACACGTCGAAGCCGCCGCCGGCGCCCGCGATGAGCACGTGCCTGGCGTCGCGCAGGCGCTGAGACAGCGGGGGTTCGAAGACGGCGGGCATGGCCGAGACGGTAGTGCCCGGCGTCGACCGGGGCACCCGCTTATTCGTTCCCCGGATACAGCGACATCCGTCATCTAACATGAAAACGGGTCAAAGGGATTAAGGCGGATCAGGTGGACGCGCTCCGGACAGTCGGGTCGAAGGCGTGGGCGATCGTCGGCATCGCCCTGGCCACGGCTGTCCTTGTGTTCCTGATCATCCTGTTGAAGCCGCTGGTCATCGCGCTGATCGGAGCCCTGATCGTCTCGCTGGCGCTGTCACCGGCCGTCGAGGCGCTGGCGCGGCGCGGCCTGCGCCGAGGGCTGTGCGCCATGCTCGGCATCCTGTTCCTGATCGCCCTCGGCATAGGTGTGATCTTCCTGGTGGTGACCGGGCTGGCCAGCCAGTGGGCCGAGTTGAGCACCGCGCTGGGCAAGGCGGTGCAGGACCTGCACGGACTGCTCACCAAGCTGGGCGTGGCGGGCTCCAACGCGGAGTCGGCGCGCGACTCCCTGTCGGATCACGGCTCGACGCTGCTGTCCGGCCTGCTGCCCGCGCTGGGCAACGTCGCCGGTACCACCGCCAGCGTTTTCATCGGCACGTTCGTGTTCCTGTTCACCACGTTCTTCATGCTCAAGGACGGGCCGGCGATGGCTCGGGCGGCCGAGCCGTGGATCCCGCTTGGTCGGCCGTGGATGGACCAGGTCGGCCGGATCATCCGCGGGTACGTCGTCGGGTTGACGCTGCTCGGGGCGTTCAACGCGGCCGTGGTCGGGCTGGGCGCGCTGCTGCTGGGCGTGCCCCTGATCGCCACCCTCGTGATCATCACGCTGCTCGGCAACTACGTGCCCTACCTGGGCGCGTGGGTGGCCGGGGCGTACGCGGTGCTCATCGCGCTCGCGTCGGGCGGGGTGCAGACGGCGCTAATCATGACGCTGGTGGTGTTCCTGGCCAACGGCACGCTGCAGACCATGCTCCAGCCGTTCGCGTACGGGGCCGCGCTGCGCATGCGTCCGCTGACGATCCTGCTGGCGACCGTCGTCGGCGGGCTGGTCGCCGGCATCCTGGGCGTCATGCTCGCCGCACCGACCGCCGCGATCATCCAGCACACCGCCGAACTGCTGCGCTCCCGCCGAAACGGCGGAGGGGCCGTCGAGGCCGCGGACGGGGGTCCCGACGGCGATGACGGGCCCGGCGATCTCGCACGGCTGGTGGCCGACACACCCGACTGAGGCGTACCGTGCCCCGCGTGAGACCGCCGGGACGGGTCAGTACGTCAGGCCGAAGCCGTACGGGAACAGCGGCGTCTTCTCGTCGCCGGTGTTGACGGGTTCCTGGGCGGCGGTCGCGGGCCAGGACATCGGCAGCTTGCCGGTCGGGGCGTACGCGCCGAACAGCACGTCGGCGACGCCCGCGCCCTCGGTGCCCGGCAGCCACGCGGCCAGCAGCCCCTGCACCTGCGGCAGCTGGGCGCTGACGTCCACGGGCCGCCCGGAGACCAGCACCACGACCACGGGCACGCCCGCCTTGCGCAGCGTGGCCAGGGTGTCGAGGTCGACCTTGTCGAGCGTGACCCCGTCGGGCCGGTCGCCCTCGTACTCGGCGTACGGCGTCTCGCCGATCACGGCGATCGCCACGTCGTAGCTCTTGTCGATCCCGGTGCCGTCGGCGCTGTAGGTGACGGCGCCGCCGGGCTCGACGGCCTCCTTGACGCCCTGCAGGATGGTGGTGCCGTCGGTGATCGGGCCAGATTTGCCCTGCCAGGTCAGCGTCCAGCCACCGGACTGGTTGCCGATGTCGTCGGCGCTGCGCCCGGCGACGAACACCTTGCCGGTCTTGGGCTTCAGGGGCAGCACCCCGGAGTTCTTCAGCAGCACCTGCGACTGGCGTACGGCCCGGCGGGCCAGCTCCCGGTGCGCCGCCGAGCCGACCTTGTCGAACTGCGCGCGGTCGGCCATCGGGTGCTCGAACATGCCCAGCTCGAACTTCTTGGTCAGGATGCGCCGGTTGGCGTCGTCGATGCGCTCCATCGGCACGTTGCCCGCGTCGACCTCGTCGCGCAGCACGCCGATGAACTCGCGCCAGCGCTCGGGCACCATGACCATGTCGATGCCCGCGTTGATCGCGGTGCTGACCTCGGCCGGGGTGAACGCGTCGCGTACGCCGTCGAGCTGGTCGATGGCGTTCCAGTCGGACACCACGAACCCGGTGAAGCCCAGCTCGCCCTTGAGCACCTCGGTGATCAGGTAGCGGTGGCCGTGCAGCTTCTCGCCGTTGAACGAGCTGAACGAGACCATCACCGAGCCGACCCCGGCCTTGACCGCGGCCTGGAACGGCGGCAGGTGGATCTTGCGCAGCTCCTCCTCGGGGATCCGCGCGTCGCCCTGGTCCTTGCCGTCCAGGGTCCCGCCGTCGCCGACGTAGTGCTTGGCGGTGGCCAGCACCGAGTTCGGGCCGCCCAGCCGCTCGCCCTGCAGTCCGGTCACCATCGTTGTCATCGAGGAGGCGATCTCGGGGTCCTCGCCGAACGACTCGTAGGTGCGGCCCCAGCGGACGTCCCGGGCGACGCACAGGCACGGGGCGAAGTCCCAGTCCAGGCCGGTCGCGGTCACCTCGGTCGCGACCGCCTCGCCGATCCGGCGGACCAACTGCGGGTCCCGGGTCGCGCCCAGGCCGATGTTGTGCGGGAAGATCGTCGCCCCGTGCACGTTGTTGTGGCCGTGCACGGCGTCCACGCCGTAGATCATCGGGATGCGCAGGCGGGTGGCCAGCGCCTCGGTCTGGAAACCGTCGTACATGTCGGCCCAGCCCTGCGGCGTGTTGTCGCTCGGCACCGAGCCGCCGCCCGACAGCAGCGAGCCCAGGGCGTACGCGGTGACGTCGCCCCCGGTCACCTCGCGGCGCTCGGCCTGCGTCATCTGACCGATCTTCTCGTCGAGGGTCATCCGGCCCAGCAGGTCGTCGACCCGGTCGGCGATCGGCACGGACACGTCGAGATAGGGCGCATCGGCATCGAACGCGCCGTCGTCGGTGTCGCGGGTCAGCCAGTACACGGCGGCTCCGGCCGCCAGCACGAGCACGAGGCCCGCAGCGATCAGGCGGCCGCGGCGGCGGGACGGCGGTGGTGGCGCAGCCGCCGGTGTGGCGGTGACGGTCGTGGTCATGGTGCCTTCCAGAGGGGTAGCGGCGTGGCGTGGACGTGCCGACGCGAGTGCCCCTCGTCGCGACGACGGCCTCCGACAGCCAACACTTCCCGCGGTTCGGTGTCAACGGATTCCTGGAACATAATGCCGCGCTGGTGAAACAAGCCATGTAACAAGGCGTGGGCACGCCTCGGTCCGCATAGAAGTACGCGACGGCAGACCGCCGCGGAGGCTCCACCACCCGACGAAAACGCATCGACACACTTGTGCGGTGGTCCTAGCGTTCGCAGTATGACCCAACACCATCCACCGGCCTTCCGGGCCGGCCCGGGAGGCGTCGCACCGTCGCGCGCCCCTGACGGCGGCGAAGGCCGCCCTCGCGCGCTCAGCGCATCGCACGCGGAACACCTGGCGCCGCGGGGGCACCAGGTCAACCACCAGGCCGAGCAGTGGTGCCCCGACGCCGCCGCGACAGCCCACGAGGCCACCCCGGCCGCGCAGCTTTGCCACCTCCAGCGGCTCTGAACCGGCGCGACCCCAACACCGGGAACACGGGGCATTCCCGGTGACACCGCACCACAGCACCTGACCGACGAGCTCGCGCGAGCTGCGGCCCGCGCGAGCTCGTCCCCCTGCCCGCTAGAAGGCGCCGGCCTTGACGGAGATCGCCATGCGGCGGCCCGCGTACTCGGACACCGTCCAGAGCTCGTCGGTGTTGCCGCGGTAGGTGAAGTCCTCGGTGCCCACGGGCAGGGTGTCGTAGTGCATGACGACGCTGCCGCCGGGGGTCCAGGTGCCCAGGTCGCCGTCGTTGCTGTCGCCGTCGCTGGTGGACAGGAAATACTTGCCGTTGAGGCTCAGCGCGCCCTGCATCGAGGTCACGTCCACGCGGTAGGCCCAGCTCGCCGTGGCGTCGGTGGTCGATCCACTGTCGTGGACCAGCTCGCGGTCGGTGTAGTCGACGCCCCAGCGGACCAGGCGGGTCCCGGTTCCCGGGTTGCCGTACTCCCCCACCAGGAAGCTGTCCGGGGCGGTGGTGCGGTCCAGGGAGATGAACGAGAAGCGCAGGCCGCCAGTGCCGACCTGGTCGTAGGCCAGCGACTGCGGCAGCACGTACTTGTAGCCGAAGGCCTGGTAGCTGCCGTCGGACTGGCGGCCGCACACCGCCGAGTTCGTGCTGGACACCTGCCACAGGTGGTTCAGATCGAAGACGCGCAGGCCGTTGCTGGTGTCGACGACGTAGAGGTGGTGGCCGTACCAGGCGATGCCGCCCGCGTGGATGACCACGGGGCGGTAGCTGTGCACGCCGCCGGAGGTGTACGGCTCGACCAGCAGCACGTGCCGGTAGACCGGGAGCAGCGGGTCGGTGCGGTTGACGAAGCTGACCCGCACGCCCTTCTGGCCGTCCACGCCGGTGGAGTACCAGGAGACCAGCACGGCCTTGCGGTCCTCGTAGACGCCGGCGTCGAGCGCGTCGGAGCTGGTGGTGATGCCCTGCGGGATCCACTCGGCGGTGTTGTCGTCGCCGCTTTCGAAGTGGAAGCCCGCGGCGAAGTTGGTGACCAGGCCCGCGCCCTCGCCCGCGGTGATCCGCGTGGCGGTGCGGTTGCCGTCGTCGAGCACGTGCTGGACGCTGACGTTGGGCAGGGCCGCGTCCAGCCCGGCGATCGCGGTGGCGTACGAGCCGGCGCGGCGGCGCAGCTTGAACGCGGTCCGGTCGATCGAGGCGGGGGCGGCGGCGGCCGGGCTCGCGCCGATCAGGGCGGCGGTCGCGCCGGCGGCGGGAATGGCGATCAGTCCGGTCAGGACGGTTCTGCGAGGAATCGACATCGCTCCACGGTAAACGAAATGAAGGGAACCTTCACCATATGACGCCTGGTGAAGGTTCCCTTCATCCGGTCAGTGGCAGCTACCGGTGCCGGAGTCGTTGTAGGTCTTGCCCGCCTGCGGGACGAACTGCCAGTCGTAGCTGTTCGAGTGCAGGGTGAACTTCAGCACGCCCCAGGTGTCGCTGTTGCGGGCCTGGCTGTTGGGCTGGATGGTGCCGAAGCCGTAGAAGCCCGCGCCGCCCATGCCGGCGACGAACGAGCGGATGCCGCGCGAGCTGTCGGCGGTGCCGCTGGCGTTCATCGGGGCGAAGCGCTCGTACTGATGGTTGTGGCCCCAGACGACGACGTCGGCGTTGTAGTCGTACAGCGCCTGGTACAGCGGCCGGGTCGAGGTGGACGGGGCGTGGTTGGCACCGGAGGTGAACAGCGGGTGGTGCCAGTACGCGATCGTGCACGGCTTGGTGCTGGCGGCCAGGTCGTTGCGCAGCCAGGTCTCCTGGGCCGAGCCCGCCGACATGCTGATGTTGGAGTTCAGCGAGACGACGTGCCAGTTGCCCAGGTCGTAGGAGTAGTAGCCCTGACCCGACGGACCGGCCACCGAGCCGAAGTAGTTGTAGTAGCCGCTCGCACCCGAGGTGTTGTAGTCGTGGTTGCCGGGCGCGGGGCGGGTGCGCGCCTTGTGGCGGCCCCAGGTCGGGTTGTAGTAGCTGCTGAACTCCGACGCGGTGCCGTTGGTGTAGACGTTGTCGCCGGTTGTGAAGACGGTGCCGGAGATCCCGTCGAGCAGCGCGGCCGTGGCGGTGTCGCCGGAGCCGGAGTCGGCGATGTCGCCCGCGCCGACCAGCACCGGGTCACCCGACGGCGGCGGCGTGGACGGGCTCGGCGACGGGGTGGTGCCGGTGGTGACGACGAGCTGCGGCGAGTCCGCGCCGGTCTCGCGGGTGTCGTAGTAGGCGCCGTCGCTGTTGGTGGAACTCGCGCCGATGCTGAACGTGCCGTTGCCGGTCACCAGCGAGGTCACGTCGACCTCGTACCAGCCGTTGGCGACGACCGAGCCGAGGGTGCCCAGCGTCGCGCCGTCCAGGGCGGGCTTGTTGTTCCACGTCGTGCCGGTCTCCGACCACGACGTGTTCGACATCGCCTTGAACGTGCCGCCGGCGGCACTGCCGTCGTTGCCGCTGATGTGGCGCAGCCGCAGCTTCGCGCTGGTCACGGTGCCGCTGACGCCGCCGACCGTGAAGCGCAGGAACATCTGGCGCTGCGGCGAACTGTCGACGGTGATCTGGACGGCGGTGCCGTAGTTGGTCGACGCCGTGTCGGCCTGCACATACGTGTCGGCCACCGGGGTGAACGTGGACGTCGCGGCGGCGGCGGTCTGCGCCGACACCGTCAGCACCGTCGCGACCGTGGCGGCGGTCAGCACGAACGCCGTGCCTGCCGTCACGGCCACGCGGCCCTTGCGGATTCCCATGACTAGCCCTTCTGGGGGTGTACGGCAGCGCGATCGGCGCAGCCGTGCGAGGAATGTAGGGACGCCCGGAAACGGCCGGCACACGTTCGGGTGAACAGCGTGGGTGAGTCGGATGAGCGTCCACAGCCGACCGGCTGCTGTGACACCGTCTGTTCATCGGAAGCACGCCCGCTGGTGGCGTGTGCGAGGGCCCTGCGTACCGCGGGCGGCTCAGGATGTGCCCGACGCGGGGTGGCCGCGGCGTGCCGTGAAACGGCGCCCGCCGGGCGGTCCGGGTCGGTCCCATCTGCACCGTCGTCGCGGACGCCATGCCGCGGGAGGAGCGCAACCGCGTGTACCTGTCCACCGTCACCAGTCCGGCCGCCACACCCCCGGCGGACAGATCCGGCAGACGCCGCTTCGCCAAGGTCGGCGCGAACGTGTTCGCCCTGGGCACGGTCAGCCTGATCACCGACGTCTCGTCCGAGATGGTCACCGCGGTCCTGCCGCTGTACCTGGTGCTGGGCCTGCAACTGAGCCCGCTGGCGTACGGCATGATCGACGGGATCTACACCGGAGCGACCGCGCTGCTGCGCCTGGTCGGCGGGTACGTCGCCGACCGCACCCGCCGCCGCAAGGCCGTCGCGACCCTCGGCTACGGCCTGTCGGCGGTGGCCAAGCTCGCCCTGCTGGCCGCGGGCCGTTCGGTGCCCGCGATCGGCCTGGTCATCGCCGCCGACCGCACCGGCAAGGGCCTGCGCGCCGCGCCGCGCGACGCCATGATCACGCTGTCCACGCCGCCGGAGGCGCTGGGCAGGGCGTTCGGCGTGCACCGCGCGATGGACAGCGTCGGGGCGTTCCTCGGCCCGCTGGTCGCGCTCGGCGTGCTGGCCCTGGCCGCGAACTCGTTCGACGCCGTGTTCGTGGTCAGCTTCTGCGTCGCCGCGCTGGGCGTGATGGTGCTGGTGCTGTTCGTCCGCGACCGTCGCGAGACCGTGCCCGCCACGGCGAAGGTGTCGCTGCGCGAGGCCGCGTCGCTGCTGCGCAACGCCCCAGTGCGGCGGCTCGTGCTCGCCGCCTGCCTGCTCGGCCTGGCCACCATCGGCGACGGCTTCGTGTACCTGCTGCTGCAGCGCCGCGAGGAGCTGAGCACCGTCTGGTTCCCGCTGCTGGCCGCCGGGACGAGCCTGGGCTACCTGCTGCTGGCCGCGCCGCTGGGCGTGCTCGCCGACCGGGTCGGCCGGCTGCCGGTGATGCTCGGCGGCTACGTCGCGCTGACCGCGGCGTACCTGCTGCTGTTCGGACCGCTGGGCGGCACGCCGCTGCTGGTGCTGACGCTCGCCCTGTACGGCCTGTTCTACGCCGCGACCGACGGCATCCTGATGGCGCTGGCCGGGCCGGTGCTGCCGGACCGCCTGCGCACCACCGGCATCGCCCTGATCCAGACCGGCCAGGCCCTAGCGTACCTGCTCTCCTCGGTCCTGTTCGGACTCGCCTGGCAGACCTGGGGACCGGCCACCGCATCCCGCGTCGCGGCGCTGGCCGTGGTGCTCGCCGTGGCCGCCACGCTGCTGCTGCTCGTGCCCCGCGGCGGGGCCCGGGGCGAGGCCGCCCTGGACGCGTCGACGGCCGTGCACACCCAGCAAGAGCAGGAGGCCGCCCGATGAGCGAGCTCAGCACGCGCACCAAGGTCATCGTCGCCGCATCGGTCACCGTGGCACTGGCCGCGGTCGGGATCGGCTACGTCCAGCTGGCCAGGAACAAGGCCACCACCGCATCGCCCGTGCCCGCCGCCGCCGTCACCCTCGACCCCGGCCCGCGGCTGCTGGTCGTCAGCGACCGGCACGCGACCACCGTGTCCCGAGATGACCCGTCCGGACCCCGGCAGGTGTCCGGCATGGAATGTGTGCGCGTCTACGCCGCCGCGGGCACCGGCGTGTGCATCCAGCCCGAGACGGCCTGGTCGTACCAGCTCGTGGTGCTCGACCGCGAGCTGCGGGCGACCCGCTCGTTCGCGGTGCCCGGGCTGCCCAACCGCGCCCGGGTCTCGGCCAGCGGCCGGATGGTCGCCTGGACGACCTTCGTCGGCGGCGACTCCTACAGCACCGGCGGCTTCTCCACCCGCACCGGCATCCTGGACACCCGGACCGGCGCGCTGGTCACGACGCTGGAGGAGTTCGCGGTCACCCGCGACGGCAAGCCGTACCGCAACGTGGACGTCAATTTCTGGGGCGTCACCTTCACCGCCGACGACAACGCCTTCTACGCCACCATGGCCACCGGCGGCAAGCGCTACCTGGTCCGCGGCGACTTCGCGGCCCGGACCCTGCGCACGGTAACCGAGAACGTGGAGTGCCCGTCGCTGTCGCCCGACGGCACGCGGATCGCGTTCAAGCAGGCGGTCGGCGGCGACCCGCAGCGCGGCTGGCGGCTGTCCGTGCTGAACCTGGCCACCCTGGCGGTGACCAACCTGGCCGAGACGAGCAGCGTCGACGACCAGCCGGCGTGGCTCGACGACGGCACGGTGGCGTACACCCTGCGCGGCCCCGACGGCACCCCGTCGATCTGGTCCGTGCCCGCCGGCGGCACCGGCAAGCCGGCCCTGCTGCTCGACGAGGCCGAGTCCCCCGCCGCCCTCGGCTGACCCGGGTCAGCGCCACCAGGGGCGGCGGCGCTGGTCGGCGAGGGCGTGCGCGGGCGCGACCAGGTCGGCCAGGTGCAGCTCCAGGTGGCGCAGGTGCTCGCCCACCCAGCGGCGGCGCAGCCGGTGCAGCGGCGTGCCGCCGCCACCCGTCCCGAGCACCTCGTCGTCGGGCGGGCTCGGCGGGGCCAGCGGTGGCGGCATCGGCCCCGTCGGCTCACCGACCTGGTCGGCGAGGCTCGCGTAGAAACCGGCGAGCGCGTCGGCGTGGCGCAGCAGCGCGTCGCAGCGCGGGTCCGGGGAGGCGTCGCGCGGGGTCAGGTCGTCGAGCGCGTTCGCGGTCTGGCGCAGCCGCACCCCGGAGATGACCAACCGCCACAGGCCTGCCCGGTCCATCCGCTTCGACCCGGGTTCGGCCAGGTAGCCGCGCAGCGCGTCCTCCAGCCGGAACGCCGTCGCGGCGGCCCGGACCGCGAGGGTGGGCGGTTGCGTACGCCGGCCGAGCGCCCACGCCACCGCCTCGGTCAGATGCGCCCCGCCCTCCCTGAACATCTCCGCGACGTCGTCGCGCACCAGGTCGCCGGCCCCGCGCGGCCAGACGAGCAGCCCGGCGACGAGGCTGACCAGGCAGCCGATCGCGACGTCCTGCAGCCGCACCAGGCCCAGCGTCCAGCCGGTCGGCGCGAGGATGTTGTAGAGCACCAGGATCACCACGGTGAACGCCGCCTGGCTCGCGACGTCGGGGAGCTTGCCGGGCCCGTACGCCACCACGAACACGGCGACCGCCAGCGCGCCCCAGCTCGCCCAGGGTGACGGGCCCAGCAGCGGCAGCAGCGCCGCGCCGGCCGCGACCCCGGCCGCCGTGCCGACGATCGCCTTGACCGCCTGCGTGCCCGTCGACGCCGCGCTGGTACGCAGCACCGACAATGCCCCCAGCAGCACCCAGAACCCGCTGCGCACCCCGCTGAGCTGCACGATCACCACTGCCGCGGACAGCGCCAGCGCGCCGCGCAGTGCGTTGACGAACCACACCGAGCGCAGGCTCGCGTTGCGCAGCACGATCCCGGCGACACCGGCCAGGGTGACCAGCCGGCGCAGCGGCGGCCGGTCCGGCCGGGCCAGGCCGTACCAACGCCGCACGCTGCCGCCGACGGTCAGCGGGTCGGCTCCCCGGGTGGCGATGAGCACGTCGGTGGCGAACGCGCGTACGCAGTTGGCCGTGGTCTGCCCGTAGAACGCGACGACCAGCTCCATCGCGTCCGCGTCCGGCTGCCCCGGGCCGGTCAGCCGGGCCACGCTGTCGGCGCACGTCTGCTCCAGCCCTTTGAGGTCCGGATCGACCTGCTCGCCGCGCAGCACCGCGGCGGCCTGGCGCAGCACCTGCGCCGACGCCTCCAGCGGGGCCCGCTGCGTCGGCGGCGCGTCGCGCAGGTCGCCGACCCGGTCGATGCCGTCGCTGACCAGGCCCTTGCACCATTCCAGCTGGTTGACCGCGCCCGCCATGGCCTGGTCGGCGATGACCAGCCCGCTCGGCCGGTACGGGGCCGACACGAACAGCGCCATCATCCGGTGCGTGGCGTCGGCGACGCCTGCCCGCAGCTCCGGCAGCGCGGCCCGCAGCGCCCCCGCCTCCAGCAGGTCGGCCAGCCCGACGGCCAGGGTCGCGGTGGCCTGGCGCAGCTCCGCGCCCGCCGAACGAGGCGCCATCAGCACCACCGCCAGGCCGCCGACCCCGGTCGCGAGCACCCACCCGGCGACCCGGTCGCCGATGACGTCCGGCGGCGCGGCCGCCGACGCCGCCAGCATGTACGGCAGCATCGCCGCGGCCGCGCCGGAGGCGTCGTTGGGCCCGATCACGGCGGCGAAGTACGAGGTGAACGCGACCACGGCGGTGGCGATGGCGGCGGCCACCACCGAATGGCTGACCAGCGTTCCGATCACGATCAGCACCGCGCCCACGGCGGTGAGCATGGTGTGCGCCACGGCCCGGTCCCGGCGGGTGCCGCCGAACGACGCCAGCACCAGGCTCGCGAACCCGCCGAACGCCGTGAACGTCGCCACCTGCGGCGACTTGATCACCAGCAGGGAGAACGCGAACAGCGCGGGCACCAGCACTGCGGCCCGCAGCCCGCGCACCGCGGCCGCCGGCGACCACAGCGCCCGCCACCAGCTCACCCGGCCGCCCCGCAACCCGCGCGGCGGGGCGGCCGACCGGCCGCGCTGTGCTCGTTCACGCCATCAGCGTCTCCCGGATCGGACGGCGGCGCGGCCGGTTCCGCACGAGTGGGTGGCCGGCGAACTCCACGAATCCTGCCCGACCGCCCGAGCCCGGTCAGATCCGTGCCAGCGGGGCCACCTCCTGCGCGGCGAAGGCCATGAAACCCTCCGGGTCGGGGTCGTCGGGGGTGGGCTGCAGCACCACGGTGTCCGCCCCGGCCGCGGCCCAGGCCCGCACCGCCTCGGCGACCTGCTCCGCGCTCCCGGCCACGCCGTGGCCGTCCATGGTGTCGTAGCCCCAGCGGACCCGCTCGGCCTCCATCCGCGCCGCCGCGTCCCGGCCCGTCGCCGCGTGCAGGTAGACCACGACCCGGTGGTAGTCCGTGCGCCCGGCCTTCGCCCGGCCCTCGTCGATCAGCCCGCGCGCCCGGCGCACCTGCGCGACCGTGGTGCCACCGGTCAGGATCGTGCCGTCGGCGACCTCGCCGGACAGCCGCAGCGTGCGGTCACCGGTCGCGCCGGACAGCAGCTCGGGGCGCCGCGGCGGCGGCCAGTCCAGCGCCACGCCGTCCAGCCGCACGTATCGGCCCTGCACGGTGACCCGCTCACCGGACAGCAGCGCCCGCAGCGCGGTCAGGTGCTCGCGCAGCAGCGCCATCGGCGACTCGGCCCGCGCGCCGACCTGGCCCATCCAGTCCTGCACCCCGTGGCCGACCCCGACCCGGGCCCGGCCGGGAAACAGCCGGTGCAGGGTCGCCAGCTCCATCGCGGTGATCGCGACGTTGCGCAGCGGCACGGGCAGCAACCCGACCGCGACGGTGAGCCGGTCGGTCCAGGCCAGCGCCGCCGCCACCGACGTGATGCCGCTCTCCAGGAAGCAGTCCTCCCACAGCCACAGCTCGTCGAGCCCGGCCTGGTCGGCGGCCTGCGCCACCGACCGCAGCCGCTCGGGCGGCAACTGCGGCACGAACACCGCACCCACTCTGGTCTCAGGTCGTGCGTTCACCTCGGTCACGCCGATCATGATGGCGCAGAGGCGGCCGCCAGACCAGACGAGCCGGTCAGGCACGCCGCCGATACGCCATGATGCTCGGCGTGACCGAGGACGAACTGCTCGACCTGCTCCGTGCCCGCGTGGCCGCCGCACCCGCCTGGCGCGGCCCGGTCGAACTCGCCACACCGGGAGCGATCGCCGAGGCAGAGCACCTGATCGGCCTGCCGCTGCCGCCGCTGCTGCGCCGGATCTACCTGGAGGTCGCCAACGGCGGCTTCGGACCCCGCGACGGCGTCCTCGGCGTGGGCGAGAACGCCTGGTCGGACGACGGCGGGGACATCGTCGACCACTACGGCGACTTCAGCTCGGCACCCGGCCATCCGCGGGGCCTGGTGCCGGTGTACGAGGTGGGCTGCGCGATCTGGTGGCTGCTCGACTTCCGCGACCCGGCGGGGCCGATGTGGGGCTGGGATCCGGGCGGCTGCTGCCCCGAGCACGCGCTCGCGCCGCAGGGGCTGACCCTGGCCGACTGGCTCGCCGAGACCCATGACGGCAGCGAGGCTCGCAAGATCGAACAGCCGTGGGTATGCCGGCCCAGTCCCGTCTGGCCGCCCATGCGCCCGCCGCGCCGCTTACCGCCGGCCGACCCCACGCCCACCGGTCCACCGGAGATCGCCGCCAACCTGCGCAAACGGTCCGCGGTGCGCATTCCTCCCACAGCCGCGCCGCGCCGTCCTGCCCCTGGCCGCGACCCCCGGCCCCGGTGGAGCCTGAGCCCGGATGCGGCACCCCGGCGCGACGAACCCTCATAACGCCGACTGCCCCGTTCCGGCGTGATCAAGCGGGCCGGGCCGCTAGCGTGGACAGAGGGCCGCGACCGGCCACCTGTCCAGGCTGAGCGCCATGCGGCCCACCGCGACTCCGACGGGGGGCACCGAGATGGCCGCATCGACGCTGGAGCAGCTGCGAGCACGGATCTCCGGGCAGGTGATCACGCCCGGCGACGAGGGCTACGACGAGGCCCGCACCGTGCACAACGCCATGTTCGACCGGCGGCCCCGCGCGGTGGTGCGCTGCACGAGCACCGCCGACGTGCAGGCGGTGGTCGACTTCGCCCGCGACAACGGCCTGGATCTGGCGGTACGCGGCGGCGGGCACAGCGTGCCCGGGTTCGGCACGGTCGACGACGGCATCGTGGCGGACCTGTCCGGCATGCGCGCCGTCACCGTGGACCCGCACGCCCGCACCGCCCACGCGGGCGGTGGCGCGACCTGGGGCGACTTCAACGCCGCCACCGGCGCACACGGCCTGGCCTCGACCGGCGGCATCATCTCCACCACCGGTGTCGGCGGGCTCACCCTCGGCGGCGGCATCGGCTACCTCGCCCGCGGCCTGGGCCTGTCCTGCGACAACCTGCTGTCCGCCGAGGTCGTCACCGCCGACGGGCGGGCGGTGCTGGCCAGCGAGAAGGAGCACGAGGACCTGTTCTGGGCGCTGCGCGGCGGTGGCGGCAACTTCGGCGCGGTGACCTCGTTCGAGTTCGCGCTGAGCCCGGTCGGCGAGATCTACGGCGGCCCGATGTTCTTCGAGCTGTCCGCCACCCGTGACCTGCTGGCGTTCTTCCGCGACTTCATCGCCGACGCGCCAGAGCAATACGGCGGGTTCCCGGCGTTCCAGATCGCGCCGCCGCTGCCGTTCATCCCCGCCGACCGGCACGGCGAGCCGTTCATCGCGATGGTGAACTGCTGGACGGGGTCCACGGCCGACGGTGAGCGCATCATCGACCGGATCCGCGCGGTCGCGCCGCCGGTCGCCGAGATGGTCGGCCCCATGCCGTACGCGGCCCTGAACAGCGCGTTCGACGGCCTGGTGCCGCCGGGGCTGCAGCACTACTGGAAGGCCAGCTTCGTCAAGGAGCTGACCGACGAGGCGATCGACGCCCACGTGGCGCACGGGCCGAAGGTGCCCGTGGTCAACTCGACGGTGCACATCTACCCGATCAACGGGGCCTGCCACCGGGTCGCCCCCGACGCGACCGCGTTCGCGTACCGCGACGCGAACTTCGCCGTGGTGATCGCCGGGATGTGGCCCGACCCGGCCGACAACGACGCCAACACTGCCTGGGTGCGCGACTACTACGCGGCCACCGCGCCGCTGTCGGAGGAGGGCGGGTACATCAACTTCATGGCGGGGGACGACCAGGAGCGGATCCGGGCCAACTACCGCGGCAACTACGACCGGCTGGTCGAGGTCAAACGCGCCTACGACCCGGACAACCTGTTCCACCTCAACCAGAACATCCGCCCGTGACCCGCGGCCGGGATCAGTCGCCGAGGTAGATCACCGCGTCGAGTTCGATGTCGAACCCGTTGAGCGCCACCGGCAGCGTGGTCCGCGCGGGGAGGTTCTCGGTGCCGAAGAACTCGACGTAGATCTCGTTCATGGCGGCGAAGTCGGCGAAGTCGCGAAGGTACACCCCGACGCGCACCGCTCGGCTCAGGTCGCCTCCGGCGGTGCGGGCCACCTCGGCCAGGTTGGCGAACGCGGCCCGGGCCTGCTCGGCGAACGCGCCCTTGACCCAGGTGCCGTCCGGCAGCACCGGGCAGGCCCCGGCCAGGAACGCGAAGTCGCCCGCCACGACGGCGTGCGAGTACGGGCCGCCGGGCGGGGCCGCCCCGTCCGCCTTGATGATCTTTTTCGGCATGCATGGCCTCCGGGTCGGGAATCGACGTGTAGCCCGACAATCATGGCAGTGCCGCCGGCGGCGGGTGCGTCAGCCCACGGCGGGCGGGTCGGGCGACACAGGCGTGCCACGCTGCGCCGGAACGTCGTGCGGCACGTCCACCAGCGCCACGCCGCCTCCCCCGAGCCGCAGCTCCCGCCGCAGGTCGACGGCCTGCTCACGCTCGGCGACGGTGTGCTCGGCCGCCGGTGCGGAACAGCGCACCCGCAGTTCGCCACGGGCGGTCGCGTCGCCGGCGGTGAGCGCGGTGAGGCGGCCCGCCTCGACGACAGCCGCCAACGCGGTGACGGTGAGCTGCAGCGTCACCGCCGCGGTCAGGGTCGTGACGACGGAGCCGCTGACGACGACGTCCACTTCGGCCTCGTACTCCCAGGGCATGGTGAAGCTGCGGATGCTCACCTCCCGCCGCAGGCCGGGATGCGCAGCGGTCTCCCGGGCGGCGGCCAGCAGCGCCGACCTCGTCCGCCACGCGCCGACGAACACGTCGGACACCTCGACGTCCAGCAGCTCGGCGACCTTGGTCAGCACCGCGCGCGCCAGGGCGGCCGCGGGGGCCTGCGGCTGGTCGGTCACCATCCCCACCCCGGCCAGGCGTTCCGCGGCCGCCTCCAGTTCCCCGGCCGCCTGGCCGGGTTTGCCGGGGATGAACTCTCCGAAGACGATCTCCCGGACGGTAGTCACACGTCCTCCCGGTAGGCGTCGTCGCGATAGCGGAACCGGGCCGTGCGGACCACGACCTCGATCAGCGGCGGGGGCGGCGCGGACCGCCGGCTCACCCGGCGCAGCACCACCAGCAGGAGGAACAGCAGTAACGCGAGCAGCCCGGCACCGAGCGCGAGCGCCTTGTTCCGCTTCGCCCCGGTGTCGGGGATCAGGTCGCTGACGGGCTCGCTCGGCTGGACGACGTTGCCGAGGCAGACCGGTTCCACGCTCATCCGCACGGGGGTGTCCTGCGGTGTGGTCCCGCTCAGGCGCACTCTCCAGGCGTCAGCCGACACTGGTCCGTCCATGAGGGCGGCCTGGCCGGTCAGCGGGCCCCCGGACACGATCCGGTAGCCGCCCCCGGTCAGGACCGCGCCGCCGGGGCATTCCGCGGTCGCGTCCCCGGAACGCGGCACCACGCAGATGTTCGCGGCCGCGCCGACGGCACACGACGGTGACGCCGACCGCAGGTCGAAGACGACGGGCGCGGCGGCGACAGCCGCCACCGGGCCGGTGTGGCAGACCACGAGGGCGGTGACCGAGGAGCGGGCGGGCAGGTTCGCGGGCACGGTGAGGTCGAGGGCCCAGCCCCGCGTACCGGCGGGGTGGCTGCCGTCCACCCTGGCCGCGCCGAGCCTCGGGTACCAGACCGACCAGTAGCCGCCGCCCGTGCGCACCATGCCCTGCGGGCAGACCGCCTCGACGGACGGGTCCGACGGGTCCGACTGGACACCCGCGTACACCCCGGCGGTGCTGTCGCCGCCACTCAGGCAGACGGAGAAGACCTCCAGCGTGCGGACGGTCTGGCCGGTGTTGACGACGCCGACGGTCCACGCCCGCGGTGCCGAGCCGTCGCCGACCGGGGTGCCCTGGCTGTCGGACGGGTGGCTGGCGATCACCCGCAGCAGCGGATCACCGCCCGCATAACCGCCGCTGACCAGTTGCTCTCCCGGCCCGCAGGGCATCGTGACCTGCTGCGGCGCGGCATCCGAACCGAACTCGACGGTGCGGCTGCGCACCGCCACCGCGCCGATGCCGGCCTGCGCGGGTGACGCCACGAGAACGGACGCCGCCACGGCGAGCAGGGGCAGCGCGACTCTGAGCAGCGCGAGCGTACGCATCGCGACCAGAGTCCCATGCGGACGGTCCCGGCGCTGTCCCCCGACCGACAGCTCTACGCGCGCCGGCAGGCGGCCGCCGTGTCGGGCACGCCCGGGGCAGGGCGGGTCCGACACGGCGGCCGGTGTGCTGGCCCGCCGTCGCCAGCCGCGGGGCCGACACCGGGCCCGGTATCGACCCCCGGGGGCGGGTCAGCTCGCCCACACCACCAACAAACACTGCTTCCCCGCCGGGCAGCCGGGGTTG
>NZ_JBEZEB010000052.1:0-64030 GCF_040648615.1 Catellatospora sp. NPDC049111 | reverse complement strand
GCGCACCCCGCGCCCCCCCCACCGGCCCGCCCCCGGCGGTGCCCCGGCCCCCCCGGTGCACCCCGGCGTGCTCCCACCCCGGACCAGCGGCCGCGGGGGGGGGGGGCGGCCCCCCCCCCCCGGCCGCGTACGCCGAAGCTCAGGGCTCCGGGTGCTCCGTGACGTTCTGCAGGTAGAGGCCCTCGCCGAGGCTGGCGATGAGGCCGAGCTGGGTCTCCAGGTAGTCGATGTGGTGCTCCTCGTCCTGGAGGATGTCCTCGAAGATGTTGGCCGAGGTCACGTCACCGACCGAGCGCATGTACTCGATGCCCAGGCGCAGCCGTTCGACGGCCTCGACCTCGACCTTCATGTCGCACTCGAACTGCTCCTTGACGGTCTCGCCGATGCGCAGCGCGAAGAGCTTCTGGAAGTTCGGCAGGCCGTCGAGGAACAGGATCCGCTCGGCGAGCCGGTCGGCGTGCTTCATCTCGTCGATCGACTCGTGCCGCGTGTACTTCGCGAGTTTGGTGTATCCCCAGTTCTCCTGCATGCGGTAGTGCAGCCAGTACTGGTTGATCGCGGTGAGCTCGGCGGTCAGCTGCTCGTTGAGGAACTCAATGACTCGGGCGTCGCCTTGCATGGTGAAGAAACCCCCCACGGGAACTCGTATGGGGGTAAATCTACGCGTGTTGTCCCGTTATACGGCGATTGCCACGAGCGTGTCGGCGTTCTCCTCGTCGATCAGGTCCACGATGCGGTCCAGGCAGGAACCACACCCGGTCCCCGCGCCACATGCCTCGCCGACGGAGTCCTCGCAGCGCGCGCCCGCGCGGATCGCCGAGCGCACCTCGCACTCACGAACCCGTTCACAGATGCACACGAACACAGCAGGGACCCTTCGGCACTGGAGGAGTGAGGCTCGCGGTCAAGCAAGCCTTGCCTCAGTAAGGGTGCCCTAAAGGAATGCCTAGCGCAAGCCCCTGAGCAGGGAAATGTCAGCGGCGTGCGTCTCACCGGGTGTCTCGACGATGATCGGAACACCGGCGACGGCGGGGTGGCGGAACATCTCGGCGAACGCCTCGGAGCCGATCAGCCCCTTGCCGATGGCCTCGTGCCGGTCGCGAGTGGACCCCATCGGGTCCTTGGAGTCGTTGGCGTGCACCAGGCCCAGCCGGTCCGGTCCGCACACCTCGACCAGGGCGTCCAGGGTCAGCGTCATGCCGCCGGGTTTGGCCAGGTCGTGCCCGGCCGCCCAGGCGTGGCACGTGTCGAAGCACACGCCCAGGCGCGGGTGGCGGTCCACCGCGTCCAGGTACGGCCCCAGGTCCTCGACGCGGGCCGCCAGCGAGCGCCCGCCGCCCGCGCTGGGCTCGACCAGCAGCCGCGGGCCGTCGTCGGGCAGCGCGTCCAGCAGCGGCAACAGCACCTCGCGCACCTGGCGCATCGCGGCCGGGGCGTGCTCGGCGTCGACCGAGGAGCCGGCGTGGAAGACGACCCCCCGCGCGCCGATCGCCGCCGCCCGCAGCAGCGCGTGCGTCAGCACCTCGCGGGACTGCTCGACCGTCGCGGCGGTGGGGGAGCCGATGTTCACCAGCAGCGAGGCGTGTACATAAGCGGGGACGGACCGGGTGTGGCAGCCCGCCGTGAAGGCCTCGTCCTGAGCGGGGTCGCCGGGCGGGCGGGCCCAGCCCCGCGGGTTGCCCACGTAGACCTGCACGGCCGCCGCCGACACTTTGTCGATGTAGGCCAGGGCGGCTTTCGCCAGCCCACCGGCGACCGGTGCGTGCGCCCCGACCTGGTTGGTCATCCCAGCTGACATTCGATCACCACATGCTGTCCCGCCTGCACCGCCGTGTTCGGGGCCGGATCCTGGTTCACGACCTTGAACCAGTTCTTGTCCCCGAGCACGCCTCGGACCTCGACCTGCAGCCCCATCGAGGCGAGCAGGCCCTCGGCGTCGCCGCAGCGCGCATTGCGCACCTCCGGCATCGCCCTCACGTTCTGATTGTTGCTGACCTGCAGTTTCACCTCGTCGTTGGGCTCCGCGCCGGCGCCGTTGGCGGGTGTCTGCTTAACCACGATGTCGTACGGCTTGTCCGACTCGACGCGCTCGACGCTGACCCGCAGGCCCATCTTCTGCAGGATGTCGGTCGCCTCGGCGACCGTCTTGCCCTCGACGAACGGCACGCTCAGCGGGGCCTTGCCCTTGCTGACGGTGACCTTGACCTCGGTGCCGGGCGGGACCTCGGTGTCGGCCTTCGGGTCGGTCGACAGCACGGTGCCCTTCGGGGCGAGGTCGTCGTACTTCTCCCCGGCCTTGACCGGCTTGAGTTTCAGCGGCGCGGCCTGCATGTCGGCGACGGCCAGTTCCCACGACTTGCCCACCACGTCCGGCACCAGGTAGCGCTCGGGCCCGGCGGACAGGGTCAGGACGACCGTTCCGCCGCGCACGACCCGCTCGCCGGGCGGCGGGTTCTGCACGAGCACCACGTCCTTGGGCACGTCCTCGCGGTACTGCGGGTCCAGGAACCGGTACTCGAGACCGGCCTGGGCCAGCGTGCTGATCGCCTGGTCCTTGGTCAGGTTCGTCAGCTGCGGCGTCACCTCGTACCGGCCGAAGCCCAGCCACCAGCCGCCGGTCAGCACCAGCAGGGCGAGCACGACCGCGCCCGCGGTCAGCGCCAGGCGGCCCCGCGGATCGCCCATGAGCTTGCGGTACTGCGCCTTGATCCGGTCGATCGGGCTGCTGGGGGCCGGCGCCGGGGCGCGGCGGCGCGAGCGCGGCGCGGGCTGCGCGTCGGGCAGCCGGGCCCAGGACGGGCGCGCGGCGGGCGTCACGTGGCTGACGATCACGGTCTCCTGCTCGACCGGGCGCATCCGCTGCGTGGTGTTGCTTGCGGCGATGTTCTCGCGGGCGGCCTGCACGGCGGCCAGCAGCGCGCCCGCGTCGGTGGGGCGGCCGCCGGGGGAGCGGCGGGTCGCGGAGGCGACCAGCTCGTCCAGCACCGGGGGCAGGCCGGCGACGATGCGCGACGGCGGCGGCACGTCGCGGTCCACGTGCTGCCAGGCCACCTCGACGGGGCGCTCGGCGTCGTAGGGCACACGGCCGGTGAGGATCTCGAACAGCACGATCCCGGCGCTGTACACGTCGCTGCGCGGGTCGGCGTGGCCGTCGGTGACCAGTTCCGGGGCGACGTAGGCGACGGTGGCCATGAGCTGCCCGCCGTTCGGGTCGTCGGCGCTGGCCTCGACGGCGCGGGCCAGCCCGAAGTCGGCCACCTTCGCGACGGCGTCGATGAGGTTGTGGCTGCCGCCGGTGGGCGCCTCGGCGACCAGCACGTTCTCGGGCTTGACGTCGCGGTGCACCAGACCGGCGCGGTGCGCCGCGGCCAGCGCCGCCAGCACCTGCTCCATCACCGCGAGGGCCTCGACCGGGGTGAGCCGGCGGCGCTCGGCGAGGATGTCGCGCAGCGTGCGGCCGCGTACGTACTCCATCACCAGGTAGGGCAGGCCGGCGTGGGTGCCCTGGTCGTAGACGGCGACGACGTTGGGATGGGTCAGCCGGGCGATCGTCTTGGCCTCGTCGGTGAAGCGGTCGAGGCTGAACGCCTGGCCGGCGGCATCGCGTACCTGTGCCGGGTGAATGATCTTCAGGGCGACGGTGCGCTCCAGGCGCTCGTCCACAGCCGTGTAGACGGTCGCCATGCCACCACGAGCCACGCGACCGCGGATGCGGTAGCGCCCGTCGACGAGTGTGCCGAGTAGTGGATCGGCGACCTGAGTGTCCATCGCAGCGCAGTCTAAGTCAGGCGGTGGCCCGCGTCGTACACCCGCGCGTGCGATCGCGTCGCGACCGGGCGTTTCTCCTGCATGGCTAGGGGGTCTCCGAGTCCTCGCCGGCATCCGGCGAACCCGGCTGCGAGGTGTCCGGAATCACGATCGCCGACGCCGACGCCAGCGCGGACGCCGAGGCCGACGCCGAGGCGGACGGGCTGGGACTGGGCGACGGGCTCGGCGAGGGGGACGGCGACGGCGTGGGCGACGGGGACGGTGTGGGAGACGACTCGCAGTCGCACGGAGTCGGCGTCGGGGTGGGTGCGGACGTGCGCCGCGGGCTGGGACGCGGGGTGACGAGACGGCCGGCTGGCACGTCTTTCACCCGGTCGGTGGGGCTGGGCGTCGCACCGGCCTGCCGCCACGGCACGGGTTCGGCGGAGCCTGCGGGCGCGGGCACCCGTGGCAGGGCACCGGGCGCGCGCTCGTCCCCGAGCACGGCGTCCACCCCGGCCGCGACCGCGTAGTAGCCGCCGACTCCGACCGAGGCGAGCACCATCGCGCCGGCCGCCAGGACCACCCGATGCCGGGTCCGGGGCGGTGGCTCCGGCCCGTCGCCGGCTGCGGGCATGACGGAGGTGGTGTCGTTCGCCCGGCGCCGGGCGAGGTCGTAGCGCAGCGAACGGCGCGCGCCGTCGATCTCCCGTTTGATCGTCTGCCAGGGACTCATCGGAGTCTCCTCTCCTCGGGCGGCACGGCGCTCGGGATGGGGATGCGGTGGTGTGCCCGGTCGGCGACGTGGCAAGGTGTGGAGGTGGCCGAAACTTCGCACTCGACGACCGACGCACCCACGACCTGGCTGCCCCTGCCGGACGTGGCCGAGCGCCTGGGCCTGCCGATCCTCAAGGTGCACCAGATGATCAAGGATGGCTCGCTGCTGGCCGTACGCCATGAGGGCGTGCGCCAGGTGCCCGCGGAACTGGTGGCCAACGACATCGTGCTCAAGCACCTCCCCGGCGTGCTGACGTTGCTGCGCGACGCCGGGTTCAACGACGATGAGGCCGTGCGGTGGCTCTACACCGCTGACGACACGCTTCCGGGGACGCCCGCGGCGGCGCTGGGCGGCGACAAGGCCCGCGAGGTGAAGCGCCGGGCCCAGGCCGTGGCCTTCTGACGGTGTACGCGTACCTGGCGGTGCTGCTCGGCTGCCTGCTGTGCGCGCTGTGGCTGGAGCCGGTGCTGCGGGTCGGGGTGCTGCGCCAGTGGCGGCGGCTGCTGCTGGTCGCGTTGCCCGTGGTGCTGGTCTTCGGCGCGTGGGACCTGCTCGCGATCGCGGCCGGGCACTGGTCGTTCGATCATGATCAGGTGCTGGGCGTCTGGCTGCCCGGTGGCATGCCGCTGGAGGAGCTGCTGTTCTTCCTGGTGGTGCCGCTGTGCGCGATCCTCGGTTTCGAGGCCGTGCGCACGGTGCTGGACCGGGTGCGGCGTCCGTGACGTACACGGTGGCGGCTCTGCTCGGTCTGGCCGGCGCGGTGGCGGTCGACCTGCTGGTGCTGCGCACGCGGGTGCTGCTGAGCCCGGTGTTCTGGGCGACGTACCCGATCGTGCTGGTGTTCCAGCTGCTCAGCAACGGGGTGCTGACCGGCCGCGGGGTGGTCCGCTACGCGCCGGAGGCGATCACGGGCCTGCGCATCGCGTACGCCCCGGTCGAGGATCTGGTCTTCGGTTTCGCCCTGGTGCTGTTCACGCTGTCGCTCTGGGTCTGGACCGGACGGCGGCGACGATCAGCGCGGCCGTGACCGCGAACGCGCCGACCGCCTTGGTCAGCACCGGCACCCCCAGCCCGTTGGGCAGCGTCAGCACCGCGCAGCCCACCGCCGCCACGGCCACCCACCGCCGCCGCCGCGGATCCGTCTCCGCCGCGGCCAGCACGGCCAGCGGCGCGAGCGCGTACCACGGATAGAACACCGGCCCGAGCAGCGCCGTCGCCGCCATCACCCACCCGCAGGCCCGCACCACGGCTCCCGCGTCACCGCGCCGCCGCCACGCGTACACCAGCCCCCACACCCCGACCGCCGCCAGCGCCACCAGCCCCAGCGCCCGCCCCCCGGCCACCGCGGCGTCGACCCACTCACCCCGCCCCACCAGCCGAAACAGGTAGCCGACGGCCATCCCCACCGCCGTCGGCGGCGAACTCCACTGCACCAGCTCCCCGGTCCCCCGCAGCGCCGCCACCCACCCGAGCCCCAGCCCCGACCCGAGGCTGACGGCCGCGAACGCCGCGACCCCGGCCACCGCCGCGCCCCACCACCGCCGCCCCAGCAGGATCACCACGAACGGCACCACCACCACCGCGGTCACCTTGACTCCCACCGCCAGCGCCACCACCACCCCCGCCCCGACTGCCGCCCACCACGCCGCCGCCCCGCCGTCGCGATCCCGTGGGCGGTGGGGCAGGGCGAGGGCTAGCGCGGTGACGGAGAGGGCGGCGACGAGGGCGTCGTTGTGCAGGGCGGAGAGGGCATGGACGGCGGTGAGGGGGGTGAGCAGGGCCAGCCAGTAGGCGGCGGAGACGGGGACGCCGCAGGCGCGGGCCAGGGGTGGTAGAGCAAGGGCGAGCAGGGCTACTGCGGCGAGGGTGAGCAGGCGCAGGCCGGCCAGGGCGCCGAGCAGGCCGCCGAGGGCGGTGACCAGCCCGGTGAGCAGCACCGCGACCGGGCCGTAGGGGGTCGGTGTGTGCCACCACAGCTCGGGCACCGCCGCGGTCCAGGGGCAGCCGCCGTCGGCGACACCCATCGCGTACGGGTCCAGGCCCGCACGCCACAGCCAGCCCTGGCAGGCGTACGCATAGGCGTCGCGGCTGCCCAGCGGCGGTGCGACCAGCAGCGGAGCGGCCCATGCCGCGCCGACGGCCAGCAGCCGCCACGACGAGCCGGGCCACCGTCCGGCCGCACCGGCCCGGCCCAGCCGCCACCACGCGACCGTCCAGCCGGCCAGGCCGGCCAGCCAGCACGCCAGTCCCAGCAGGAAACTCCCCGACACCGCGCCGAATCCGCCCAGCCGCAGTCCAGGCCCTGGATCGCCGCCCGGCAGCGCGCCCGCCAGGTAGGCGGAGACGGCGAGCAGCACGCCCGAGACGCAGCCCAGGGCGACGGTGGCACGGGAGGTGGTGTGGCTGCTGGCTTGGCTGCTGACTGGGGGGAGCACTTGTCGATGATTCCACGGTCCTTGATCGCGACCACGCGACACCGCACACTCCCTGATGTGGACAGGTACGCGACGCGGCGCAACATCACGATCGCCGCCGTGGTGGCGGTGCTGCTGATCGCCGTCATGGCGCTGCTCGGGTACTGCGCGCGCACCGCGCTGGCGCCCTCAGGCGGGGACGGCGCGCCCGCGGCGTCGGCGGCTCGGACCCCGGTGTCGGGGCTGCCCACGGTGCCCTTGCGCGACCTGCCCAAGGAGGCGGTCGCCACGGTCGCGCTGATCGACGCGAACGGGCCGTTCCCCTACGACAAGGACGGCACCGTCTTCGGCAACCTGGAGGGCATCCTGCCCCGGCAGCCGCGCGGCTACTACCGGGAGTACACGGTGCCCACGCCGGGTTCCCGCGACCGCGGCGCGCGGCGGCTGGTCGCGGGCCGCGACGGCGACCTCTACTACACCGCCGACCACTACGAGAGCTTCCGGCAGGTGCTGCGCTGACTCAGGTGGCGCGGTGCACCGCGGCGTCGGCCAGCTCGCGCAGCATCTCGGCCGCCTCCGGCTCGACCGGCGCGGCCTCCAGCGCGGCGAGCGCCGCCGAGGTCAGCTCGGCGATGTACGCCTCCGTGCGGGCCAGCGCGCCCGACTCCGTGATGATCCGGCGCAGCTGCGCCACCCCCGCCTCGTCGAGGTCGGGGCTGCCCAGCGCGGCGGCGAGCGTGTCCCGGTCGGCGGGCGCGGCGTGCGCGAGCGCCATCACGATCAGGTAGGTCCGCTTGCCCTCGCGCAGGTCGTCACCGGCCGGCTTGCCCGTGGCGACCGGGTCGCCGAACACCCCGAGCACGTCGTCCCGCAGCTGGAACGCCTCGCCCAGCGGCAGCCCGAAGGCGGAGTACGCCTCGCTCAGCGCGGCGGGCGCGTCGGCCAGCGCGGCCCCCAGCAGCAGCGGGTGCTCGACGGTGTACTTCGCCGACTTGAACCGGGCCACCTGCGACGCCCGCTCCACCGAGGTGTCCGCGGACGCCTGGGTGAGCACGTCGAGGTACTGCCCGATCATGACCTCGGTGCGCATCAGGTCGAACACCGGCCGGGCCCGGGCCACCGTCACCGGGTCGAGCCCGCTCTCGTGCAGCAGCTCGTCGGACCAGACCAGGCACAGGTCGCCGAGCAGGATCGCCGCCGCCGCGCCGAACCCGGCCGCACCGCCCTGCCAGCGCTCCCGGTCGTGCAGCATCGCGAACCGGCGGTGCACCGCGGGCTCGCCGCGGCGGGTGTCGGAGGCGTCCATCAGGTCGTCGTGCATCAGCGCACTGGCCTGCACCAGCTCCAGCGAGGCCAGCGCGGACACCACGTCGTCACGGTCGTCGCCGCCCGCGCCGCGGTAACCCCAGTAGGCGAATGCCGGCCGCAGGCGCTTGCCACCGCCCAGCACGAACGCCTCCACGGCGTCGGCCAGCGGGGCCAGGCCGGCGTCGATGCCCGCCATGTGCGCCCGGCGGTCGGCAAGGAAGACCGCGAGAGCCTTCTCGACCCGCGGCCGCAGCGCGGCCCGGTCCACCGGGTGAATGGTCATGGGACGAACTTAGTTCACTCCCGGCCGTGTGGATGACCCCGGTAGGTATGACGTGAGCTGTGTGATCAGCTCACTCAGCTCACGGATCGGCCGGGTCTGCGGCCGGGCCGCCAGCCGCACCGACAGCTCGCGGGTCTGCTCGGCCGCCCGCACCGACCCGGCCCGCACCGCCTCGACCGCCGCGTCCGCGCCGACCGCGCAGGCCTGCTCCACCTCGCCGACACCCAGCAGGGCACGCGCATACCAGCCCGCATAGACCGCCCTGGTACGCGGCTGACCGCGGCGCGGCCGACGCAGGCCCGGCTGCTCCAGCAGCGGCAGCGCCCGCACCGGCCGGTCCAGCACGACCAGGCACCGGCCCGTCATGGCGGCCAGTTCCGCCTGGTCCAGCCAGTACAGCCAGGACGGCTCCCGCTCTGGGCGGACCCGGTCGCCGAGCCGCCGGGCCACCAGCAGCCCGTCGGCCGCGGCCCGCCCGTCCCCGGCCCGCGCCGCGGCCAGCGCCGCCCGGTGCGCGAGCAGGGCCCGCAGCCCGGGGCTGCCCGCCCGGCGGGTGCCCGCCGCGGCGATCCGGGCCAGCCGCCAAGCCGCTCGGGGATCGACGTCGCAGAGCAGGTGGGTGGCCGCACCCAGCACGTGCCCGCCCAGCGCCGGATCGCCCGCCTCCATCGCCAGCGCCAGCCCCGCCCGGTACGCCCGCAGCGCTGCCGCCCGGTCCCCGGCGTCGGCGGCGGTCCACCCGGCTAGCTGGGCCAGTTCCGTGATCGGGCGCAGCAGCCGCCGCCGGTCCGTGCCGCGGGCACGATGCAGCCGGTCGGCGGCCTGCTGCCAGCGCCGGTGTGCGATCGGGGCCAGATCCGCGCCGCCGACGAGATCGTCCATCCGCCGCAGCTCGGCGATCTGCCGGTCGAACCCGGCGACCTCATCCCCGCCTGGCCGGATGCGGAGCCGACCGGACGCGATGCGCGCCGATCCGTCGGCGGTGTGGTCCGGCGCGGTGTCGCCGTTCACGGTGTGGCGCAGCCACTGCTCGGCGAGCTGATGCAGACGGGTGACACCGTCGGTGGGAGCGGGCGAGCCCGTGGGCCGCGCGGCGGTGGTCAGCAGGGCGGGCGGCAGGTCGAGCACGAGCGCCAGCCAGGCCAGCCACTGTGCACCCGGCAGCCGGTCGCCGCGCTCCCAGCGGCTCACCTCGTGCCTGGTCACCGTGGTGACCCCGGCCGCCGCGCAGAGCAGCGCGGCGAGCCTGGTCTGGCTGTACCCGCGTCGTCGTCGGGTCTCGGCGATCAATCCGCCCAGCGGTGGACGGGACACGGCGGCCTCCAGGCTCGTCCCACGGCATTACCGGACAACGGCCGACCCCCGGCGCAGGCCCCCATGCGCCGGATCGTTTCTACCGTCCGCGTACGACACTGCCGCCACCACGCCCCATTGCCGGGACAAGATCACTGTCTCAGGTCAGAAAGTGTGGTCCGGCCTCACTTTCTGACCCGAGACGGCGATCACCGCGAGGCCGGCCGCGCCGCCGCGAGCTGCCGGACCCCGAGGCCACGATCTGCGGGTACGGCGGCCGTGCGGAGGGAGATCGCGGTCCATCGTGGTGTCGTAGAGTGCGACTGTTCCGAACGACGGAGGGTGGTCTGCGATGGCGGGCGAGCAGCCTGCGTACCGGCGGGTGGCGGATCAGCTGCGCCGACTCATCCTCAGCGGTGAGCTGGCGGAGGGCACGCGCCTGCCCTCCCTGCGTGAGATCGCCTCGCAGTACGGCGTCGCCGTGAGCATCGCGACGCGTGCGCTCGATGTCCTACGGGCCGACGGTCTGGTGATGGCGCGGCCGGGCGCGGGGACCTTCGTGCGCCGTTTCGAGCGCATCGTGCGTAGCTCGCCGGGACGGCTGGCACGGGACCACTGGGGCGGGGGTTCGGCGATTCAGGACCATGACACAGGCCCGCGGGCGCGGGCCGTCGACATCATCGTCGGTGATGCGCCGGCTTCCGATTTCGTGGCGGAGGCGCTGGGCGTGGAGCCAGGAGCACTCGTGCTCACCAGGTCCCGGCGGTTCGTGGTGGAGGGTAGGGCGGTGCAACTGTCCACCTCCTACCTGCCGACGGAACTGACCCGCGGAACGCGTATCGAGCACACCGATGCGGGTGCGGGCGGCACTTATGCACGGCTGGCCGAGCAGGGATTGGCCCCCACCCACTTCACTGAACGGATCGTGGGGCGTAGCCCGCTGCCGGAGGAGGCTTCTGCCCTCGGTCTGCTCGCCGACGGGGCGCGAATCCTGGAGATCACGCGCCTGGCGTATGCGGAAGACCGCTGTGTCGAGGTGAACCGCATGGTCCTCGACTCTGACGCCTACGAGCTGACCTACTCGTTTTCTGCCTGAGAACTGTTCCGAACAGACGTCGATTGTTCGGAGCAGTTGTGATTGACTCATGTCACCGTCCACAAGGGAGGGCATGTGGCATGAGAACTCCCCTCGATGCTCGAACACTTGGCATATATGCCGATGCGCAGGCGGCGTATGCCCGCCACCTGTTGAAGCTGCATCTACGTGACGGCACCGGCTGTTGCCGGGGCTGCGGCCGGACTCACCCATGCACCGAGCGCCTACACGCTGCGCGACTGATCGCTCATTTCGCGGACTGGCCGATTGACGGCCAATGAGCTGCGGCAACAACACGCATCCGGCTTGAAGAACTGACGTCCGCACTGGTGGCGGGCATGTAAGGACCTAACGCCTCCTGGCCCCTGCACACTTTTCTGCTGGCCCCTCCCACGGGGCGGAATCTTCGCTATGATGAACGGGCTCGCGCTGGTCGACGGCACTCCCAGTCCGGTGTGAGCCGCCGGGGCGGCGCGTCATCTCCCATGGCCTGCGCCGCCCCGGTGCCCTCGTTCGCCCGTACACCCTGGAGGGTCTGATGGAACTGCCCCCGATCGACTGGGAGAACCCGCCGCTGGAGCCGCCGGAGCAGGTGGTGCAGCCGCTGATGTGGCGGCTGGCCGCGCGATTGCTGCACGACCACGTGCCGGGTGCGGGCTTCCGGCCGCCGGTGCACCGCTGCCGGGTGTGCGAGCTGCCGTGGCCCTGCCCGCCGCGGCGCTATGCCGAGCGCGGGCTGCTCGCCGCCTGCCGCCATCCGGCGGTGGGGCGCGGCTCGGCCTCGTTCACGGACTGGTTCCTCACCGGTGAGCAGCCGTGAGCGCGCCGGCCGAGGGCGGTGCGACTGGGGCGGGAGGGGCCCGTGAGCATGGTCACGCGGGGTGGGCGCACCACGCACTGGGACGAAACCGCTCTTCAGGCCGGTGCGCCGATAGAGTCGGCAGGGTGACGCTGCGTGCTCCTTCCACCATGCCGGGACCCCGGCCGACCGTCCGTGAGCTGCTGGTGTCGGGGGAGCCGACGTTCTCGTTCGAGTTCTTCCCGCCGAAGACCGCCGACGGCGAACGGCTGCTTTGGCAGTCGATCCGGGAGCTGGAGTCGCTGCAGCCGTCCTTCGTCTCCATCACGTACGGCGCGGGCGGCAGCACCCGGGACACGACGGTGCAGCTCACCGAGCGCATCGCGACCGAGACGACGCTGCTGCCGCTGGGGCACCTGACCGCGGTCAACCACTCGATCGGCGAGCTGCGCAACGTCATCGGGCACTACTCGGACGCGGGCGTGCGCAACATGCTGGCGCTGCGCGGCGACCCGCCGGGCAGCGACCCGCAGGCGGAGTGGGTGGCCCACCCGCACGGGCTGCGCTACGCCGAGGAGCTGGTGCGGCTGCTCAAGGAGAGCGGCGACTACTGCGTCGGCGTGGCCGCGTTCCCGGAGAAGCACCCGCGCTCGGCCGACTACGCCTCGGACGTGCACCACTTCGTCCGCAAGTGCCGAGCCGGGGCCGACTACGCGATCACGCAGTTCTTCTTCGACTGGCAGGACTGGGCACGCCTGCGTGACGCCGTTGCCGCGGCGGGCTGCGACGTGCCGATCATCCCGGGCATCATGCCGGTGACCAACGTCAGCCAGATCGAGCGCATGGCGCAGCTGTCCGGCGCGGCGTTCCCGCCAGACCTGGCCGAGCGGCTGCGCGCCGTCGCCGACGACCCGCAGGCGGTGCGGGCGATCGGCGTCGAGGTGGCCACCGAGTTGAGCGCGAAGCTGCTGGCTGAGGGCGCACCCGGCCTGCACTTCATCACGTTGAACCGGTCGACGGCCACCCGTGAGGTGTGGCAGCGGCTACGGGTGGGCGCCGCGGTGTAGCTCCCATCCGGGTGGCCCGCGCGAGCGGGCGGACCGGGAGTGGAGCATGGCAGCGCCGACGACGGAAACGAGCTGGGACGGGTACGTCTCCGGCTGGTCGAACTCGCACGACGGATACGACCCCCGCCACGCGGGTCCGCTGCTGCGCAAGTGGCTGCGGGCCGCGTTCACGGTCGGCGGGATGCTGGCGCGGTTCGGGGCTCGGCCCGCGTACGCGATGACGGTCGCCGTGGCCTGCGCGGTGCTGGTGCCGGTCCTCGCGGCCCGGGGCGGCTCGTGGCCCGCGCTGGCGGCGGTGGTGCTGGTGCTGGGCTTGGCCGCCGACACGGTCGGGCAGACGCTGGCGGTGCTGCTGGGCCGGACCTCCCGGCTGGCCTCGTTCTACCGCACCATGATCGATCGGCTGAGCGAGGTGTGCTGGCTGGTCGCGCTGGCGTCGCTCGGCGCGCAGCGCACGTTGCTGCTGGCCTGCGCGGCGATGGTGTGGCTGCACGAGTACATCCGGGCCCGCGCCGGGGCGGTCGGGCTGCGCGCGGCGGGTTCGGCGACCATCGGCGACCGGCCCACCCGGGCCTGGCTGACCCTGCTGTCGCTGCTGCTCGCGGCCGCGTCGACGGCGCAGGTCGGTCCCGATCTGGCCGCGGGCGTGGTGACGATGGTCCTGGTCCTATGGTTCTCCCTGGCCGTGCTCGGCCTCGGCCAACTCCTCGCCGTCGTCCGCAAGGTCCTGACCTGACCGGGACCGGGCCGGGGATCCGCCCACCGCTCGGGGCCGGGCCGGCTGCGTTCCGGGTCGGGCCGAGTCGCGGGCGGTCGGGCCGGCCGCGTTTCGGGCCGGGCGGTCGGCGGGTGGGGGTTGAGCGGGTGCCGTTAGGCACCAAGGTCGTTCGACTGCCAGGCACATGGGCGAAAGCGCGTTCAAGATACGCACAGGTGCCGGGCAAGTCTGACGATCAAGGGCTGCGGCCCGGTGCCGGGGCGGGGTCAGTGGGTCATCGGGAGGGGGCGGCCGAGGACGGCGAAGGGGCGGGGGTCGCCGGGGAAGAGCAGGTGGCGGGAGACGTCGAGGAAGCCGGTGCGGCGGTACAGCCGCCAGGCGCGCGACGCCTGCTCGTCGGCCTCGGGGGTGGACAGCAGCGTGGTCGCCGCGCCGGTCATCGCCAGCAGTGCCCGCAGCTGCGCCTCGCCCAGGCCGTGGCCCTGCGCCGCGGGGCGCACGTGCAGTTCGACGACCTCGAAGCAGTCGGTCAGCCAGCGCTGCCGCGCGTCGGGGTCGAGCACCGAGCTGACCTGGTCGTGCCACCACTGGCCGGGTTCGGAGTGGTAGCCGTAGGCGAAGCCGAGCAGCTGGCCCTGGTCGCTCAGGCTCGCGATCGCGCGAAAGTGCGGGCGCTGCAGGTGCGTGGTGATGTAGCCGCGCCGTACGGCCAGCGCCTGCGGGTGGTACGACATGGCCTCGCCGAACACGGCCAGCACGTCGTTCATACGCCGGCCGAGGTCGTCGGAGGTCCAGGGGACCAGCCTCATGCGACCTCCGCCGGTGTCGCCGAGGTGACCCTCAGCAGCTCCGGGTAGGTGATCGGGAAGACGGCCCGGGGCACCCCGCCCGCCGCCCAGATCTCGCCGTACGCGGCGAGCGCGGTGTCGATGAGGGTGCGCACCGGCTTGGGGTGGCCGAGCGGGGCGACGCCGCCGATGGCCTGGCCGGTGTGCTCGCGTACGAACTCCGGCGTGGCCCGGCGCAGCTTGGCGACGCCGAGGTCGGCGGCGACCTTAGCGGTGTCCACCCGGTGCCCGCCGGAGGTCAGCACCAGCAGCGGCTCGCCGTCGACCTCGAAGATCAGCGAGTTGGCGATCTGCGCGGCCTCGACACCCAGGGCGGCCGCGGCCGCGGCGGCGGTGTGCACGCCGTCGTCCAGGATGACCACCCGGCAGCCGGCGCCGGTGTGGTCACGGGCGTCGGCGGCGTCGAGCGCGTGCTGGACTGCGATCACGTTCGGGTGCGACGACATCACTCGATCCAAGTCTCGGCGTGGGGCACGTCAGCTGACGGCGGGCACACGGGCGGGTGTGCCCGCCTCATTCTGCCCCAGCGGCACCGGCTCGATGAGCGCCGCCACGGGCACCCGGGCGGTCTCGGCCAGCGCCACGCCGATCAGCAGCAGCGTGCCGCCGGCGAGCTGTGCCGGGTTGAGTCGTTCGCCCAGCGTGATCCAGGCCACCGCGGCGGCGAGCACCGGCTCGATCATGCCGAGGATGCCGACACTGGTCGCGGGCAGGTGCCGCAGCGAGCCGGCGATCAGCAGGTACGGCACGATGGTGCCGAGGACCAGCAGGTAGGCGCAGAGCAGCCAGAGCGGGGTGCCGCCGGCGGTGTGCCCGCCCAGTGCGCTCCAGTCGGGGGCGGCGCCGGACAGCGCCCGGAAGAGCAGGCCCGCCACGGCCGACACGCCGAACGCCCAGCCGGTCAGCGAGACGGTGTCGCGGCTGGCCACACCCTTCGCGCCGAGGACGAAGTACGCGGCGAGCAGCACCGCCGCGCCGAGCCCGGCGAGCACGCCGACGCCGTCGAGGCTCAGGTCGCCCCAGATCTCGGCGACGCAGGCCAGGCCGAGCAGGCACAGGGCCAGGCCGGCCCACAGCCGGGGGCGCACCGGCCGGCGCTGGCCGAAGCGGGCCCACAGCGCGACGAACAGCGGAGCGGTGTATTCGAACAGCAGGGCGACGCCGACCGGCATGCGGGCGATCGCCACGAAGTAGAGCATCGGCACGGCGAGGAAACCGGTGATGCCGTACGCGATGAGCAGCGGCAGCTGCCGGGCGGTGACGGCGAACCGGCGCAGTCCGGGACGCAGGGCCGCGCCCAGCGCGATCAGCCCGGCGCACGCGCCCAGCGCCCGCAGTGTGGTGAGGTCGGGCGCGCTGACCCCGGCCCGCAGGATCAGCTTGGAGACCGTGCCGTTGCCGGCGAACAGCAGGCTGGCCAGCGTGACCATGGTGATGCCCAGGGCGGGGCGAGGACGGAACGGCACCGTTCGAGGCTACCTGTTGTCATGTGCGTATCAGCATCTGGTCCTTACGTAAACGATCCGGGTGGCGACACGGCGCGGGCCAGGGTTTACAACGCGATTTTTTCGAACTAACGTTCTACTCGTTGTTCGGACAAGTGTTCGATCATGTCTCGGGGGGAGCGGTTCGCTACCGCGAACTCCGGGCCGGTGTTCGCGGCACCGACCCAGGTCACCGGAGATTCGCGGCTCCGGCGGCCGACCAGGCGGGTGCCACCCGCTGCCCAACGACCCCCGGGCAGCGGGTGGCCGCCCGACCGGCGAGCCGGTCCGGGCGTGGCGTGGGGAAGCTCCACGCCCGGCCGGCAAGCGCTACACCACGTTCTTCCTCCGTGGCTCGGAAAGCGGGCAGTCGCCCGGCCCGGAACGACCCGGGTCCGAATGACAGCCCTGGGGCTCGGCCGGGTATAGGCCGACGATGGAGGGAGCCGCCGACATGAACGCCACGACGAAGGTGCCGGCCCATCTGCTGCCGCACCGCACTCCGATCGAGCTGATCGTCCTCGCCCGCCGCGGGCTCGCCGAGGCCCGGGAGACCGAGAGCCACGCACAGCGCTACGCCATCGCGCACCTGGCCGCCCTGCGCGCCGCGGCCGCCGTGATCGCCGCCCGCGCGCTGCCCGCGCCCGCCCGCCGTCGCCAGATCACCAGCGTGTGGGTGCTGCTGGCCATGGTCGCCCCCGAGATGAGCTCCTGGTCGTCCCTGTTCTCGTCCGGCGCGGCCAAGAGGTCCGCCGCCGAGGCCGGCATCGCCCGGGTCACCGCCGAGGAGGCGGACACCCTGCTGCTGCAGGCCGTTCACTTCACCGATGAGGTGCAGGAAGCGCTGGATCTCGCGATCCAGCCCGCCCTCGCACGGTGAGTTCCGGGGCTCGCGAGGGCGGGCCCTGAGTTCCCGGGCTCGCGGGGGCCACCGCGCCCGCCGGGCTCACCCGGACAGCCCGTTCCCGACGCCGCCCGCCCGCGGCCGCCGGGGACGGGCCACCGGGGATCACGACGACAGATGACCACGTACGACGGGGGGATGACCGCCATGACGGGGCTGAGCATGGCCCGGTCAATGGAGTTGCAGCACACTTCGGTGCGGCGAGCCAGCGACCTCACCGACGAGCAGGCCGGCCTGGGCACGGACCGCATGCTGCCGGTGCTGCCCGAGCTGCGCGAACTGCTGCCCGGCCGGGGGTTGCGCCGGGGCAGCACGATCGCGGTCGCCTCGACCGACGCGCCCGGCTGCGGCGGCACCACCTCGCTGCTGCTGGCGCTGCTGTCCGCCGCGTCGTCCGCCGGTTCCTGGTGCGCCGTCGTCGGGCTGCCGACCCTGGGCATGGCCGCCGCCGCGGAGCTGGGCATCGCCCTGGACCGGCTCGCCCTCGTGCCACACCCCGGCCCGCAGTGGACCACCGTCGTGGGCGCGCTGCTCGACGGGTTCGACGTGGTGGTGGCCGCCCCGACCGGGCCGGTGGCCGCGTCCGTACGCCAGCAGCTCGCCGCCCGTGCCCGCCAGCGCGGCAGCGTGCTGGTGCCGTTCGGCGGCGGCTGGGAAGGCGCCGACGTGGTGCTCTCCCCGGTCCAGGGCATGTGGCTCGGGCTGGGCCGGGGGCACGGCCGGCTGCGCGCCCGCGAGCTGACCGTCTCGGCCCGCGGCCGGGGCGCCGCGGGCCGTCCGCGCCAGGTCACGATGTGGCTGCCCGCCCCGTCCGGCCCGGCGGTCCCCGCGGCTGAGCCCGTGATCGTGTCGCCGCCGCGCCCGCAGCCCCAGGCCGCGGGGCAGAGCCGGGGCCACCTGCGCGTGGTGCAGGGATGACCGCGGCGCCGCGACCTCCTGGGGCGGTGCCGGCCGGTGCCGCGGGTGAGGCGACGTCGCAGCTGGTGGGCAGCGGTCGGGCACGACCGCCGGTGGTGCGCTGATGGGCGAGGCCGCCCAGCGCACCATGCTCGTCTGGTGTCCGGACTGGCCGGTCATCGCCGCCGACCTGCTCGACGGCGTGCCCGCGCACCAGCCGGTCGCCGTGCTGCACGCCAACCGCGTCGTCGCCTCCTCGGCCGCCGCCCGCGCCGAGGGGGTGCGCCGTGGCCTGCGCAAACGTGAGGCGCAGAGCCGGTGCCCGCAGGTGATCGTCATCGACCACGACCCGGTCCGCGACGTGCGGGCCTTCGAACCCGTGGTAGCGGCCGTCGAGGAGATCGCCGCCTCGGTGGCGGTGCTGCGTGCGGGCGTGTGCGCGTTCGCGGCCCGCGGCCCGGCCCGCTACTTCGGCGGCGAGGAGGCCGCCGCCGAGCGCATCGTCGAGCAGGTCGCCCAGCAGTGCGGGGTGGAGGCCCAGATCGGCGTCGCCGACGGCACGTTCGCCGCGCTGCTGGCGGCCCGGGCCGGGCGGATCATCGACCCCGGGCAGACCGCCGCCTTCCTGGCCGCGATGCCGGTCACCACCCTGGACCGGCCCGCGCTGACCAGCCTGCTGCGGCGGCTCGGCGTGCACACCCTCGGGGCCTTCGCGGACCTGCCGCCCAGTGACGTGTTGGCCCGGTTCGGGCTCGACGCCGCGCTCGCGCAGCGCCTGGCCGCGGGCCGCGACGACCGGCCGCTCGCGGTCCGCCAGGCCCCGCCCGAGCTGGAGGTCGAGGAGCGCTACGACGAACCGGTGGACCGCGTCGACAGCGCCGCCTTCGCCGCACGGGCGCTGGCCGAGCGCCTGCACGAGCGGCTCGCCGGATACGGCATGGCCGCCACCCGGCTGGCCATCAGCGCGGTCACCGCCGACGGCCGCGAACTGCACCGGGTATGGCGCCACGACGGCGTGCTCACCGCGCAGGCCATCGCCGACCGCACCCGCTGGCAGCTGGAGGGGTGGATCACCCAGCGCCGGATGACCGCCGGGGTCATCGCGCTGCGGCTCATCCCCGACGGCCTCGTCCAGCAGGCCGGACTGCAGGCCGGGCTGTGGGGCGACGTCGGCCAGGAACGCGACCGCGCCCACCGGGCGATGCACCGGGTGCAGGGCATCCTCGGCCCGGAGGCGGTGGTGACCGCGGTGCTCGGCGGCGGGCGCGACCCCGGTGCGCAGGCGACCCTGGTGCCCTGGGGCGACGAGCGGACGCCCGCCCGCCCGGCGGGTCCTTGGCCCGGCCGGCTGCCCCCGCCGTCGCCGGCCGTGGTGCTGCCCGAACCGCTGCCGGTGCAACTGCTCGACGCCGCCGGCGAGGTGCTGCGGGTCAGCGCCCGGCTCGAACTCAGCGCCCCGCCCGCCCGCCTGGTCTGGGACGGCCGAAAGATCGAGGTCTCCGGCTGGGCGGGCCCGTGGCCGGTCGAGGAGCAGTGGTGGGACGGCCGCCGCACCCACCGCTCCGCCCGCCTCCAGGTCCTCCTCTCCACCGGCCGAGCCCTCCTGCTCACCCTCAACGCCGGCCAATGGTCCATAACCCTCCACTTCGACTGACCTCGCCCCCCGCTCCCGGGTTGATCATGAACTTATGGGCGTGTTCGGCGGCGTGTCGCTGCCACAACTTCATGATCAGCGGACTTGGCCGGTCGGCTTCGTCGGTGGCGCTGGGTTCTCGGCGGGATGGTGGGCTTTGAGTGCCCGGCCTTCGGTCGTGATCTGTTTTTGTGGACGCTGAGTGCTACTGCAGCGACGTCCAGCGTCCGCAAAAACAGATCATGAGTTCTGGGGGCGTGTGGCCGGTTCGGGCCCCTGGAGCCGATCCGTGGTGATGCACCGACCCTGGCTGGTGAGGCGCTGGTCTTGCCGATGACGCCGTCCGCTGGTGGCGTGCTGGTCTTGCCGGTGGCGCGCCGTCCGCTGCCGACGTGCCGGTCCGGGCTGGATCGGGTCCATGGCGGTGGGCGGCTCGGCCCCGTACGGCGGTGCCGGTCTGCCGGCGGGGCATCCCATGGATCGATCATGAAGTTGGGGTAGCGACACGCCGTCGAACACGTCCTTAAGTTCATGATCGACGCGAGGGGTGGGCGGTGGGGGTGAGCTGGGGGTTAGTACAGTTGTTCGAGTGGGGTTTGACAGTCAGAACCAGTTGCCGTGGGGGGAGCTGGAGCGGCGGATGCGGGGCGGCCGGGTGGTCGATCCGCTGGTCGCCGATGGAGGGGACGGGCCGGGGTTCTCCAGGAAGAGGGAGCCGTATCGGGCCGAGCCGGTCGAGCGGCCACGGACCGCGGTGCCGTACGCGGAGCTGCACTGTCATACGAACTTCAGTTTTCTGGACGGGGCCAGTGATCCGGAGGAGCTGGTCGCCGAGGCGGTGCGGCTGGGGCTGGAGGCGCTGGCGATCACCGATCACGACGGGTTCTACGGGGTGGTGCGGTTCGCGGAGGCGGCGCGGGAGCACGGGCTGCCGACCGTGTTCGGGGCGGAGCTGAGCCTGGCCGGGCTGCCGCGCGGCGGGGGAGCGCCCGACCCGGCGGGCACGCACCTGCTGGCGCTGGCCCGAGGGCCGCAGGGGTACGCGAACCTGGCCCGCACCCTGTCCGAGGCGCATCTCGCGGGCGGCGAGAAGGGCCGTCCGAAGTACGACCTGGAGAAGATCGCCGAGACCCTGGCCGGGCAGGCGGTGATCCTGACCGGGTGCCGCAAGGGCGCGGTGCCGCACGCGCTGCTCACCGACGGGGTCGACGCGGCCGCGCGGGAGCTGGACCGGCTGACCGCCCTGTTCGGGGCGGAGAACGTGGTGGTGGAGCTGACCGATCACGCCGACCCGTCGGACGCCGACCGCAACGAGGTCCTGGCGTACCTGGCGCAGCGGGCGGGGCTGGCGGTGCTCGCCACGAACAACGTGCACTACCACGCCCCGGCGCGGCGGCGGCTGGCCACGGTGACCGCGGCGGTGCGCGCCCGCACCAGCCTGGACTCCCTCGACGGCTACCTGCCCGCGGCGGCGACCGCGCACCTGCGCTCGGGCGCGGAGATGGCGGCCCGGTTCGCGGCGATGCCGTACCCGGGCGCGGACCGCGCGGTGGCGTACGCCGCGGAACTGGGCCGGGAGCTGGCGTTCGACCTGCGCCTGGTCGCGCCGAAGCTGCCGCCGTTCACCGAGCCGGACGGCACACGCGTGGACGAGGTGGCGTTCCTGCGGGCGCGCACCTACGAGGGAGCGGCGCAGCGATACGGGCCGCCGCAGGCGTACCCGGAGGCGTACGAGCGCATCGAGCACGAGCTGAAGATGATCGAGCAGCTGGAGTTCCCCGGTTACTTCCTGGTCGTGTGGGACATCGTGCGGTTCTGCCGGGAGGAGAAGATCTACTGCCAGGGGCGGGGGTCGGCGGCGAACTCGGCGGTCTGCTACGCGCTGCGGATCACCAACGTGGACCCGGTCGGCGGGGAGGGCGGGCTGCTGTTCGAGCGTTTCCTGGCCCCGGAGCGCGACGGGCCGCCCGACATCGACGTCGACATCGAGTCCGACCGGCGCGAGGAGGTCATCCAGTACGTCTACCGGCGCTACGACCGGCAGCACACCGCGCAGGTCGCCAACGTGATCTCGTACCGGCCGCGCTCGGCGGTGCGCGACGTGGCCCGCGCGTTCGGCTTCTCGGCGGGGCAGCAGGACGCCTGGAGCAAGCAGATCGACCGCTGGCACGGGGTGTCGGCCAAGGACGTCGACGGCATCCCGGAGCACGTGCTGGAGTACGCCAACGAGCTGCTGCACGCCCCGCGCCACCTGGGCATCCACTCCGGCGGCATGGTCATCTGCGACCGGCCGGTGATCGAGGTGTGCCCGGTCGAGTGGGCACGTATGCCGGGCCGCACCGTGCTGCAGTGGGACAAGGACGACTGCGCGGCCGTGGACCTGGTCAAGTTCGACCTGCTCGGGCTGGGCATGCTGTCGGCGCTGCACTACGCGTTCGACTTCCTGGGCCAGGAGCTGGACCTCGGCGACCTGAAACCGGACGACCCCGAGGTGTACGAGATGCTCTGCCGCGCCGACACCGTCGGGGTGTTCCAGGTGGAGAGCCGGGCGCAGATGTCGACGCTGCCCCGGCTGCGTCCGGAGCGCTTCTACGACCTGGTGGTGGAGGTGGCGCTGATCCGGCCCGGCCCGATCCAGGGCGGTTCGGTGCACCCGTTCATCCGGCGCAAGAACGGGCTGGAACCGGTGGACATCCCGCACCCGCGCATGCACAACTCGCTGGCCCGCACGCTGGGCGTGCCGCTGTTCCAGGAGCAGATGATGCAGCTGGCCATCGACGTCGCCGACTTCACCCCGGTGGAGGCCGACCAGCTGCGCCGGGCGATGGGCTCCAAGCGGTCCATGGAGAAGATGGAGCGGCTGCGCGAGCGCCTGTACGAGGGCATGGCCCGCAACGGCATCGGCCCGGCGCTGGCCGACGACATCTTCGCCAAGCTCGCCGCGTTCGCCAACTACGGCTTCCCGGAGAGCCACGCGATCAGCTTCGCCTACCTGGTGTACGCCAGCGCCTGGCTGAAGCGCTACCACCCGGCGGCGTTCTGCGCGGCGCTGCTCGGGGCGCAGCCGATGGGCTTCTACTCGCCGCAGTCGCTGGTCGACGACGCCCGGCGGCACGGCGTGCAGGTGCGCCGCCCGGACGTCAACGCGAGCCTGGTCAAGGCCAACCTGGAGTGGGCGCCGGGGGACCGGTCGGGCAGCGTGCCGGGGGAGCAGCCGTCGCAGTGGGGGCTGGGCGGCCCGGCCGTCCGGCTGGGCCTGGACAGCGTGCGCACGCTCGGGGAGGACGTGGCGAAACGGATCGTCGAGGAGCGTGGGCGCGGTGGAGCGTACGCCGACATGACAGATCTGGCCCGGCGGGCCGGCCTGCCCGCGGCCCAGCTGGAGGCGCTGGCCACCGCGGACGCCTTCGCCTGTTTCGGCCTGGACCGGCGGGCGGCGCTGTGGGCGGCGGGCGCGGCCGCCACCGACACCCCCGACCGGCTGCCCGGCACGGTCGTCGGCGTGCACGCGCCGACCCTGCCCGGCATGGACGCGGTGGACAAGCTGGTGGCGGACGTGTGGGCGACCGGGCTGTCCCCGGACGACCACCCGATCCGGCTGGTGCGCGAGCGGCTGGCCGCGCAGGGGGCGCTGCCGATCGCCCGGCTCACCGGGGTCGAGCACGGGTCCCGGGTGCTGGTCGGCGGCCTGGTCACGCACCGGCAGCGGCCGGCGACCGCGGGCGGGGTGACCTTCCTCAACCTGGAGGACGAGACCGGGATGCTCAACGTGGTCTGCTCGCCCGGCCTGTGGCTGCGTTACCGCAAGGTGGCCCGGGGCAGCACCGCGCTGCTGGTCCGGGGCCGGCTGGAGTCCGCGTCGGGGGTGCGCAACCTGGTCGCGGACCAGCTCGCGGAGCTGACCGTGGCGACCCCGGCCGCCTCTCGGGACTTCCGTTAGTAGTGTGCTGACTACTACGGGTCCATAAAGGACGACCGTACGTCTTGTGTGGACAGGAATCTGTCGATACCGTTCGCACGACCCATCACCCCTGGGACGAACGGACAGCAGATGCGGAAATCTTCGTCGATCGTGGCGAGTTGCGGCCTTTTGCTGGCCACAGTGGTCGCCTCCCTGCCCGCTCAGGCGGCTCCGGTGCTCACCCTGGACTGCCGGGTGGCCGCCCCCGCCGCCGGGCTCGGCGCGGGGCTGACCGCGGACCGGGCACCGGCCTACGGGCAGTGGCTCGACAGCGAATCGGGCCGCCGGGCCAACCAGGCCGTCCAGCAGGCCGCGCGGGCCGCCCTCGGCCTCGGCGACGGCAAGGAGCGCATCGCCGACCAGGTGCGGCGCGGCTACATCGGCACCGCGATCGACCACAACACGCGGACGGTGACCGTCGTGGTGACCCCGGAGCAGCGCACCCGGGCCGACGCGCTCGGCAGCGGCCTCGCCGCGGCGTCCCTGGCCGCGGACGGCGCGCCCGAGGTCAAGTCGGCCGTCAAGGTCGGCTGCTTCCCGGCCGAGCGCCTGGCCGCCGCCGACGAACTGCTCGCCGCCCGCGCCTGGCACCCCGACGCGGCCCACGCGACGTTCAGCTACCGGCTGCGCGCCGAGGACTCCCGCTACCAGGTCAGTTTCGACCCGCGTTTCCCCGCCGCGGCGCAGGCGCTGCGGGCCGCGCTGGGCGAGGTCGCCGAGGTCACCCTCGAATCCGCGACCCGCACCGGCCGGCTCAACGACGGCGAGGCGCACTTCGGCGGCGCGGGCGTGCGGGTCAACTCCGGCCCGACGAACACCTGCACCACCGCGTTCGTCGCCAGGCGCAGGTCGGTCACCGGGGACACCGCGGTGTACACCGGAGGCATCAGCGCCGGGCACTGCTTCGCCAACGGCAACAAGATCTACTCGTCGACCCAGTACTGGGGCACCGCCTCGCGGGAGAGCGACTACCCCACGTACGACATGATCTTCGTGGGATCGTCCGCCGAGACCTATGACAACGTCATCCACACCGACCCGTGCTGCCCGACCCAGCGCAACATCACCGCCAAGCGCGATCCGGTGATCGGTGACGTGGTCTGCCTCAGTGGCATGGCCACCAAGGCCACCTGCGGTATCACCGTGTTCAGCCTGACCACCTCCATCTGCGACGCCGAGGGCTGCACCTACGGCCTCATGGAGGGCGGCCGCGGCGGCGACGTCATCGTGCGCACCGGCGACTCCGGCGGCCCGGTCTACATCAGATCCGGCGCCAGCAACGCCGTCGCCCTCGGAATGATCATCGGCTGCACCAGCCAGTGCCGGGGCGTCGTCGCGGAGCAGCTCACCAACATCGAGTCCCACCTCAACGCCACCATCCTCATCTCCTGAGGTCGGCCACCGATGAAAGGCTCAACATGAGCGGACAGCGCAGCCTGCCGGCGCGGATCGCCGCGCTCCTGCTCGCCGGTGCGGCCGCCGCCGCGGTCAGCGGGTGCGCCGCGCGCAACCTGCCACCCGCGGACGTGCCGGAGCCCTCGGCCGACGCGGTCGTCGTCACGACCCGGGTGCCGCAGGTGATCGACAGCGCCATCGGGCGGCTCGACAAGGAGTTCGGCAAGGCGGGGCTGGTGCCGCTGGTCACCTACGAGCCCGGGCTGCTGCTGGAGCGGGGCGTCGTCGCGGTCACCGATCCGCCCGGCGGCAGCACCGTGCCCCGGGGCAGCGTGGTCCGGGTGGTGGTGGCCGGGGCGCCGGCGACCCTCGACGAGTACATCCGCGGGCACTGGGAGACGTTCGTCGGCGCCGGAGCCGATCCGAAGGGCACCGTCGTGCTCGGGGTGCACGAGGGCAACAAGCTGCCCGAGGTCGTCCAAGGCGTGGAGAAGTACCTGAAGGGCAAGCCATACCGGCTGGTGACCTGCCCGCACTCGCGGGTCGAGCTGGAGCAGGTGGTCGTCGAGCTGGGCGAGCGCAGGTTCCTGCCCACCGCGGCCACGCTGAAGTTCTCGCTGAGCATCGACGGGGGAGCGTGCGCGGTGCAGTTGCGCGCCGACCTCAACGATGAAGAGACCGCCCAGCTCATGGAGCGCTTCGGCGCGAAACTCGTGATCGAACGGGGCCCGCTCGGCGGCGGCTTGCGGGGAGACGGCTGACGCCCGCCGGGACGGCGTGCCCCGACGGCCGCCCACCGGCGGCCGCTAGGCTCGCGACGTGGAGCGAACTGTGACGACAGCCCGCATTGCCGGACCCCGTACCGCCGTGATCTGGTCGGTGCTGCGCGATGAGCTGGCCGGACACGACGGCCGCCCGCTCGGCGTCGTCGACGTCGGCGGCGGCACGGGCGGCTTCGCCGTGCCGCTGGCCGAGGCCGGGCACACCGTGACCGTCGTCGACCCCAGCCCCGACGCGCTGGCGTCGCTGCTGCGCCGGGCCACCGACGCGGGCGTCGCCGATCGGGTACGCGCGCTGCAGGGCGACGCCGACTCGCTCGGCGACCTCGTCCCGCCCGCCGCCGCCGACCTGGTGCTGTGCCACGCCGTGTTCGAGTACGTCGACGACCCCGACGCGGTCGCGCAGGCGCTGCACGACGCGCTGCGGCCCGGCGGCGCGGCCAGCGTCCTGGTGGCCAACCGGGCCGCCGCCGTGCTGTCCCGCGCGATCGCCGGGCAGTGGCAGGCCGCGACCGCGCTGCTGGCCGCTGGTGGGGAGTCCGCGGAGGCCGGCCGCCGTCCAGGCGGGCCTTCGGGACGAGCCACCAGTGCAGACACGCAGGCTCGGGCCGCCGCGCGGGACACGGTGCGGCGGCGCTTCGACCTGCTCGGCGCGGAGGCGCTGCTGGCCGAGGCGGGACTGCACGTCGAGCAGGCGCACGGGGTGCGCGTGGTCGCCGACCTGGTGCCGGGCGTCGTCGCCGACGCCGACCCGGAGTCGCTGCTGGCGTTCGAGCTGGCCGCGTCCGCCGTGCCGCCGTACCGGGACGTGGCCACCCAGCTGCACCTGCTGGCCCGCCGCCGCGGCTCGTCCGAGGACTGACCCGCCGGGAGGCTTCCGTGTTCGTGGCACCGAGATACGACGAGGGCACGCTCGCCGACGTGCTGCCCGGGGCGCTGGTCGCGCTGGGGGCGCCCGGCGTCGCCGACCGGCTGGGCCTGGCCGACCGGCTGGACGGCGTACGCCGCATCGCGGTGCTGCTCGTCGACGGCATGGGCCATCACCAGCTGCCCGCGATGGCTCCGGTCGCCCCGGTCATCGCCGCGACCCTGCGCGGCGAACTCGGCCTCGCGCTGTCGACGACCTGCGGCTTCCCGTCGACGACCCCGACCAGCCTGGTCGGCCTCGCCACCGGCGCGCTGCCCGGCGCGCACGGCGTGCTGGCGTTCAACACCATCGTGCCGGGCACCGACCGGGTGCTCAACCACACCGTCTGGTCCGACGACCCGCCGCCGCGGCAGTGGGTGCCGGTGCCGCCGCTGTACGCCGCCGCGGCCGCCGCCGGGATCGACACCACGGTGGTGAACCGCCCGGAGTTCGCGGCCAGCGGCCTGACCGCGGCCACCAGCGCGGGCGCGCGTTACGTGCCCGCGGTCGACGCCGACGAACTGGCCACCGGCATGCTCACGGCGCTCAAGGAGGCCCCGGCCCGCGCCCTGGTGTACGGCTACCACCCGCGCCTGGACAAGGCGGGCCACGAGCACGGCCTCACCTCGCCCGAGTGGGCCGCGGCCGCCGCCGAGGTGGACGCCCTGCTGGCCCGGCTGGTCGACGGCTTGCCCGAGGACGCCGCGCTGCTGGTCACCGCCGACCACGGCCAGCTCGACGTGCCCGCGGACCGCCGCGTCGACGCGCACGCCGACCCGGCGCTGTCGGCCGGGGTGCGGGTGGTGACCGGCGAGCCGCGCGTGCGCTATCTGCACACCGCGCCCGGCGCGACTGCGGACGTGCTCGCCGCCTGGCGGGAGCGGGCCGGGCACGTCGCCTGGCTCGGCACCCGCGACGAGGCGATCGCCACCGGCTGGTACGGCCCGATGGCGCAGCGCCACGCGGCCCGCCTCGGCGACGTGGTCGCGGTCTGCCGCGACGACTGGGCGATCCTGGCCACCGCCACCGACCCGCCCTCGGTAACCCGCCTGATCGCCATGCACGGCTCCCTCACCGAACCCGAAATGCGCATCCCCCTCCTCCTCTACCGCCCCTGACCCCGCGCCCGCCCCGACGCCGCGCCCGGCGTTCGGTCGCGCAGTTTCGGGGAAACTGCGCGAATCAGCGCCGCTATTCGTGCACTTTCCCCGAAACTGCAGCACCCGGCAGCCGCCGTGACCCGCTGGGGCGGGGTGGGTGTCTTACCCGGGCGGTAGCGTGACGGGTTGTGGGACGTGCTTCCGGGGGTGGGGCGCCGAAGGGGTTCGGGCCTGACGGCGACGATTCGGGCTGCCCGTTTCTGCACATCGACATGGACGCCTTCTTCGCGGCCGTCGAGGTCCGCCGCCGTCCCGAGCTGCGCGGGCTGCCGGTGGTGGTCGGCGGCACCGGCGGGCGCGGGGTGGTCTCCTCGGCCAGCTACGAAGCACGGGCCTATGGCATACGCAGCGCGATGCCGACCGCGATGGCCCGCAGCCGCTGCCCGCAGGCGATCTTCATCCCGCCCGACATGACCGCCTACGCCGAGGCCTCGCGGGCGGTGATGGCGCTGTTCCGCGACATCACGCCGCTGGTCGAGCAGCTGTCGGTGGACGAGGCGTTCCTCGACGTGTCCGGCAGCCGCCGCCTGTTCGGGCCGCCTGCCGAGATCGCCCGGCTGATCCGCCGCCGGGTGGCCGAGGAGCAGCGGCTCACCTGCTCGATCGGGGTCGCCCCGAACAAGTTCCTGGCCAAGCTCGGCTCCACCCGGGCCAAGCCGGACGGGATGCTCGTCATCCCGGCCGACAAGACGCTGAAGTTCCTGCGCCCGCTGCCGGTGTCGGTGCTGTGGGGCGTCGGTGAGCGCACCGAGGAGGCGCTGCACCGGCTCGGCCTGCGCACCGTCGCCGACGTCGCCGACGCCACGCCGAGCCTGCTGCGGGCCGCGGTGGGGCAGTCGCTGGCCGCGCACCTGCACGAGCTGGCCTGGGGCCGGGATCCGCGCCAGGTGAACACCGAGCACCAGGAGAAGTCGATCGGCGCCGAGGTGACCTTCGACACCGACCTGGGCGAGCCGGAGGCGCTGCGCAAGGCGCTGCTGGCGCTGGCGCAGAAGGTGGCCGGCCGGGCCCGTGCCGCCGGGCAGGCCGGGCGCACCGTGTCGATCAAGGTGCGGTTCGCCGACTTCCGGACCATCTCCCGGTCCCGCACGCTGCCCGGCCCGACCGACGTGGCGCACGACATCCTCGCCACCGCCTGGGAGCTGTTCGAGGCGGTGCGCGCCCAGCAGCGCATCCGGCTGGTGGGGGTGCGGCTGGAGGGGCTGCTGGCGGCCGAGGGGGCGGTGCGGCAGCTGGCCCTCGGCGAGGAGGAGGACGGCTGGCGGGAGGCCGAGGTGGCCAGTGATGCCGTCATCGCCCGGTTCGGTCGCGGGGCCGTCCGTCCGGCCAGTCTTCTCGGTACGACCCGGCGTTCTGCGGGTGCGGCGGCCTCGCGGCCGCAAAATCCCGCTCCGGGCATGGTCGTCCCGCTTTCCGACCCGCCACCGCCCTCGTAGACTGACGGGTAGCAGTCGTCCGGCTGCAACACGTATTCACGGTTTGGCGATCTTCATCTGGGGAATCGGCGCTCTGTCGCACCCTGGAGAGGGGAACGCCGACCTGGCGGACCGGGGAGGAGAGCCGTGCCGCTATCCGAGCACGAGCAGAGGCTGTTCGAGCAGATCGAACGGTCGCTGTCCGAAGACCCGAAGTTCGCTTCGGCAGTCCGCCACAGCGACCCCAAGTTCCACGCCCGCCGGCGGATCATCATCTCCGCCGTGCTCATCCTCGTCGGACTGGGCCTGGTGGTCTACGGCGTCGCCGACAGCGAGAAGCTGTGGCTGGGCGTCGTCGGTTTCGTGCTGATGCTCGGCGCGGCGGCGTTCTGGATGCTGGCGCACAAGCGCAGCCAGACCGCTGAGCTGCGCTCCGTCGGTGGCACCGCGACCCGCCGCACCCGCGGCGGTGGCCGGGGCGGCCGCGGCGGCATCATCGACCGCCTGGAGAACCGCTGGCGCGAGCGCGGGGATTTCGACCGCTGACCCCTGCACCGGCGAGGCCGCGCCGGTGCCCATGACGACGACGAGCGCCGCCCCTGGACGGGGGCGGCGCTCGTCACCTCTGCGTGTTCTGGACGTCTGTGGCTGCTGTGGGGGGTGATCGCCGTTTCCGGTCAGAACCTGCGGTCGCACCGCAGATCATGACCGGAAACAGCGATCATCAGCCTGGTCGGCGCGGCGGCCCGAGGGCCGTGCCGACCGTCGGCCTCGGTCAGCGCAGTAGCCGCCGGGGCCGGAGTGGGCGCAGCACGCGCATCAGGACCTCGCTCAGCCGTGCCGTCCGCGCCGACAGCGCGGTGAGCCCGGTGTAGGTCGCGTTGCGCCAGCGCAGCAGCACCGACGGCGGCATCAGCAGCGCCGTCAGGCGCACACCCCGGTCCGCCTCGCCCGCGATGGCCTGGCGCACCTCGCGGACGGCCGGGGCGAGGCGCTCGGCCGACAGCGGCACCGGCGCGTATCGGGCCCGCTCCTCGGCCAGCCCGAGCAGGCGCGCCTGCTCCACCGCTGGCGACGCGGGCAGCGCGGTGCTGATCAGCCGTTCGACGGTGGCCCGGGGGGTCTCCGCCGGGTCGACCACGAGCCGGTGGTCGATCATCGTGTCGATGAGCTCGTCCCAGGCCGCGTGGGCCTGCCGCCGGGCGGCGTCGGTGTCGCCGACCACGGTCATGGTCAGGTCCGCCGGGGAGACACCGACGGTGGCGAACCCGTCGCCGGTGGCCGTCGCCGCGGCCCGCGCGCTGCGCCGCCGCCGCAGCGTCAGCCGCCGCAGCGCCGGGGTGACCAGCAGCACCAGCAGCACGAGGACGCCGCCGCTCGCCACCCACACCCAGGTGGGCAGCTCGGTCTCGAGGTTGATCGGCCCGGCGAACCCGCCGTCGGGGTCGATCGGGTCGCGGGTCGGCCCGCCCGGTCCCGCCGAGCCGTCGGTCGCGCCGGGGCTGAGCGAGGGGCGCGGCTGGCCGGGGGTCTCCTCCGGCGCGTCCACGTCCGGCGCCCACGCGGTGGGAGCCGAGCCGACCACGTACGTCGACGGGGTCGCGTCGAACGGCACCCAGCCGAAGCCGGAGAAGTACACCTCGGTCCACGCGTGCAGGTTGCGGTTGGTGAGCGTACGCACCCCGTTGTCAGCCGAGCCGCCCAGCGTGAAGCCGAACGCCACCCGGGCCGGGATGTCCGCGGTGCGCACCATCCACGCCAGCGCCGCCGCGTACTGCTCGCAGAAGCCGCGCTTGTTGTTCAGGAAGTCGACGATGGCCGCGCCGGAGGTGCCCGCCGGGGCCGCCACGTCGTACTTGAAGTCGTTCTTGGCGGAGAAGTAGTCGTAGAGGGCCCGGACCCGGTCGTAGTTGTTCGCCTTGCCCGCGACCAGCTTGTTCACCAGGGTGCGGACCTCGGGCACCTCGGGCACCCGGCTGTAGTCGCGCTGGTTGGCGTCGGACGCGGCCATCGTCGGGGCGGTGCGCAGCTGGTCGGGGGTGAACTCGGCCCGCACGTAGTCGAACTCGTACGACAGCTCGGCGGAGTTCGACCGCTGCGAGTAGACGATCTGCAGCGACGGGTCGTAGGACCACGCGGCGTCGAGCCCGCGGACCGACGTCGGCGCCGAGTAGACCGGCAGCAGCGGCATGGCGAAGTTCTCGGTGATCTCGACACGGGCCGTCGCGGCCTGCGTGCGCACCGCGCTGAGGTCGAGCCCCGCCGGGTCGGGCAGGTCGTCGCTGACCGGCTGGCCGGTGGGCTGGTGGCTGGCGAAGCCGCCGCCGCTGATCTGGTCGGCGACGCCGAAGCGCATGTAGAACGGGTCCGGGTCGTTGGTGGTGACCTTGACCATGTCCTGCACGCCGGCCTGCTTGAGCCGGCCGCTCAGCTCGGCGAACAGGTCCACCCGGCCGCTGCCGCGCGGGCCCTTGCCGGCCTGGCCGAGGCCGTCGCCGCTGCCGAACTCGCCGAGCCAGCCCGCGCTCATCGCGGGCACGGCCAGCGGCAGGGCGACCGCGACCAGCACGCCGACCACGGCCAGCCGCCGTCCGGCCGAGGCCAGCGGTGAGGGCTCCCAGACGTCGACGCCGCGTCCCTCGCCGGTGAACCGGCGGCCGAAGCGGCGGACCCGGTCGACGTTGTCGCTGACCAGCAGCCACAGGAAGCCGACCGCGGCGATGATGAACGGGAACGGGTTCACCGAGTCGATGTAGACCGCGACCGGGACCGAGTAGATGGCCAGCATCGGCAGGCCGGCCAGCGCCGGGCGGCGCAGCCCCACCGCGCACAGGTCGACGATGATCGCCACCGCGCCCATGCCGAGCGCGCTGACGAACAGCAGGCCGTCCAGGTCGGGCACGGGCACGTAGCTCTTCTGGACCTCCTCGCCGGCCAGCGCGAACAGCGAGCCGAACTGCGCGAACGTGTCCGGCGTGGGGATCAGGCCTCCGATCGCGGTGTCCCCGCCGAACAGCCACGTCAGGCCGATCAGCAGCGCGACCAGCATGGCCAGCAGCTGGGCCCAGAGCCGCCCGCGCAGCGAGCGCGCGCCCAGCGCGGCCCCGGTCACCATCGCGACCATGAGCCCGCCCTCGAACAGCCAGCTCCAGCCCGCGAAGATCTGCGAGATCGGGGCCGAGGCGAGGATCGTGGCCCCGCCCGCGACCAGGCCCAGATGACGTCGTGAGTTCATCGGCCGCCTCCCATGGTGACCGTCTCGGCCATCGCCGCGCGCACCGCGAAGCCCTGCTGGCCCCGGGCGGCCTGCGGCCACAGCGTGGGCAGCTGGTCGCCGTGCTTGACCCGGACGACCCGCCAGCCGCTCTGCATCAGCGACAGCGCCGCCGCCGCGTGCTCGTGCTCGGCGGCCTCGCGAGCCTGGACGGGCAGGTTGAGCCAGGTGCTGGCGTCCAGGAAGAACGCCACGCAGGTGGTGCCGCTGCTGCGCAGGGCCGACAGCAGGCGCGCCTCCTCGGCGCTGAGCAGGCCCAGCACCGCGATGATCAGGCCGCCGTCGGCGCGCCGCCGGGTGTGCTCCACCAGGCTGCCGACGTCGCCGCGCGGCGAGGCCTTCACCTCGGCCAGGTGGTCGAGCAGCATGCCGTCGCCGACGCCCTCGGTGGCGTCGATGTCGGCGCCCGTGTCGGTGACCAGGCGCAGCCGGTATCCGGCCTGGCGCAGGTGCACCGCGATGCTGGCCGAGGCCGACACCGCCCACTCGAAGCTGGCCGTGGGGCCCTCGCCCCGGTGCGCGCCCAGCCGCGTGTCGAGCAGGACGGTGGCCCGGCTCTCCCACGGCTGCTCCTCGCGGCGCACCATCAACTCGCCGACCCGGGCCGTCGAGCGCCAGTGCACCCGGCGCAGGTCGTCACCGCGGCGGTACTCGCGCGTGGCGGCGTCGTCCTCGCCGTGCACCGCGACCGAGCGGGCCCGGCTGTCGCCGGTGCCGGAGTACTCCCCGGCCAGGCGTACCAGCTGCAGGGCCGACACGTTCGGGATGACGGTGAGTCTGTCCGCGCTGGGGAACGAGCGGGTCAGCTCGCACAGCCCGAACGGGTCCGTCATGCGCAGCGTCAGCGGGCCGACCTCGTAGCGCCCGCGCAGCTCGGCGCGGACCGTGTACGCCACGGAGCTGGCCTGCTGCGCGCCGAGGCGCTCCAGCACCAGCCGGGGCCGGCTGCCCAGCGCGTAGGGCAGCCGGTCCTCCAGCAGCAGCGTGCCCGTGGGCAGCCGGGACATGTTCTGCAGCCGCAGCAGCACCCGCGCGCTGCCGCCGGCCTGCACCCGGTACGGGTCGAGGCTGCGCGTGCAGGCGAGCTTGTAGCGCGCCCGGCCGACGTACATCGCCGCCATCAGCGGCAGCGCCACGAGCAGCACCGCCACCCGCATCAGGTCCTTCTCGCCGAGGGCGAGCGCGCACAGCAGCGCGGCCGCCCCCGCGGCGAGGAACGAGCGTCCGCGGGTGGTGAGCCCGCGCAGCGCCTCACGCATGGGTCAGCCCCGCCGGTCGTAGAAGGAGTTGGGCGGCGTCGCCGGGCGGGTGTCGTAGGGGGAGCGCCCGCGGTCGTGCGGCACCGGCAGGCGGTGCACCAGCTCGGACAGGATCGCGTCGGTGGTGCGCCGGGCCAGCTGGGCGTCGGCGGTGGGGATGACGCGGTGCGCGAGCACCGGCACGGCCAGGGTCTGCAGGTCGTCGGGCACGACGTAGTCGCGGCCGTCCAGGGCGGCGACGGCCTTGGCCGTGCGCAGCAACTGCAGCGTGGACCGGGGCGAGGCGCCCAGGCGCAGCTCGGGGGCCTCGCGGGTGGCGGTCACCAGCTCGACGGCGTAGCGCTTGACGGCCTCGGCGACGTGCACGCTGCGCACCGTGGCGATGAGCCGGCGCACGGTGCCGCCGTCGACGACCGCGGTCAGGTCCTCCAGCGGGTCGTGCGAGTGGTAGCCGTCGAGCATGGCGTATTCGGCGGCGGCGTCCGGGTAGCCCATGGCGATGCGGGCGGTGAACCGGTCGCGCTGGGCCTCGGGCAGCGGGTACGTGCCCTCCATCTCGATCGGGTTCTGCGTCGCGACCACCATGAACGGGATCTCCATGGTGTACGTCACGCCGTCCACGGTGACCTGGTGCTCCTCCATGCACTCCAGCAGCGCCGACTGGGTCTTCGGCGAGGCCCGGTTGATCTCGTCGCCGACCACCAGGTTGGCGAAGACCGCGCCCGGCTTGAACTCGAAGTCGCGCGTCTCCTGGTTGTAGACGCTGACGCCGGTGACGTCGCTGGGCAGCAGGTCGGGGGTGAACTGGATGCGGCGCACGGAGCAGTCGATGGACCGCGCGAGAGCCTTGGCCAGCTTCGTCTTGCCCACGCCGGGGACGTCCTCGATGAGCAGGTGGCCCTCGGCCAGCAGCACCGCCAGGGCCAGCCGCACGGTGGCGGTCTTGCCCTCGATGACCTGCTCGATGTTGGCCACGATGGCGTTGGTCGTGGCACGGAACTCGTCGACCGTCATGGGGTCGGTGAGTTCGCCCCCACTGCGTTGCGTGGTCACATGTCCTCCTGTAGTTCGCAACTGCGGGGCACGGCCCCCGTGGGACGGGCGCTTCCTGCGCTCACCCCGGCCTCCCACCATTCTGATCACCTGCGCCCCGACAGGACGCCGACCTCCGTCGGGGAGGTTGCTTCCCGGTCGACTACCCGGCCGGACGGCCGGGACGACGCGCCGGGCGGCTCGCACGGGAGTGCGAGCCTTGTCCGCAGTGTTCCGTAGGTGCGGCGCTTGCGGCAATGGCGGGCAGCGATACGGGATCTGCTCGGTGGGCGACGCGCCGCGATCAGCCGGTGTGCGTGGCATGCGAGATGCAGCGATTACGCGCTCGGGGGTATCATGCGGGCATGGCTTGGGCCCTGGCGCTCCTTAGAGAGCCGTGCTGACGCGACAGAGCGCGCGTGAGCACGGCGACCCCTCCTGCGTGAGGGGCTTTTTTGTGCCCGTTCGCGGGCACGGGAGCCGATACACCGCGACGCGCTGAGGCGTCCGTACCGCCCGATGACTTTGATCTTGATCTGACTCGTGAGGACCTGGACATGAGCGAGCACGCCGAGACCCCGGCCGACATCCCCCCGTACCGCTACACCGCCGCGTCCGCCAACGCCATCGAGGCGCACTGGCAGGACTACTGGCAGGAGCACGGCACCTTCCACGCGCCCAACCCGGCCGGCCCGCTGGCCGACCCGTCCCACCCGCGCTCGGGCGCGCCCAAGCAGTTCGTGCTGGACATGTTCCCGTACCCGTCCGGCGCGGGCCTGCACGTGGGCCACCCGCTGGGCTTCATCGGCACCGACGTGTTCGCCCGCTTCCAGCGCATGGCGGGCTTCAACGTGCTGCACACGATGGGCTTCGACTCGTTCGGCCTGCCCGCCGAGCAGTACGCCGTGCAGACCGGCACCCACCCGCGCATCACCACCGAGCGCAACGTCGAGCGCTACCGCGCCCAGCTGCGCATGCTGGGCCTGGGCCACGACGACCGGCGCTCGGTGGCCACCACCGACGTCGAGTTCTACCGCTGGACCCAGTGGATCTTCCTGCAGGTCTTCAACTCCTGGTACGACGCCGAGCGCGGCGTCGCCCGCCCGATCGGCGAGCTGATCGAGAAATTCGCCGCCGAGGACCCGACCTGGGCGTCGAAGTCCGCCACCGAGCGCCGCGCGATCATCAACGAGCACCGTCTGGCCTACGTCTCCGAAGCTCCGGTCAACTGGTGCCCCGGCCTGGGCACCGTGCTGGCCAACGAGGAGGTCACCTCCGACGGGCGCAGCGAGCGCGGCAACTTCCCGGTCTTCAAGCGCAACCTGAAGCAGTGGATGATGCGCATCACCGCGTACGGCGACCGCCTGATCGACGACCTGGACACCCTGGACTGGCCCGAGCCGATCAAGGCGATGCAGCGGAACTGGATCGGCCGCTCCACCGGCGCGCACATCGCATTCGCCGTCGAGGGCAGCGCTGAGGTCGTCCGCGTCTTCACGACCCGCCCCGACACCGTCTTCGGCGCGACCTACATGGTCGTCGCGCCCGAGCACGAGCTGGTCGACGGCATCGTGCCCGCGGCCTGGCCCGAGGGCACCCATGAGGTGTGGACCGGCGGGCACGACACCCCGGCCGCGGCGGTCGCCGCCTACCGCGCCCAGGCCGCGGCGAAGACCGACGTCGAGCGCCAGGCCGACGCCAAGGTCAAGACCGGCGTCTTCACCGGGGCGTACGCGGTCAACCCCGTCAACGGCGCGCGCGTGCCGGTGTTCATCGCCGACTACGTGCTGGCCGGCTACGGCACCGGCGCGATCATGGCAGTGCCCGGCCAGGACGAGCGCGACTGGGACTTCGCCGAGGTCTTCGAGCTGCCCATCATCCGCACCGTGCAGCCGACCGACGGCTTCGACGGCAAGGCGTTCACCGGCGAGGGACCGGCGATCAACTCCGGCATGCTGGATGGCCTGGGCATCGCCGAGGCCAAGGAGAAGATCATCGCCTGGCTGGAGGCCGAGGGCCACGGCCAGGGCGCGACCACCTACCGGCTGCGCGACTGGCTGTTCAGCCGCCAGCGCTACTGGGGCGAGCCGTTCCCGATCGTGTACGGCACCGACGGCCAGGCCATCGCGCTGCCCGAGTCGATGCTGCCGCTGGAGCTGCCCGAGGTCGCCGACTTCTCGCCGAAGACCTTCGAGCCCGACGACGCCACCTCCTCGCCGGAGACCCCGCTGTCGCGCAACAAGGAGTGGGTCGAGGTCGAGCTGGACCTGGGCGACGGCCCGAAGACCTACATCCGCGAGACCAACACCATGCCCCAGTGGGCCGGTTCCTGCTGGTACCAGCTGCGCTACCTGGACCCGACCAACGCCTCGGCCTTCGTCGACCCGGCCAACGAGGCCTACTGGGTCGGCCCCCAGTCGGCCGGCGACTCCGGCGGCGTCGACCTGTACGTCGGCGGCGTCGAGCACGCCGTGCTGCACCTGCTGTACGCCCGGTTCTGGCACAAGGTGCTGTTCGACCTGGGCCACGTGTCCAGCTTCGAGCCGTACCACCGCCTGTTCAACCAGGGCTACATCCAGGCGTACGCGTACACCGACGACCGGGGCGCGTACGTCCCGGCCGAGGAGGTCACCGAGGAGCAGCCGTCCGTCTTCACCTGGAACGGCGAGAAGGTCGACCGCGAGTACGGCAAGATGGGCAAGTCGCTGAAGAACGTCGTCACGCCCGACGAGATGGTCGAGCGGTACGGCGCGGACACCTTCCGCGTCTACGAGATGTCCATGGGCCCGCTGGAGGTGTCCCGCCCCTGGGACACCCGCGCGGTCGTCGGGTCGTACCGCTTCCTGCAGCGGGTCTGGCGCACGGTGATCGACGAGACGACCGGCGCGGTCACCGTCGTCGACACCGCGGCCTCGGACGACCTGCGCCGGCTGCTGCACCGCACCATCGCCGGGGTCCGCGAGGACATGGCCGCGCTGCGCTTCAACACCGCGATCGCGAAGCTGATCGAGCTGACGAACGCGGTGACCAAGGCCGGCGCGACGCCGCGCGAGATCGCCGAGCCGCTGGTGCTGATGCTGGCCCCGGTCGCCCCGCACATCGCCGAGGAGCTGTGGTCGAAGCTGGGCCACGGCGGTTCGCTGACGTTCGCCGACTTCCCGGTCGCCGACCCGGCGCTGCTGACCGCCGACCTGGTCACGTACCCGGTCCAGGTCAACGGCAAGGTGCGCGGGCGGGTCGAGGTCGCCGCGGACGCGGCCGAGGACGAGGTCCGCGCCGCCGCCCTGGCCGCGGTCACCGACTCGCTGGCCGGCAAGGACCCGAAGAAGGTCATCGTCATCCCCGGCCGCCTGGTCAGCATCGTCGCCTGACGGTTTCGTCCGAAGGAAGGGCACCTTCTTAACGCTCCGCGTTATAGAAGGTGCCCTTCCTAACGTGACGGCCACTTTGAGCTGCGATTTGTAGCATGGAACGGCCGCGGCGGCGCGACGCCCGCAGTAGGCCTGCGGCTGGCACGCAGTCAGCCTGCGGTCGGCCCGCACCGAGCCTGCGGCTGACCCACAATCGGCCTGGGCCGGCCTGGGCCGGCCTGGGTCGGCCTGGGTGGCGCCTGCTGCTGCGGCGGCGCGACGGCCCGAGTGGGTCGGTCCCGTCGTTTCGGCCCAGAGCCTGGACGATATGCGTTACGCGCCATCTGCAGGCGGCGTCAGGACGCAAGATCTGTTTTTGTGGACGCTGGACGTCGTCCTGGCAACGTCCAGCGTCCACAAAAACAGATCTTCAGCCAGGCCAGCCCGCGGCGCGCAGCGCGGAGCGGACGGTTTCGAGAACTTCGTCCGGCTTGTTGCGTACGGCCCAGGCCGGGAAGCGGAGCACTCGCTCGCCGCTCACCCACAGGGCGTTCTGCCGCCGCATGTCGGCCCAGTACCCGCGCACATCGAGATGCTGCGCACCGTCGATCTCGGCGTGCACGCCGTATCCCTCGAAGAGGGCGTCCAGGTAGCGCTGACGTCCGTCGGCATCACGGCGGCTGACCTGGAGCTTCGGCCGGGGCAGACCGCCGCGGCGGCACAGGGCCAGGAACTGTGCCTCGGGCAGCGACCCGGCTCCGCCAGCGGCGTCGTTGACCGCCTGGACGATCACCGGCCGCCGCCGAACCCCGCTCATCCGCGCGAGCACGGCCCGCACCTCGGCGGCCCCGACCAGGCGCTGCTGCACGGTGGCCGCGACGATGGCGCGGGCCTCGTCGTCGGAGCGCGCCCACTGCGAGGCATCGACGACCGAACGGGCGGGCATGGTGCACGGCGGGCTGCCGAGGTCGTGCACGTCCGCCGGGTCCAGCAGGCGGGTGCGATGCACGAGCACGTCGTGCGGGGCGTCGCGGTCGCGGGCGGCGGTGGGCATGAGCAGATGGATCGCGGGTACGGCGAAACCGCGCAGGCCAAGTTGGGCCAGCGCGGTGCGCCCCGCGGTGACCGTGCCGGGCGGTCCGGCGAGTACTGCGATCCACCGCTGCTGGTCGGCGTCACCTGGTGCCGGTCGCAGCACGTAGACGCCACGGCGTGGCCGCTGCCAGCGCTCCGATGCGACCCGGTGGCGGATCGCGGCGTCGGTGAAGTGGGCCAGTGCCTGCGTGCGGCTGAGCACGTCGTGCTGGCGGAAGAGCAAGAAGTCGAGGTCCAGGGCATCGTCACGCGGCAGCTCACGCACGTCCGCCGAGCCTAATCCGGCCGAACAGGACCAGTGTCCGAGCAGACGCCCGGCGTCGCCATCGCGACACCGGGCGTCCATGGAACGTCAGGCGGTGGCGGGGCGGGGCGTCGTGCGGGACTGGCGGCGCCAGTGCAGGGCGGCGGCGGCGCTGATCAGGATGCCGGTCGCGGCCGGAATGAAGGTCAGCCAGCTCAGTGAGTGCGGCGCGATCGCGGCCGCGCCGATGGTGGCGTAGCTGAACGACGACGGCAGGCCGCCGAGCGCGGTGCCGAGCAGGTAGTGCCGCAAGCGCACCGAACTGGTCCCGTACGCGTACCCGACCAGGCCGAACGGGGCGATCGGCTGCAGCCGCACCACGATCACCGCGAGCAGGCCGCGCCGGGCCAGCCAGCGGTCGAGCCGGGCCAGCCGGTCACCGGCGTGCGCGGCGACGAAGTCGCGCCCGGCCCAGCGCCCGGCGGCGTAGGTGACGGTCGCGGCCAGCAGCGCCGCGGTGAGCGACCAGGCGGCCCCGCCGACCGCGCCGAACAGCGCGCCACAACCCAACGAGATCGCGGTACGCGGCACCAGCGCGCACAGCAGCACCGCGCAGACCAGCACCGCGACCGCGGGTGCGGCCGGACCCAGCTGGTCGACCCAGGTGGGCAGCTGCTCCAGCGGCAGTTTCCACGCGGCGAAGCCCGCGCCCATGACCAGCACCCCGAGCGCCACCAGCCGCGGCCAGTGCGTCGCCGCCCGAACCTGGCCCGGCCTGGCGGTGTCCGCGCCGACGTGGCTCGGCAGCGCGGTGTCCGCGCCGGCCTGGCCTGGCCTGGCGGTGTCCGCGCCGGCCTGGTCCGGCAGCGCGGTGTCCGCGCCGGCCTGGTCCGGCAGCGCGGCGTCCGCGCCGGCCTGGTCCGGCAACGTGGCACCGGTCCCGGTCCCGGTCCCGGTCGGGTCCGGGCTCGCACCGGCCTGAACCGGGTCCACCGAGGCAACGCCGGGTCGGGCCGGGTGGGACGGCGTGGCCGGTGCGGTGCCGGGCTGTGCGGTGCCGGGCTGTGCGGAGGTCGTGGAGGTGACCTCGGGCGAGGCCGTCACACGAGTCCCACGGCGCCGAGGCGCTCGCTGCGCAGGCGGGTGTGCCAGGTGTCGTCGGCCGCGCCGAGGTTCTCCTCGCCGGTGGCCCAGCGCAGCAGCAGGTCGGCCAGGGCCGGGTTGCGCGACAGTGCGGGGCCGTGCGAGTACGTGCCGATGACGGTGCCGGACCACGCGCCCTCGGTCGCGCCGTCGTTGCCGATGCCGGCGCGGACCTTGGCCAGCGGCTTGACCCCGGGGCCCAGGTGGGTGCGGCCGCCGTGGTTCTCGAAGCCGGTGAGCATGGGCAGGCCCAGCGCCGGGTCGATGTCGCCGGCCAGCTCGCCGACGGCCCGGGTGGGGCCGCGGTCGGAGTGCAGGTCGAGCAGGCCGAGGCCGTCGCACTTGGCGCCCTTGGCGAAGAAGCTGTGGCCGAGCAGCTGGTATCCGGCGCACACGGCGAAGACCACCGCGCGGCGGTCCACGGCGCGGTGCAGGCCGCGGTCGGCGGCCAGGCGCTGGGCGGCCAGCGCCTGCGGGCCGTCCTCGCCGCCGCCGATGAGGTAGATGTCGCCGTAGGGCAGGGCCTGGTCGGAGCGCACCTCAAGGGTGTCGACCGGGATGCCGCGCAGCTTGGCGCGGTGCGCCAGGATCAGCATGTTGCCGCGGTCGCCGTACGTGGACAGCAGGTCGGGGTAGACCCAGACGATCTGGAGTGCGCTAGACAACTCGATCCAACTCCGCTCGGATGTCCTGGAACGCGGTGTAGTTCGCGATCACTTCGAGGCGGCCGGGCGGCACCGCCGCGACAGCCTCGTCGAATGTCTTCACGTGGGTGAAGGCGACGTCGTTGACCTGCAGCCGGACCGCGAGGTCGTACGCCCGGTCGCCGGTGATGAGGACCTGGCGGCCGCGCAGTGGGGCGAAGTCGACGTCGAACAGCCAGCTCGTGTCGAAGCCGTCGGGGTCCCGCGCGTTGATCGACAGCAGGGTGGGCTGCTGCTCGGCCATGTCGAAGGCCTCCAGCCAGCTGGCCGGGTTCTTGGCCAGCAGCAGGCGGATGTTGCGCCCGTCCCGGTCGACCTGGGCGTAGCGGCCGGCCACGCTGGCGACCTCGCCGAGCTTGGGCGCGGCGTCGGCGGGGGAGACCCCGAACCGGTGCGCCACGGCCAGCGCGGTGGCCGCGTTGCCGACGTTGACCTTGCCGGGGAGCTGCAGCTTGACCTCGTGGCGTACGCCGTCGGGGTCGATCACGCCGGAGTCGTCGACGGTCCACTGCGGGGTGGGGCGGGCCAGGTCGCCGTTGGCGCAGCGCCACGCGTCGGAGTCGGTCTCGTCGCGCTCGATGTGCGCGCCGCAGGCCGGGCAGACGTGGGCGTCCTCGCGCCAGCGCTGGCCGGCGGAGAACCAGGTGACCCGGCCCTCGCTCGCGGCGGCGTGCGCGGCGGCCGCGTACACGACCATGGGGTCGTCGGCGTTGGCGACGACGTGCACGTCGGGGTGGTCGGTGAGGGCGTCGCGCCACAGCTGCGCCATCATCGCCACCTCCTTGGCCCGGTCGAGCTGGTCGCGGGACAGGTTGAGCAGCGCCACGACCAGCGGAGTGGTGGCCCGCAGCACCTGCGCGAGGTAGTGCTCGTCGACCTCCAGCACGGCGTACGGCGTCGCGCCGGCGCGGGCCAGGGCGGAGGTGTGGCCGGTGGGCATGTTCGCGCCGAACGAGTTCGTCGCGACCTCGCCGAGCACGCCGACCGCCGCCGCGGTGAACCGCGTGGTGGTGGTCTTGCCGTTGGTGCCGGAGACCAGGGCTATGCGCCGCCCGGCCGCCAGGTGGGCGAGCAGGTCGGGGTCGATCATCATGCCTAGTCGTCCGCCGATGACCGACCCGTCGCCCCGGCCGGTGGCGCGCGACAGCGCCGCGGCGGTGCGCGAGACCGATGCCGCGAGCGAGGCCCGCAGCGGCAGCTTGTTCTCCGTCACGCGGGAGAGGCTACCTGACTCCGTGACGGCGTCAGGCCTGTGGCGTGAACCACTGCCCGGCTTCCTGTTTTCCCTGCGTATTGCGCGAATCGGGTCTGAAAGGGTAAAACGATACAGCGGCCGTGCGCGAATGCGCACCACGGTGGCGAGCACTTGGCACAGTGGTGGGCCGCACCCCTGGAAGGACATCGCTGTGCTCGAACTCCCCGAGCGGCGCCCCGCCCGACTGCTGCTGGGCCTGGGCGCCGGTATAGCCGCGGTCAGCCTGCTCGGCGCTCCCGCCGCCAAACCCGCCCCGACCACCGCCAAGACCTCGGCCAGCGCGTCGGCCCAGCCCGACGGGGCGGCCCGGCGCGACCAGCGCCGTCCGTCCGGCGAGGATCCGCAGGCCGACGCCGAGACCGCCGCGCCGGACGCCCGTCCCGAGGAGGACGGCGACGACGCCGAAGCGGACGACGCCGGCGCGTGAGCCACGACCCGATCGCGGCGACGCTCCACCGATCGACGGCCGTATAACCGAGTAGTACCAACAGAGAGCTGTCAAGCACCCTCTGTCACCGCGTTACCACCTCCGGGTGATCGCGCGGAGACGGAGGGTGCATTTTTCTGCGCCGACTCCGGGTGTCAAAAAGATGACCTTGGTAACGCGGCGCGCCGCCCTCCATCGCTCGTTTACGGCCATGAGCTGCGCCTATGTGGAGCGAATCGGCACCCGGAAGGCTGAATCCGCATTGACCGTGGAGGGAAGTGGAGTAAAGTGGGGCGCAATGGCGGGCCGGATGGTCCGCCGGCCCCGGGGGCAACGCACGCCGACTCGTCCGCGAAACGAGACGGCGTCGGTGTCGGTGCTGGAGGGGGTGGGGGCCGATGTTCCTGGGCACCCATACTCCCCGGCTCGACGACAAGGGCCGGCTGATCCTGCCCGCTCGGTTCCGTGACGAGCTGGCAGGAGGTGTCGTGATCACCAAAGGGCAGGAACGCTGTCTCTACGTCTTTCCGACGCCGGAGTTCCAGCGCATCGCGGGCCAGTTGGCCGAGGCTCCGATGACGCACAAGGCGGCCCGCGCCTACAGCCGGGTCTTCTTCGCCAGCGCGCACGACGAGATCCCCGACAAGCAGGGCCGGGTCACCATCCCGGGCCACCTGCGGGAGTACGCGGGACTGGACCGTGACCTCGTGGTCATCGGCGCCAGCACCCGGGTCGAGGTCTGGGACAGGCTGGCGTGGGACGCCTACCTCGAGGCGAACGAGGACGAGTTCGCCGACATCGAGGAGGGGGTGCTGCCCGGCGGTCTGTGAGGACGGGGGTTCGGCACGCGTTCATGGCAGGCCGGGCTCGGCAGTCGTACCGCGAGATCTCCACCCGCTCCGGCACCTGGCGTCACTTCCCCGACGCCAGGCGCATCGCTCTCATCCTCGGCCGCGACGAGGGTGGGAACGGGGAAGCGGTTGGGGATCTGGCGGTACGACGAGGCACAGCGAAAACAGGGGGGTCGAGATGGTGGAGCCACGTGGCGTACACGTGCCGGTTCTGCTTGATCGATGCCTGGAGTTGCTGGCCCCCGCCCTGGACCGGCCCGGACGCGCACCCGGCGGACGCACGGTCTACGTCGACGGCACCACCGGGCTCGGCGGCCACGCCGAAGCCGTGCTGCTGGCGCACCCGGAGACCATCCTCGTCGGGCTCGACCGCGACACCGAGGCGCTGGCGCACTCGGCGCGCCGGCTGGAGCGGTTCGGCGACCGGGTGCACCTGGTGCACGCGGTCTACGACGAGCTGCCGCAGGTGCTGCCGAAGCTCGGCCTGGAGCAGGTCGACGGGATCCTGTTCGACCTCGGCGTGTCGTCGCTGCAGCTGGACGAGGCCGACCGCGGCTTCGCGTACGCGCAGGACGCGCCGCTCGACATGCGCATGGACCAGACCACGGGCATCACCGCCCAGGAGATCGTCAACAGCTACTCCCACCCGGACCTGACCCGGATCCTGCGGGTCTACGGGGAGGAGAAGTTCGCGTCCCGGATCGCGGCGGCGATCCTGCGCGAGCGTGCCAAGGCGCCGATCACGTCATCGGCCCTGCTGGCCGAGCTGGTGCGGGACTCGATCCCGGCACCGGCCCGGCGTACCGGGGGACATCCGGCCAAGCGGACGTTCCAGGCGCTGCGCATCGAGGTTAACGGCGAGCTGTCCACGTGGGAGCGTGCGCTGCCCGCCGCGATCGACGTGTTGGCGCCCGGCGGACGGGTGGTGGTGCTGTCGTACCACTCCCTCGAGGACCGGATCACCAAGCAGGCCTTCGCGGCCCGCGCCCGCAGCACCGGACCGGTGGACCTGCCGGTCGAACTGCCGGGCACCGGGCCGACGCTGCGCCTGCTGACCAGGGGCGGGGCCGAGATGGCGGCGGAGGCCGAGGTGGCCCGCAACCCGCGGGCCGCGTCGGTGCGCCTGCGGGCCGCGCAACTGATCGACAAACAAGGTCCCTGACCGGGGGCCGACAGGCTGCGAGCAAAGGGGGTAGGGATGAACGTGACACCGCTGCGGGCATCGCGCCGCAGCACAACGCCAGCGCAGGAGGCGTCGCGACCGGGGGGTCGGGCCGCGAACCTGAATGCGAAGGCGAGTGAGGAAGGCCGTTCCGGGGACCGTTACCGGACGGTGGGCAGTGCCGCGCTGGCGGTGCAGCCGGAGGTCGCGACGTCGCCGGAGGCACGGCGACCGCGGCTGCGGCTGGCTCCGCCGATGCCGGTGGCGGCGCCGCGAACGCCGTTCGTGCTGCTCATCGTGCTGGTCGTGGTCGCCGGGGTGCTCGGCATCCTGGTGCTCAACACCAAGATCGCCGAGAGCGGCATCCAGCTGACCGATCTGAAGCGGCAGCAGGCGCAACTCGACCTGCGCGAGCAGCAGATCACCCAGGAGATCACGGAGGCGGAGTCGCCGGGTCGCCTGGAGGCGGCGGCCAAGCGGCTGGGCCTGGTGCCGGCGGGCTCGCCCGCCTTCATCCGGCTCCCCGACGGCAAGATCATCGGAGTGCCGCAGCCGGCCACCGGCAAGCCGAGCATCACCAGCCAGTGAACGTCAGGAAGCCGGTGAACGGTTTCCGGTGGCCCGCCGTACGGGCGGGCCACCGGAACCGGCCGCCGGCGCAGCGGCACGGCTCCCCGGGAGCCGTGCCGCGTCTGCCTGTGTAGAGGACTGGCTGCGTAGTCGACGGGAGAGGGCGACGATGGCGCGACGCGACACCGACGAGCCGGAGGACCGGGGGCGTTACCGCCGCGGTGGTATCGGCGACGCGCGTGCCTTCACCCCGCGCGGGCGCACCACCCGTGACGGCGGCTCGTCCGCAGGTTCCGAGCCGGATCCGCAGGCCGAGGCCGAGCTCCAGCGCCGCCGGGCCGAGCTGCGCATGGTGCGCGGCGGCCGGGCCGAGGAGGGCCGCCCGCCGCAGCGCCTGGGCCGGGTCACCGGTGCCCCGTCGATCCGCCGCCCGCGCCGGAGCGACGCCGACGGCGGCGACATCGACGGCGGCTACTTCGACGTCGACGAGCCGGGCCGTGAGGCCCCGCGCCGCCGCACGGCCGCCGCCGGCCGGGGCCGTCCCGCGGCCCGTGGCGACCGCGAGTTCATCGGGCGTACGCAGGCCGCCCGCGCCCGCGAGCCACGCCGCGGCGAGCGGGCCGGACGGGGCCGCCCGCAGGACCGCCGGCAGCGCCCGGTCGCCCCGCCACCCGACCCGCCGAAGATGGGCGAGCCGCGCCGGCGGCTGCGCCTGGCGACCGCCGTGGCGCTGCTGCTGTTCGCCGCGATCGGGGTGCGGCTGGTGCAGTTCCAGCTGGCCGACGCGCCCGCGTTCGCCGCGCAGGGGCTGGAGGACCGGCTCGACAAGATCGTGCTGCCCGCGGCGCGTGGCGCCATCTACGACCGCACCGGCGAGGTGCTGGCCAAGAGCGTCGAGGCCCGCTTCGTGGCGGTCGACCCGGAGCTGGTCAAGGACCCCCGGACGACCGCCGCGGTGCTCGCGCCGCTGCTGGGCAAGGCCCCGTCGGAGCTGGAGCCGCTGCTGCAGAAGGGCAAGCAGGAGGTCAGCGGCGCGCCGATCCGGTTCCGCTGGCTGCTGCGCGGGCTGAGCGTGGCGGACGCCGAGCAGGTGCGCGCACTCGATCTGGACGGCATCATCGTCAAGCGCGACGAGCGCCGCGACATGCCCGGTGACGACCTCGCGGCGAACCTCATCGGGTTCACCGGCACCGACCTCAACGGCCTGGCCGGCATCGAGGCGCGCTACGACCAGCTGCTGCGGGGGCGCAACGGCGAGCTGCAGTACGAGACGGGCAACGGGGACCTGAACAAGCCCATCCCGGGCGGCTACCGCCGGGAGACCGTGGCGCAGCCGGGCAGCTCGCTGATGCTCACCATCGACCGCGACGTGCAGTGGCAGGCGCAGCACATCCTGTTCGAGAGCATGCAGAAGGTGAAGGCGGTCTGGGGCGCCGCCGTGGTGCTCGACGCCCGCACGGGGGAGGTGGTGGCGCAGGCCACGTACCCGACGTTCAACCCGGCGAACCCGGGCGCGGCCAAGCCGGAGGCGCTGGCCGACAACGCCACCTCGGTCGTGGTCGACCCGGGCTCGGTGCACAAGGCGATCGTGCTGTCGGCGGCCCTGCAGGAGGGTGTGGTCGAGCCCGACTCGACGGTGAAGATCGGTCCCTCGATCAAGAAGGGCGACCAGGTCTACTGGGACACCCACCAGTTCCCCGAGGGCACCAAGATCACGCTGCCGGGCCTGATGGCGTTCTCCTCGAACGTGGCCACCATCAAGATCGCCGACAAGCTGGGCGCGGAGAAGCTGTACGAGTACCAGAAGCTGTTCGGGCTCGGCCAGCCCACCGGGATCGGCGTGCCCGGCGAGTCCTCGGGCCAGTTGCAGGCCCCGGCGGACTGGAGTGGCACCTCGCACGGCTCGATCCCGATCGGCCACGAGATGGCGGTGACGCCGCTGCAGATGGCGGCGGCGTACGCGGCGATCGCCAACGACGGCACCTGGGTGCAGCCGCACCTGATCAAGCAGACCATCGCGCCGGACGGCAAGGTGACCGAACCCGCGCCGCCGAAGTCGCACCGGGTCATCAGCGCCGAGAACGCCGCCGCGCTGCGCGAGATCATGGAGGCGGTGACCACCGTCGACCAGGCCACCGGCCGGTCGGCGGCGCTGGCCGGATACCGCATCTCCGGCAAGACCGGCACCGGCTCGCAGGTCGTCAACGGCAAGTACGTCAAGGGCGAGGTCGGCTCGTTCATCGGCATGGCCCCGGCGGAGAACCCGCGCTACGTGGTCGCCGTGTTCGTCAAGACGCCGGGCGTCGGCGCGGGCGGCAAGGTGGCGGGCCCGGCGTTCCGCGACATCATGGCGTACACACTGCGGCACTTCAAGGTCCTCCCGAGCACGGTCAAGTCGCCCAGTTTCGTGACGCATTACTGATCCATGTCACTAGAAGTCAGACACAGCGGGCACAGGTGTGCGATGGGTCATGGGCCAGCGGGTAAGGTCTGACGCCGTGCCCGGGAAACTCAGCTCCACCACCGCACCGCTGCGGCCGGCCCACGTGGCGCCGGTCAGCCTCGCCACGCTCGCGAGCCTCGTGGAGGCGGCCCCGGCCGGCGACGCCGGGGCACTGGCCGAGGTCGAGGTGACCGGCGTCACCCACGCCGGCGACCAGGTGCGGCCCGGGGACCTGTTCGCGGCGCTGACCGGCGCCCGCCGGCACGGCGCCGAGTTCGTGCCCCAGGCGCTGGCGGCCGGCGCGGTCGCCGTGCTGACCGACGCCGCCGGAGCGGCCCACCCGGCGCTCGCCCCCGCGCTCGCGGCCGGAGTGCCGGTGCTCGTCGTCGCCGACGCCCGCGAGGCCCTGGGGCCGGTCGCCGACGCCGTCTACGGCTCGCCCAGCGCCGCGCTGACCGTCATCGGGCTGACCGGCACCGCGGGCAAGACCAGCACCGCCTATCTCGTGGAGGCCGGGCTGCGCGCGGCCGGGCACGTCACCGGCCTGATCGGCACCGTGGAGAGCCGCCTGGGCGCGCTCACCGTGCAGAGCGTGCGCACCACCCCCGAGGCTTCCGAGCTGCACGCCCTGTTCGCGGTGGCCCGGGAGAACGGTGTCACCGCGGTGGTGATGGAGGTGTCCAGCCACGCGCTTAAGCTGGGCCGCGTCGGCGGGGTGCGCTTCGCGGTCGGCGGCTACACCAACTTCGGCTCGGACCACCTCGACTTCCACCCCGACTCCGAGGACTACTTCCAGTCGAAGGCGCGGCTGTTCGACGGCCGCTGCCGGGTCGAGGTGCTCAACTTCGACGACGCGGCACTGCTGCCGCTGCGCCGCCCGGACACGATCACGTACTCCGCCGTCGGCGACCCGGCCGCCACCTGGCACGCCGCCGACATCGTCGAGCAGGGCTTCGGCCAGCACTTCACCGCGATCGGCCCGGCCGGGCCGGTGCCCGCGGCGGTCCGGCTGCCCGGCCGCCACAACGTCGCCAACGCGCTGCTCGCGCTGGCCTGCCTTACGGCCGTCGGGGTCGACCCGCGCACCGCCGCCGCCGGCGTCGCGGCCTGCCCGGGCGTGCCCGGCCGGCTGGAGCAGGTCGACGCGCCCGGCCCGGTGGTCGGCGTGGTCGACTACGCCCACAAGGTCGGCGCGATCGAGGCCGCGCTGCTGGCGCTGCGCTCGCTGGCCGACGTCCGCGGCGGTCGGCTGATCTGCGTGCTGGGCGCGGGCGGCGACCGGGACACCGGCAAGCGCCCGCTCATGGGCGCGGCCGGGGCGCAGGGCTCCGACCTGCTCATCGTCACCGACGACAACCCGCGCACCGAGGACCCCGCGCTGATCCGGCAGGGCGTGCTCGCGGGCACCGCGGGTTTCGGAGCCGAGGTCGTCGAGATCGGCGGCCGTCGGGCCGCCATCGCCGAGGCCGTGGAGCGGGCCAAGGACGGCGACGTCATCGCGCTGCTCGGCAAGGGCCACGAGACGGGCCAGGAGATCCAGGGTAAGGTCCTGCCCTTCGACGACCGGATCGAGCTGGCGGCCGCGCTGACCGCGCGCTTCGGCTCCGAGACCGCCGCCGCGCCGACCGGCGACGCCGCCGGACACGCCGTGGCGGCCGAGCAGCACCCGGCCGACCGGGCCGCCGAGCAGGAGGAGGGCCGATGATCCCGCTGACCCTGGCCGAGATCGCCGCCGCGGTCGACGGCACGCTGCACGGCGGCGACCCGTTGGCGCGGGTGACCGGCACCGTGGAGTTCGACTCGCGGAAGATCGGAACCGGCGGCCTGTTCGTCGCGTTCGCGGGGGAGAAGGCCGACGGGCACGACTTCGCGCCCGCCGCCGCGGCCGCCGGCGCGGTGGCGGTGCTCGGCACGCGCCCGGTGCCCGAACTGCCGACGATCGTGGTCGCCGACCCGCTGGCCGCGATGGCCAGGCTCGCCCGCGCCGTGCTGGACCGCCTCGACACCACCGTCGTGGCGATCACCGGCTCGTCGGGCAAGACCACCACCAAGGACCTCATCGGCGGCCTGCTGAGCGGGCTGGGCCCGACCGTGGCCCCGCCCGGCACCTTCAACAACGAGCTGGGGCTGCCGTACACCGCGCTGAAGGCCGACGCCGACACCCGCTTCCTGGTGCTGGAGATGGGCGCGCGCGGCATCGGGCACATCAAGGACCTCTGCGAGATCGCTCCGCCGAGCATCGGCGTGGTGGTCAACGTCGGGGTGGCGCACCTCGGAGAGTTCGGTTCGGTGGAGGGCATCGCCCTGGCCAAGTCCGAGATCGTGCAGGCGCTGCCCGCCGACGGGCTGGCCGTGCTCAACGGCGACGACCCCCGGGTGGCGGCGATGGCGGGCGTCACCGCAGCGCCGTCGGTGCTGGTGGGCCAGGCCGAGAACGCGGACCTGCGGGCCGTGGACGTGGTGCTGGACGAGCGCGGGCGTCCCTCGTACACCGTGGTGCGAGGGGCTGAGTCCGCGCGGGTGGAACTGGGTCTGACGGGCGCGCACCAGGTGGGCAACACGCTGCTGGCGGCGGCCGTGGCGCTGCGCTGCGGCATGCCGTGGGCCGAACTGCCCGTGGCGCTGGCCCGGTTGCGCGCCGTCTCGACCCGAAGGATGGATGTTTTCGACCGTGCCGACGGTGTCACGGTCATCGACGACTCGTACAACGCGAATCCGGCCTCGACGGCGGCGGCGCTGCGCGCGCTGCACACCCTGGGCGGCGCAGGTCAGGCGGGGCGGCGCACCGTTGCGGTGCTCGGCTACCACGCCGAGCTGGGCCCGGCGGAGCGCGACGGCCACGCGGAGGTGGGAGCGCTGGCGGCTACGCTCGGCGTCGGCCTGCTGATCGTGGTGGGCGAGTCCGCCGCGCCGATCCTCGACGGCGCGGCCTCGGTGCGGCATTGGGAAGGTGAGTCGGTGCTGGTCAGCGATCAGTCCGCGGCGATCGGCGTGCTGCGGGAGCGGCTGCGGTCCGCAGACGTCGTACTGGTGAAGGGTTCGCGCTACCGAACCTGGGACGTGGTGGACGCACTGCGCGAGACGCGCGCCCTGGCGGGCGCGAGTGACGGAGACGGCCACCGATGAGATCCATCATCGTCGCGATCCTGGTGGCGTTCGCGGTATCCCTCTTCGGCACCCCCATTGCCATCAAAGCCTTCACCCGGCTCAAGGCGGGCCAGCCCATCCGCACTGACGGACCGCAGGCCCACCTGGGTAAGAAGGGCACGCCCACGATGGGCGGCGTGGTGTTCATCTTCGCCACGGTCATCGCCTACGTGGTGGCTCACCTGAGCCTGACCACCCTGCCCGAGAAGCAGATCGCCCAGATCACGCCGACCATCACCGCCCTGGTGCTGCTGGGCCTGTTCGTGTTCTCCGGCGCGGTCGGCTTCATCGACGACTTCCTGAAGGTGCGCCGGCGCAACAGCGGCGGCCTGAACAAGCGCGGCAAACTGCTCGGCCAGCTACTGGTCGGCGCGGCGTTCGGCATCATCGCGCTGAGCGACCCCGGCTCGAACACCGAGACGGTCGGCTCCACCAAGATCTCGTTCATCCGGGACATCGACTGGCTGGACATCGGCAAGGTCGCCGCGATCGTGCTGTTCGTGTTCGTCGTGCTCGGCGCGACCAACGGCGTGAACCTGACCGACGGCCTGGACGGCCTGGCCACCGGCACCTCGGTGATGGTGATCGGGGCGTACAGCTTCATCGCGGCCTGGCAGTACCAGCACTGGTGCGCCGACACCTCCGGCTACGCCTCGAACCCCACCAACTACTGCTACTCGGTACGCGACCCGCTGGAAGTGGCGATGATCGCCGCTGCGGCGGCCGGCGCGCTGGTCGGCTTCCTGTGGTGGAACACCTCGCCCGCTCGCATCTTCATGGGCGACACCGGCGCGCTCGCGCTGGGCGGCCTGATCGCGGGCCTGGCCATGTCGACGCGCACCCTGCTGCTGCTGCCGATCATCGGCGGCCTGTTCGTGATCATCACGATGTCGGTGGTGATCCAGGTGATCTCCTTCCGGACGACAGGAAAACGTGTCTTCCGCATGTCGCCGCTGCAGCACCACTTCGAGTTGGCAGGCTGGAGCGAGGTCAACATCGTCGTCCGGTTCTGGATCGTCGGCGGCATCGGCGTGGCGATCGGCCTGGGCATCTTCTACAGCGACTTCCTGCGCGTGATGGGGTGACATCGATGTACGAGGGCCGTTCGGTGCTGGTGGCCGGGGCGCGGGTGGCCGGAGCCGCCTGCGCCACCGCCCTGGCGGGCCTCGGCGCCAAGGTGACCGTCGTCGACCGGGCGGCCTCGGAGACCACCGAGCGGCTCGCGGCCACGGGCATCCCCGTGGTGATCGGCGAGCCGGACCCCGGGCAGTTGCTGTCCGGGGTCGACGACCTGGTCGTCACCCCGGGTATCCCGCCGCACCATCCGCTGGCCGTGGCGGCCGCGGCCGCCGGCATCGACGTGTACAGCGAGCCGGAGCTGGCCTGGCGGCTGCGCAAGCCGGACGGGCCGCGCTGGCTCGCGGTGACCGGCACCAACGGCAAGACCACCACGGTCACCATGCTCGCCGCGATCCTGAAGGCGGCGGGCCTGCGCACGGCGGCGCTGGGCAACATCGGCGTGCCGCTGGTCGACGCGCAGGCCGGCGGCCCGACCGGGTACGAGGTGCTGGCCGTCGAGCTGTCCAGCTTCCAGCTGCACTGGTCCTCGACGCTGGCCCCGCACGGTGGGGCGATGCTCAACCTCGCCGACGACCACCTGGACTGGCACGGCGGCTTCGACCACTACGCGGGGGCCAAGACCGCCGTGTGGCGCTCGGCGGCCACCGGAGGCACGGCAGTCGGCAACCTCGACGATCCGCGCGTCAGGGCGCTGCTGGAGGGGCTGCACGCGGCCCGGGTGACCGGCCCGCTGGTCGGGTTCACCCTCGACGTGCCGCCGCCCGGCTGTGTCGGCGTGGTCGAGGACGTGCTCGTGGACCGCACCGGTGCCGGTGACGCCCACGAGCTGGCCACCCTGGCCGACATCCACCCGGTCGGCGCGCACAACGTCGCCAACGCCCTGGCCGCCGCCGCGCTGGCGCTGTCGGTGGGCGTGCCGCACGAGGCGATCCGGCGCGGCTTGGCCGGCTACGTGCCCGAGCCGCACCGCAACGCGAAGGTCGCCGAGGTCGGCGGCGTGACCTGGGTGGACGACAGCAAGGCGACCAACCCGCACGCGGCCCAGGCGTCGCTGACCTCGTACGAGCGGATCGTGTGGGTGGCCGGCGGGCAGCTCAAGGGCGTCGACATCGACGAGCTGACGGCGCGGATCGCGCCCCGGCTGGCCGGTGCGGTGCTGCTCGGCGTGGACCGCGCCGAGATCGCCGCGGCATTGGGGCGACACGCGCCGCACCTGCCCGTGGTGGACGTCGCCCGCACGGATGATGGGGCGATGGCGGAGGTCGTGCAGGCGGCCGCGCGGCTCGCCGAGCCGGGCGACACCGTGCTGCTCGCGCCCGCTGCCGCGTCCCTGGACATGTTCCCCAGCTACGCCCGCCGCGGCGACGCGTTCGCCGAAGCGATCCGCGCTCTGTCCGCGGCCGGCTGACAGGCCGCCGTTTTGCATAGACGTTGGCCTATCACGTCGAAAATGAACGGCTCGTATTCGATGTCATAGGCCAACGTCGATCGCAAGCCGAGCTCCGCCCGCACAACAGAACAGCACCCGTCCGCAGCGGCCGAGATCGGAGTCCTCTCGATGACCGGTGACGCCCGTACGGCAGCCCCGCCCGCGGAGGCGGCCACGCCGGCTCCCCGCGCGCTGCGGGTGGACCTGTTCACCTGGCTCGCCGCCCTGCGCGGCCTGCTGTCCCGCCCACTGGCCTCCTACTACCTGCTCCTGGCCAGTGCCGGCCTGCTCCTGGTCATCGGCCTGGCGATGGTCTACTCGGCGACCAGTGTCGCGGCGTACAGCGCCAGCGGCAACGCGTTCGCGGTCATCGCGCAGCAGGTCATCGCCGCGGTCGTGGGCCTGGCCGCGTTCTGGGTCTGCCAGCGCCTGCCGCGGCGCACCTTCCGGGCCATGGCCCCGGTGGCGCTGACCTTGTCGATCGTGCTGCTGGTGCTGATGGACGGCATCGCGCTGCTGTACGCCTCGAAGGTGCTGCCCAAGCCCCAGATCGGCTTCATCCACTCCGAGACGCTGTGGCTCTACCTCGGGCCGGTGCAGTTGCAGCCGTCGGAGCTGGCGAAGTTCGCGCTGGTGCTGTGGGGCGCGGACGTGCTGACCCGCAAGGGCAACTCGATCGTGCGCCTGAAGGAGCTGTTCACCCCGCTGTTCCCGCTGGTAGGCCTGCTGTTCGTGCTGGTCGGATACACCGACCTGGGCACCATGCTGTGCCTGCTGATCCTGTTCGTCGGCCTGCTCTGGGCGGCCGGCACACCGATGCGCTACTTCGGCATGCTGATCGGCACCGGTCTGGCCGGCATCGCGCTGCTGATCGTCGCGCCCGGTCTGGGCGGCTACCGGTCGGACCGGTTCGGCGCGTTCTTCCAGACCGACGCGGAGATCATCAGCTGCACCGCCAACGACGACACCTGCTACCAGTCCAAGCAGGGCCTGCTGGCGATCTCCGACGGCGGCTGGTTCGGGGTGGGGCTGGGCAAGAGCAGCCTGAAGTGGAACTGGCTGCCCAGCGCGCACAACGACTTCATCTTCGCGGTCATCGCCGAGGAACTCGGCGTGGTCGGCTGCCTGGTGGTGCTGTCGCTGTTCGCCGTGCTGACCTTCACCGGGCTGCGCATCGCCCGCCGGGTCAACGACCCGTTCCGCCGGATGGCGGCCTGCGCGGTGACGCTGTGGCTGGTGGCGCAGGCGGTCATCAACATCGGCGGGGTGGTCAAACTGCTACCGATCACCGGCCTGCCGCTGCCGTTCATCTCCGACGGCGGCACGGCCCTGGTGGTGACCCTGGCGGCGGTCGGCATGCTGGCGTCGTTCGCCCGCGCGGAGCCGGATGCGGCGCGAGCCCTGCATGCCCGTCCGGCCCCGAAGTGGGCCCAGCTAGTGTGGGCCCCGTTGCCACCCCTGCCGTCGCCGGCGCGACCCGCCGACGCGGCGGCCGCCGCGACCGCGGCGACGGGGGTGGCCAAGGCGCGCGAGCCGCAGGCGAAGGAGCCGGCGTCGCGCGCGGGTGGCCAGTCCCCGGGGGACCGCCGTTCGGGCGGCGCGCCGGGGCGAACCACCAAGGCAGGTGGCCCGGGTGAGAGGAGACGGTGATGGTGTCAGGTGACGGCCGGTTGCGGTCGGTGGTGCTGGCCGGTGGTGGCACCGGCGGGCACATCTATCCGCTGCTGGCGTTTGCGGACTGTCTGCGCCGCCACGACCCGGACCTGCGCATCACGTGCCTGGGCACGCCGCGCGGCATGGAGACGGAGCTGATCCCGGCGGCCGGCTACGACCTGCGGCACATCCCGGCGTACCAGCTGCCCCGCTCGGTGAACATGAACCTGCTGCGCACCCCGGACCGGATGTTCCGGTCCACCAAGGCGGCGCGCGCGGTCCTGGACGAGGTCGAGGCGGACGCGGTGGTGGGCTTCGGCGGTTACGTCAGCGTGCCCGCCTACCTGGCGGCGTGGCGGCGGCACACGCCGATCGTGATCCACGAGGTGAACGTGCCGGCCGGTGTGGCCAACAAGATGGGCATGCGCTTCACCGACCACCTGGCGGTGGGCTTCCCGCACCAGCCGCGCCAGGACGAGTCGCTGCGCGGCGCGACCGTGGTCGGCGTGCCGCTGCGCCAGTCCATCGCCACGCTGGACCGGGTGGCGCTGCGCGAGCGGGCCCGAGCCCACTTCGGGCTGGACCCGCACCGGCCGACGCTGTTCGTGTTCGGCGCGTCGCAGGGCGCGCGCTCGATCAACCTGGCCGTGGCCGCCTCGGCGAAGGCGCTGACCTCGGCGGGCGTGCAGGTGCTGCACGTGATCGGGGCCCGCAACGAGGACTTCGACGTGCCGAGCGACCTCGACGCGCCGTACGTGCGGGTCAAGTTCATCAACGAGATGGAGCTGGGCTACGCCGCCGCCGACCTGGCGCTGTGCCGCGGTGGTGCGATGACCTGCGCGGAGACCGCCGCGCTCGGGGTGCCCGCGATCTACGTCCCGCTGCCGTACGGCAACGGCGAGCAGCGGCGCAACGCGCTCCCGGTCGTTGAGGCTGGTGGTGGACTTATCGTGGATGACGGCGAGCTGACCCCGCAGTGGATCGAGCAGAACGTGCTGCCACTGGTGACGGACCCGGCCCGGCTGGCCACGATGGGCTACGCGGCCGCGGCGTACGGCCGGCGGGACGGCGACGAGCAGCTGCGCTCGTTCCTGCTGAACGCGCTGGCGTCGGCGAAGCGAAACTAGGGAGGCGTGCAGTGGAGACGGCGGAGATGATCCCGGCGGGTGTGCTCACCGCGGAGGACCTGGGCCGGGTGCACATGATCGGCGTCGGCGGCGTCGGCATGAGCGGGCTGGCCCGTCTGCTGCTGACCCGCGGCGTGCCGGTGTCGGGTTCGGAGCTGCGCGAGTGGCCCGCGCTGGCCGCGCTGCGGGCGCTGGGCGGCACCATCTACATGAGCCACGACGTGTCGAACCTGGACGGCGTCGACACGGTCATCTACTCGACCGCGATTCCGGCCGACCACGTGGAGCTGGCCGAGGCGCGCAAGCGCGGGCTGCGCGTGCTGCACCGCTCGGAGGCGCTGGCCGCGTCGATGACCGGGCGGCGCACCATCGCGGTGGCCGGCACGCACGGCAAGACCACCACCACCTCGATGATCACCCTGATCATGCAGCAGGCCGGGCTGGCGCCGTCCTTCGTGATCGGCGGGGAGATCTCCGAGGTCGGCTCGAACGCCCACCACGGCACCGGGGAGTTCTTCGTCGCCGAGGCCGACGAGAGCGACCGGTCGTTCCTGCTGTACCGGCCGCACGTGTCGATCATCACGAACGTGGAGGAGGACCACCTCAACACGTACGGCACACTGGCCAACCTGGAGGACGCGTTCGTCGAGTTCGGCACGCTGGTCGAGCCGGACGGCTTCGTGGTCGCCTGCGCCGACGACCCGGGCGCGATGCGAGTCACCGCGCGGCTGCGCGAGCTGGGCCGCACCGTGTACACCTACGGCGAGTCGCCCGAGGCGGACCTGCGGCTGACCGAGATCACCACGACCGCCGCGGGCGTGCGCTACCTGGCCTCGCTGAACGGGCAGGAGCTGGGCGAGTTCTCCATGCCGGTGCCCGGCCGGCACCTGGGCCTGAACAGCGCCTCGGCCGTGCTCACCGCGCTCAAGCTCGGGGTAGACCCCGAGGTGGTGGCGGCCGGGCTGGCCGCGCACCCGGGCGTGCGGCGGCGCTTCGAGCTCAAGGGCATCGTGGGCGGCGTGCGGGTGTACGACGAGTACGCCTACCACCCGACCTCGATGACCGCCGCCCTGCACACCCTGCGCGAGGTCGCCGGCGACGGCCGCCTGGTCGTGGTGTTCCAGCCCTACCGCATGTACCGCACGCGGGACCTGCAGGAGGAGATGGCCGCCGCGCTGGCGCTGGCCGACGAGGCCGTGATCATGGAGGTGTTCGGCCCCGGCGAGGTGCGCGAGCCGGGCGAGGGCGGCGTCGCGCTGACCGCGGCCGTGCCGCTGCCGCCGGAGCGGAAGATCTTCGTGCCGTCCTGGGAGGACGTGCCGGGCGAGGTGGTCCGCCGGGTCCGCGAGGGCGACGTGGTGGTGACCATGGGCGCCCCGCCGATCTCGCTGATGGGCGACGAACTGATGGCCGCCCTGGCCGGGCGCGCCGAGCCCGTCTCCCCGAACGGCTACGTCGCCCGCCACGCCTCGCCGGACGCCCGAGAGTCGGCCTGATGCCGGAAGGCCCCGACGACGGATCGCGGCGGCGCTGGCGGCTCGTGCGGGCCGGCACCGACGCCGTCCCGCCCTGGGTCCGGCAGTTCATGCGGCGTACCCGGATCCCGCTCTCGCGGGCGGGCCGGGTCCGCCGCAACCGGCGGATCGTGGCCCGACTGGGCCTGGCGACCGGCGCGCTGCTGGTGCTCGGCGCGCTGGGCTGGCTGATCTTCGTCTCGCCGGTGCTCGGGGTGCGCGAGGTCTACGTGCAGGGCGCGCTGATCCTGGAGCCGGACCAGGTGCGCGCCGCCGCGGCGGTGCCCGACGGCACCCCGCTGGCCCGAGTGGACACCGACGCGGTGCGCGCCCGGGTGGCGGCGCTGGCCCCGGCCCGCGCGGTCACCGTGTCCCGCAGCTGGCCGTCCACTCTGGTCATCGAGGTGGTCGAGCGCACACCGGTCGGCGCGGTGCCCAACGGAAAGAAGTACGATCTTTTCGATGATCATGGTGTGATCTACCGTACGGTCTCCGGCGTCCCGTCCGGCGTCGTGCGGGTGCAGTTGGCCACGCCCGGCCCACAGGACGTCTCCACCCAGTCCGCGCTCGCGGTGCTGCGGTCGCTGACCAAGCGGCTGCGGTCCGAACTGGTCACCCTGGTCGTCGAGGGCCCGGCGCGGATCAGGCTGGAGATGTCCGGAGACCGGGTCGTGACCTGGGGCGACGCGGAGAACAGCGACGACAAGGCGAAGGCGGCGGACGCCCTGCTGGCCAAGCCGGACAAGCGCATCGACGTCAGCGGCGTGCCGGAGGTCGTGACCCTCGGCTGAGCCGTCCGGCGGCCGTCGCGGCGGCGACGTGCGCGAGGTCTCCATAGTGGAAGGCGAGACACGCCGCAGTGGTCCTTGGATCACAGCGTGCCGACGCTTACGTTTCCGTACAAGACAATGATTGACATAACCGTAAGGCTCTAGTAGAGGTTTAGGGTTCCCGCCCCGAACCGCTGCCGGAGCGGCAGTGACCGGAGGTCCGCCTCCGCCGCTGCGGCAAGCTAGGCCGGGTGGGGGTGTTGCCCTCGCCCTTGTGGCACAAGAGCCTCGAAGGAAGGGTCCGATGACACCTCCGCACAATTACCTCGCGGTCATCAAGGTCGTCGGCATCGGCGGCGGTGGCGTCAATGCCGTCAACCGCATGATCGAGGTCGGCCTCAAGGGCGTGGAGTTCATCGCCATCAACACCGACGCGCAGGCGCTGCTGATGAGCGACGCCGACGTCAAACTCGACGTGGGCCGCGAGCTGACCCGGGGCCTGGGCGCCGGGGCCAACCCGGACGTCGGCAAGAACGCCGCCGAGGACCACCGCGACGAGATCGAAGAGGTGCTCAAGGGCGCCGACATGGTATTCGTCACCTGCGGCGAGGGCGGCGGCACCGGCACCGGCGGCGCGCCCGTGGTGGCCAACATCGCCCGCAAGCTCGGCGCGCTGACCATCGGCGTGGTGACCCGGCCGTTCTCCTTCGAGGGCAAGCGCCGCCAGGTGCAGGCCGAGTCCGGGATCGAGGAGCTGCGCAACCAGTGCGACACGCTCATCGTCATCCCCAACGACCGGCTGCTGGCACTCGGCGACCGCGGCATCACCATGATGGACGCGTTCCGCCAGGCCGACCAGGTGCTGCTCTCCGGTGTTCAGGGCATCACCGACCTGATCACCACGCCGGGTCTGATCAACCTGGACTTCGCCGACGTGAAGAGCGTCATGAGCGGCGCGGGCAGCGCGCTGATGGGCATCGGCAGCGCCCGCGGCGACAACCGCGCGGTCGAGGCGGCCGAGCGCGCCATCTCCAGCCCGCTGCTGGAGCAGAGCATGGACGGCGCGCGCGGCGTGCTGCTGTCCATCGCGGGCGGCTCCGACCTGGGCCTGTTCGAGATCAACGACGCGGCGCAGCTGGTCACCGACGCGGCCCACCCGGACGCGAACATCATCTTCGGCGCGGTCATCGACGACGCGCTCGGCGACGAGGTGCGGGTGACCGTGATCGCGGCCGGCTTCGACGGCGGTTCGCCGTCGTACAAGCCGGTGGAGATCCCGCGCAAGGTCACCCCGCCGGTGGAGGCGCCGACGCTGCGCCACCCGACGCCGACCAACAGCACTCCGCCCGCGCAGTCGCAGCGCAAGGTGCTGTTCGACGACGTGGATGTGCCGGACTTCCTGAAGAACGGCTCTTAGCCCTTGGGGCGGTCGCGTACCGCACCAAGGTCATTCGACTTGCCTGGCACCTGGCCGAAAGCGGGCTCAAGATACGCACATGTGCCCGGCAACTCCGATGATCTAGGGCGGCGCGGCCGGTCTGAGCGGAAGCTCGGTGTGAAGAAGGGATCGTGACCCGCTCAGCGGCTCTCGTGATCGAAGCTCCGGTCATGCGGTATGAACAGCATGACCGGAGCTTTCTTCGTACCTGGAGTGGATCTTGACTGACGAGCAGCGGCGCGAGCAGATCGCGGCGAACCTGGCCGCCGTGCGCGAGCGCATCGCGGCGGCCGCCGCGCGGGCCGGACGCGCCCCGCAGGAGATCACCCTGGTCGCGGTCACCAAGACCTACCCCGCCGCCGACGTGCTGCACCTGGCCGCGCTCGGGGTGGCCGACGTGGGGGAGAACCGCGACCAGGAGGCCGCCCCCAAGGCCGCGCAGACCGCCGCCGCAGGGGTGGACCTGCGCTGGCACTTCATCGGGCAGCTGCAGCGCAACAAGGCCCGCTCCGTGGCCTCGTACGCGGCGATGGTGCACTCGGTCGACTCGGTGCGGCTGGCGGCGGCGCTGGGGGCCGCGGCGGCGCGGGCCGCCGAGCAGGGCCGGCCGGGGCCGCTCGACGCGCTGGTGCAGATCAGTGTGGACGGTGACCCGGACCGGGGCGGGGCACTGCCCGCCGGCGACGATCCCGATCGGGCGCTGAGACGTGTCGCGGACGCGATAGCCGCCGACCCGGCGCTGCGGCTGCGCGGCGTGATGGCGGTGGCGCCGCTGGGCTGGGCGCCCGAGCGCGCCTTCGCCGAGGTGGCCCGGTGCGCCGCGCTGATCCGGGCGGCGCATCCTGATGCGACGGTGGTGTCCGCGGGCATGAGCGACGATCTCGACGAGGCCGTGGCGTGCGGCGCGACACATGTGCGCATCGGCAGCGCAATTCTCGGAATGCGACCACCCCTGCGGTAGCCTGGCGGTCGCACCGAAATTACACGAGTGTGGTTAACCCACGTGAGTGAAGATGAAGTGCGGCAGGCACTGGCTTGGTGGCGGGCTTTGATGGAGAGCTGGTGTCTGCGCGAGAGCGGCACAGGCACGGGGGTTTGTGCCGCACGGCGGACGGAGGGGCGCGGCAATGGGCGCACTGCGGAAGGCGGGTGTCTGGCTCGGGCTGGTCGAGGACGATGACGAGCACGAGTACGACGAGCCTGCCTACGACAAGGGTTATTCCTCCGGTTACCGCGACCGCGGGGGTCGCCGCGGCGACCGGGCGGAGGACCGCTACTCGCGTGACGGGGGCCGGTACAACGACGACTTCGAGGACGACGACGACCTCGACGAGGCGCCGTCGGTTCCGCGTACCCGGATGGCGGCCGACCGCAGCGGTTCGGCCCGGCTGGAGGCCGCCCGCGAGTCGGCCCGGGCGGAGGCCACCCGGCTGAACGTGGAGGCGCGCCTGGAGGCGGCGCGGGCCGAGCGGGCCACGGTCCGCCCGATCACCCGTCCGCTGACCGCGGCCCCGGCCACGGCGTCGGCGTCGGGTGGTACCACCGCGGTGCGCGACAACCTGGCGCTGGCGCCCCAGGTGCAGCCGCAGCAGCGGGTGGCGGCGACGGCCGAGGACGACCGGCGGCCGCAGATCACCACGCTGCACCCCACCACGTACAACGAGGCGCGGCAGATCGGGGAGCGGTTCCGGGACGGCACGCCGGTGATCATGAACCTGACGGAGATGGACGAGGCGGACGCCAAGCGTCTGGTTGACTTCGCTGCGGGACTCGCATTCGGGTTGCGGGGTACGATCGAGCGCGTCACCAACCGGGTGTTCCTGCTCTCACCGGCCAACGTCCAGGTAACCGCCGAGGACAAGGCCAAGATCGCCGAGGGTGGGTACCTCAACCAGAGTTAGTCCTACCGAGGGACTCCGACTGTCGTGTTTTCGCCTGTGCTGCAGGTCGTGTACATCGCGATCTACGTGTTCTACCTGGTGCTCCTGGCCAGGTTCGTGATGGGGTACGTGCTCTCGTTCAGTCGGCGCTGGCAGCCGGCGCGGGGGTCGGCGGCCGCGCTCGAGGTGGTGTGGAGCGTCACTGATCCGCCTCTCAAAGCGTTGAGGCGTGTGATCCCACCGTTGCGCATTGGTACCGTGAGCATCGACCTGAGCTCCATCGTCCTGTTGATTATCCTTTTCGTGCTGATGTTTATCGTCGAGGGACTGCTCTGACGGGTGACCCCCATCCGTTCGAGCGTTCCTCAACGCGGCCGCGACTGACCCGAGGAGTTTCGATGCCGCTCACCCCGGCCGACGTGCACAACGTCGCCTTTAAAAAGCCTCCGATCGGCAAGCGGGGGTACGACGAGGAGGAGGTCGACGCCTTCCTCGATGAGGTCGAGCGCGAACTCGCCCGTTTGATCGAAGAGAACAGCGAACTGCGCATGCAGGTCGAGCGCGGCGGCGGTGGCCGCCCGGTCGGTCCCGGCGGCCCCGACCCGCGGCTGGCGGCGGAGCTGAACGAGATGAAGGCTCAGCTCGACCGCATGCAGCGCGACAAGTCCGCGGCCGAGCAGGCCGCCCGCGCCATGCAGAACGAGCTGGAGCAGCTGCGCGGCGGCGGCATGGCGGCCGCGGCGGCGATGTCCGGCCCCGAGGGCGAGCAGCAGGCCCTGCGCGTGCTGATGATGGCCCAGCGCACCGCCGACGACCACGTGTCCGACGCGCGCCGCGAGGCCGACAAGGTGCTGTCCGAGGCCCGTTCCAAGGCCGAAGAGGTCACCCGGGACGCCCGGGCGAAGGCCGACGCGCTGGAGCGCGACGCCCGCCAGCGCCACCAGGAGGCGATCAGCGGCCTGGACGCCAAGCGCACCGCGCTGCAGCAGCACATCGACACGCTCAAGCAGTTCGAGCGGGAGTACCGCACGCGCCTGAAGGCGTACCTGGAGAGCCAGCTGCGCGACCTGGAAGGCCGCGGCCAGAGCCTGGAGGCCGAGATCGGCCGCGAGGACCGGCCGGCCGGCGGTGGCCTGGCCGCTGCCGGCTCCGGTTCGGGCTCCTTCAACGGCCGCTGAGGCGGCTTGGCCACCGGGTGGCACGACCGGCGTCCCACGGGCGGTCCGTTTCGGCGGACCGCCGGGGCGCGGCCGGTCTCCCGGCGGCCTGAACCACACCAGTAACACCCCTCACGCACAGCCAGTGTCACCGCGGCAGCCTCACCCCTCGTCGCTGCCGTCGCACCGCAATGGAAAACGGGCCTGGGTGCCTCCGAGCCGGGAAACGGCGCGGCGCCCCGGGTTCGCCGGTGTGGGACCCTCCCGCGCCGGTAGCGAGACGGCGGGTTCGTGAGCGCTTCCCCCCGGGTGATGCCCAGGAGCGTGTCCCGGACCAGCCGAGACCTGGATCGCCGACGCGGCGGGGGTGAGCTGTGATAGTCGCAAGTCTGCTGCTCATCCTCGTTGCCGTTGTGCTGCTCGTGCTGGGGCTGACGGACGGATCGAGCGGGTTGCTCGTCGGTTCGATCGGCACCAGCCTGCTGGCCGCGGTCGCCCTTGTGGTGGGCGCACGCCAGGCTGCCGCCGCGCGTGCCGCGGCCGGGCTCCTCGACGATGACGAGGACGAGCAGTTCGACGGTGACGAGGATGACGAACCGGTCGGCCGGCGTGCCGGCGGCCGGGCTGTGGTGCCGCCCAGGGTTCCTGAACGGGACGACTGGGACGACGAGCCGGCGCGCCAGCCGGTGCTCGGCCGCACCGACACCGAACCGATGTCCGCCGGATACCAGCAGACCGAGGTCATGCTGCCGGCGCAGGGCTCGGGCGGGCGGGCCGACGATTTCGACGACGAGGACCCGCCGGACGAGCCGGTGGCCCAGCGCGTCTCGCCGGCCGACGCGGCGCGGATCGCCCGGATGTCGGCGGACGTGCTCGTGATCGACGGCCGGCCGCGCTACCACGTGGCCGGGTGCGTGCACCTGCTGGGACGGCCGTACGAGCCGCTGCCGGTCTCCGAGGCCGTCGACCTGGGCTTCAGCCCCTGCGGTCTCTGCGAGCCGGACAGCGCGCTGCTGGCAGACGCACGCCGGGTCTGATCGGCTCCGGTCCTCCGCTGAACGACGGCGGTAGACGGACCGCCCCGCGCCCCCCCCCCAAGGGGGGGGGCCGGGGGGGGGCGGGTAACCCGGGGCCCCCGAA
>NZ_JBEZEB010000051.1:0-65863 GCF_040648615.1 Catellatospora sp. NPDC049111 | reverse complement strand
CCCGCGCCGACCCCGGCGCCGTCGCCGCTGCCGCAGGGCGCGCAGCCCGTGCGGCTCGACCCGGCCGACTTCACCACCGCCGTCGACAATCCCTACCTGCCGCTGCCCGTCGGGGCCCGGTGGAGCTACGACACCCCGAGTCCGGACGGCGACTTCCGCACCGAGGTCACCGTCAGGCTGGGACCCGCCGTCGCGGGCATCGCCACGGTCGCGGCGCGCTCGCTGACCACCGACGCCGGCGGTGGCGTCGTGCGCGACGAGAGCCGCTGGTACGCCCAGGACGGCGCCGGCAACGTGTGGCTGCTGGGTGAGACCGCCCGTGACTACGTGAACGGCACCCTCACCGGCGTCGACGGCTGGCAGGCCGGGCAGCAGGGCGCGCAGCCCGGCATCGCGATGTCGGCGCGGCCCGTGCCCGGTCAGCGTTGGCGGATCGGCTACAGCCGCGGCCGGGCCGAGGACTCCGCCCGGGTGCTGGCCGTGCACGAGCAGGTCAGCGTGCCCGCGGGCGCCTACCGCGACGTCGTGGCGATCGAGCAGACCTCGCCGCTGCTGCGCGACGTGCGCCTGCTGAGCTTCTACGCCCCCGGCGTGGGACTGGTGCGGTCGGAGACCGCCGGGTCCGCCGACCGCACCAGCCTGACGGCCTACCGCGAGCGCTAAGCCGCGGCGCGGACCCGGGCGCGGGCCATGGTCCGGAAATCGTTGGGCAGCTGCTGCATGACGTGGTCGAACGTCTCGTCGCCCAGGTCCTCACGAAGCGCCGTGAACACCCCGCGCACCCCGGCGTCGGTGTCGCGCTCGTTGAGCCCCGTCCGCTCCTGGACCCGCCGCAGCAGCTCCGGCAGGTCGAAGCACTTGATGCGCCCGTTGGGCGGCAGCGAGTCCCGCAACCCCTCGTGCAGGTGCGCCGCCAGATGCCGGTTCTCGCCGTTGCTCAGCCGCGCCGCCAGGCACTCCAGCGTCGCGCGCGTCGTATCGGCCGCCTCTTCCACGGTCAGCCCAGACAACTCGGCGACCTTGCGAAAGAACTGCTTGTCTCCCATACGTTCCCTCCCGTACTCGATCCACACGGTCGGGGGTGATCCATCAACACCCTAAGCCTCCATGCCCCCTACACCACCCTTTACACCATTTCACCCACCCCCACTCGGGTCGATCATGAACCTGTGGCCGTGTTCGACGGCGTGTCACCACCCTGCGCCCGTGCTCGCCTCCACCGTGCGGGATGTGCCGAACCGGCTCTGAACTGCGCCTTTCGATGGCATCCTGAGGTGTCCACTCCATGCCGGTCGTCGGCGCGGCAGGGCCCTGCGGCGACCGGGCGGCGGCCGGAGGCGTCCCATGAAAACCACCCGAAGCGGCACACGTGCCCCAGCGAAGCAGGATCAGTACACCGTCGACGTGTTCACCGTCGTCAACGGCGCGCCCGTGCAGTGGCGCGTCGACACCCGCACCACCCTGCTGGAGGCACTGCGTGACAGCTCCGGCCTGACCGGCACCAAACGCGGCTGCGACCAGGGTGCCTGCGGCGCGTGCACGGTGCACGTCGACGGAGCCCGGGTGCTGTCCTGCCTGATGCTCGCCGCGCAGGTCGACGGCCGCCAGGTCACCACCGTCGAAGGGCTCGCCGGCGAGCTGGGCATGCACCCGATGCAGGAGGCGTTCCTGCGCCACGACGCGTTCCAGTGCGGTTTCTGCACCTCCGGGCAGCTGATGTCCGCGGTGTGCCTGCTGCGCGAGGGCCGCGCCGGCAGCGACGCCGAGATCCGCGAGTACATGTCGGGCAACCTGTGCCGGTGCGGCGCGTACCCCAACATCGTCGCCGCCGTCCGTGAGATCGCCGACGGGGCAGGTGCGTGATGAGGGCCTTCGTGTACGACCGTCCCGCCGCCGTCGACGAGGCCGTCGCCACGGTGGCCGCCGACCCGCAGGCCGCGTTCCTGGCCGGCGGCACCACCCAGGTCGACCTGATGAAGGACGGCGTGTGGACACCCGACCGGCTGGTCGACATCACCCGCCTGCCGCTGCGCGGCATCCTCGTGGAGAGTCAGCAGCTCAAGGTCGGCGCGCTGACCACGATGGAGGAACTGGCCGCCGAACCCGTGGTCGCGCAGCGCCTGGCGTTCGTGCGCTCGGCGCTGCTGCAGGGGGCGTCGGTGCAGCTGCGCAACATGGCCACCATCGGCGGCAACCTGCTGCAGCGCACCCGCTGCCGGTACTTCCGCGACCCGACCGTGTCGGCCTGCAACCGGCGCAGCCCCGACTCCGGCTGCGCCGCCGTGGACAACGTCGCCCGGATGCACGCCGTGCTCGGCGTCGACGAGCGCTGCATCGCCCTGCACGCCTCCGACGTCGCCGTGCCACTGGTCGCCGTCGAGGCGTCGGTGCTGGTCACCGGGCCGAGCGGGCAGCGGCGCATCCCGCTGACCGAGTTCTGGGTCCGCGCCGACGAGGGCCCGTCGATCGAGAACGTGCTCGGCCACGGCGACCTGATCACCGAGCTCGACATCCCGCTGCTGCCCAGCGGCTGGCGGTCGGGTTACCTGAAGGTCCGCGACCGGGCCTCCTACGAGTTCGCGCTGACCTCGGCCGCGGTAGCGCTGCAGATGGACGGCGACATGATCGCCGACATCCGCATCGCGCTCGGCGGCGTCGGCTCGGTGCCCTGGCGGGCCCGCGAGGCCGAGGAGATGCTGCGCGGCACCCACGTCGACCCGGTGCGCTTCGAACAGGCCGGCCGCGCCACCATGGCGTCGGCGTTCACCGTGCCCGGCACCGCGTTCAAGGTGGACCTCGCGGTCCGCACGCTGTCCCGGCAGCTGCTCACCATGACGGAGGCGTCGCGATGACCGCCACGAAACCCGATCTCGGCACCTGGGTCGGCAAGGGGATCGACCGCGTCGACGGCCCGCACAAGGTCACCGGCAGCGCGCCGTACTCCAGCGACGTCACCCTGCCCGGCATGCTGCACGCCGTGATCGTCACCTCGACCATCCCGGCCGGTAGCGTCACGAAGATCGACACCAGTGCGCTGCTGACCCTGCCCGGCGTGCGGGCCGTGTTCACGCACGAGAACTTCCCGCGCCTGAACGCCCCGGCGCCCGTGCTGTTCGGCGAGGCCCCGATCGCGCCGATGCAGGACGGCCGGATCGTCTTCCACGGCCAGGAGGTCGCCCTGGTCGTCGCGGACACCCCGCAGGAGGCGACCGAGGCCGCCCGGCTCATCGAGATCACCTACGCGGCCGAGCCGGCGCTGCTCGACCCCGCCGACGGGCAGCCGGAGCCGCTGGCGCTGTCACCCGACACGTCCCGCGGCGACACCGAGGCCGGCTGGGCAGCCGCCGACGTGCGCGTCGGCGCAACCTACACGACGCCCGAGAACACCAACAACCCGCTCGGGCTGATGGGCTGCGTCGCCGCGTGGGACGGCGACCACCTGGAGATCCACGACTCCACGCAGGGCACCAACGCGCTGCGCACCACGCTGGCCGTCATGTTCGGCGTGCCGGAATCGGGCGTACGCGTGCACACGCCCTACCTCGGCGGCGGATTCGGCGCCGGGCTCAACCAGTGGCCGTACAAACTCCTGGCCGCCGGAGCCGCCCGCGAACTCGGCCGCCCCGTCAAGGTCATGCTTACCCGGCCCCAGATGTTCAAACTCGTCGGCCACCGACCCAACAGCGAGCACCAGGTGCGCCTCGGCGCCGGCCGCGACGGTGTGCTCACCATGATCGAGCACCGGGCGTCGTGCCTGTCGTCGATCGACTTCCCGGCGGTGGGGCTGCTCACCAGCGGCACACCGCACCTGTACAACTGCCCGAACGTCGCCACCGTGGAACGCACCGTACGGCTCAACCGCCGCTACCCGACGTCCATGCGCGCGCCCGGCGAGGCCGAGGGCAACTGGGCGATCGAGACCGCCATGGACGAGCTCGCCCACGAACTCGGCATGGACCCGCTCGAACTGCGGCTGCGCAACCTCGCCACCGACCTCGACCCGGCGACCGGCAAACCCTGGTCGTCGAACGCCGTCATCGAGTGCTGCAAGGTCGGCGCGGAGCTGTTCGGCTGGTCGCGGCGCGACCCGCGGCCGTCGTCGATGCGTGAGGGCGACCTGCTCATCGGCTGGGGCATGGCCGCCACCGGGTTCTTCGCCTACATGCCGGTGTCCCAGGCCCGGGTCACGGTGTACGCCGACGGCACCGCCGCCGTGCGCTCGGCGGCCACCGACATCGGCACCGGCACCTACACGATCATCACGCAGGTCGCCGCGGATCTGCTCGGCCTGCACCCGCAGCAGGTCGACTTCCAGCTCGGCGACAGCGACCTGCCCGCCTCGGCGCACTCCGGCGGCTCCGGGCTGGCCTCGTCGCTGTCCAACGCCGTCATCGACGCCGTGAGCCACCTGCAGGGGGCGCTGCTGGACCTGACCGGCGACGACTCGCCGCTGCACGGGCTGGGTCCCGATGACGTGGTCTGCCGCGACGGCGCGCTGTGCCGCCGCGACGACCCGTCGGTGCGGGTCGCCATCGCCGACCTGCTCGCCGGGCAGGGTCTGGTCGAGGCGTCCGGCGACGGCCGGCTGCGGCCACCGGACGCGGCCGCCGCGTCCATGGTCCACGCGGGCCCGTACGGGGCCCGGTTCGTCGAGGTCGCCATCGACCCGATGATCGGCCGGCTGCGGGTACGCCGGGTCGTCAGCGTCACCGACGGCGGGCGCATCCTCAACCAGAAGCTGGCCCGCAGCCAGATCATCGGCGCGACCGTCGGCGGCATCGGCCAGGCCCTGTTCGAGGACACCCTGACCGACCCCGGCACCGGCCGGGTCGCCAACGGCACCTTCGGCGACTACCTGGTCGCCGTCAACGCCGACGTGCCCGACATCGAGGTCGTCTTCGTCGGTGAACCCGACCGGTACACCCCGTCGGGCACCAAGGGCATCGGGGAGATCGGCCTGGTCGGCGTCGCCGCGGCGATCGGCAACGCCGTGCACCACGCCACCGGCCGCCGCCTGCGCGACCTGCCCATCACCATCGACCAGCTGATGATGTGACCATGACGAAAACCACCTGGCGGGCGTACGAGGTCCAGGGCGAGCTGAGCACCGCCGAGAAGAACCGCCTGCCCGAGTCGGTGTTCGCGTTCCCGGACAGCCGCAAGCTGCCGCTGACCGACGCCGAGCACGTGCGCAACGCCCTGGCCCGCTTCGACCAGGTCGCCGGCGTCAACGACGACGACCGCGACCTGGCCTTCGCCAACCTGCTCGCCGCCGCCAAGCACTACGGCGTCGACGTCGCCGAAACCGGCTGGCGCCAACTCGGCCGCAAACCCCACACCCCGAACCCGGCCCACTGAGCCCGGACGGTCAGCGTGCAGTTTCGCGGAAACTGCACGCTGGCGGCGCGCCATTCATGCACTTTCCGCGAAACTGCAACGGACGTCGCCTGGCCCGGATCGTTTGTGGACTGTCGCGACCATCGCGGGGGTCTGGCATGATCTGCCGCATGTCGCAGCCCATGCCTCCCGCTCAGGTCATGCCCTACACCGCGTATCCGATGCCCGTGCCCGTGCCGGAGGGACACGGCGTGCTCATCGTGAGCTTCAACCGGGGCCCGTACATCGTGTCCGCGGCGTCCACCTGCCGGTTGAAGATCGACGGCCGGGAGGTGCCGTTCGCCGGCGAGGGAATCTACTACATCGTGGTCCCGGCCGGGCCGCACGAGGCCAAGGTCACCGACTTCATCGGCATGCCGATGATCAAGACGGCGCTGACCGTGCACCCCGGCGCGGGACACCAGCTCGCGTTCCGGTTCGGCGGCTGGCGCAACCGGGTCCACGACGGGCAGGGCGCCGACGTCACCACCTTCGGCATGTGGTCGAACTACCTCATCATGCTGGTGTTCTTCCCGGCGTTCTTCCTGCTGTGCTGCGGCGGCGTCGCCGTGATCTCCGCACTGGGCTCGTCGGCCTGACTCACGCGGCGGTCAGCAGGTCCGCCAGGTCGGGCAGGTCCACGGCGGCCTCGCCGAGCGGCTGCAGCGGCGTCACCGTGGCGTAGCCGTCAGCGAGTAGCGCCATGTCCGTGCCCGGCTCCAGGCGCGCCCCGGTGTCCTCCAGGGCGGTGCGCACGAAGCCGCTGCCGCGCTCGGCGATGCGCATCTGCACCTGGCCGAACCGGCCGAACCTGGCCCGGCACAGTCCTTTGACCCGGTCGGCGGGCAGGTCGGGCACGTTCAGGTTGAGCACGGTCTCCTTCGGCAGCCCGTCGAGCAGCCGCAGCAGCGCGACCGCGTACACCGCCGCGGTGTCCCAGTGCCGGTCGTCGTCGGTCAGGTCGCCGTCGGCCAGGTCGAGGGACACGGCCAGGCCGTGGCAGCCGTAGGTGGCCCCGGTCAGCGCCGCGCCGACGGTGCCCGAGTGCAGCACCGCGGGGCCCGCGTTCGCGCCCCGGTTGACGCCGGACAGCACCACGTCCGGCGGGTCGCCGAACGCGCCCCGGGTCGCGATCAGCGCGGCCAGCGCCGGCGTGCCGGTGACCGCGTACGCGGGCACGCCGTCCAGATCCGGCAGCTTGCGCTCCTCGACGACGATGCGCCCGTCCTGGGCCACGGCGCTGATCGCGGCGCTCGCGCCGCTGGAGTCGCGGGCCGGGGCCGCCACCACGACGTCGAACCCGGCGGCGGCCGTCGCGTGGGCGAGCCGGTGCAGCCCGGGTGCTTCGATGCCGTCGTCGTTGGTGATCAGGACCCGGGTCATCAAACTTCCTTTCGTCGGTGCGGGGGAGCCGGTCACGAGCGCTTCACCTTCTCCGCGAGCTGCTCGGGGGAGGTGTGCCCGCCGCGCTGCTCGGCCGGAGGGGCCGCGGCGCTCGCGCCGGGCAGCGGGGTCAGCTCGACGCGGGTGGTGAACTGGGCGATCACGTCGGCGCGGCCGGTGCCCAGACCGTGGCGGGTGACGTTGAGGGCTCCCGCGGCCGCGCCGGTGCGGATGGCCTCTTCGAGTTCGCGGCCCCGGGCCAGCATCGCGGCGACACCGGCGGTCATCGAGTCGCCCGCGCCGCGGTGGTCGGCGGGCTCCAGGCGCGGCAGTTCGACCTGGCGGACCTCGTCGCCGATGAGCACCAGCGCGGGGTGCTCGGCGCGGCTGAGCACGACCGCGCCCGCGCCCTCCTCGCGCAGCCGGTGCATGGCCGCGACCAGGCCCGGGATGGTCTCCTCGGTGGCCCGGCCGTCGCGCAGCACCTCCTCGTGTGACACCTTGAGCACGTCGACGCCGCCTTCCAGGACGGCGGTCAGGTAGTCGCCGGACAGGTCGGCGACGACCTTGGTGCCGTTGCGGCGCAGGTCGCCGGCCAGCCGCCGGTACACGTCGGGCGGCAGCACCTGCGGGTCGGCGACCCCGGCGAGCATCGCGACGTCGGCGCGTAGGCCCTCGGCGAGCGCGACGTTGTAGAGCTCGTCCTGGTCGTGGCGGCTCAGCGGCTGCCCGGGGGCCTGGGCGATCTCGTTGCGGGTGCCGTCGCGGCGGTCGTGCACGTAGGCGCCGTTGCGGGCGGCGACGTCGATCGCGCCGACCTCCAGGCCCTCGTCGAGGATGAGGTTGCGCACGACGCGGCCGGTCTCGTCGCCGAACGCCGAGCACAGCACGACCCGTACGCCCAAGGATTTGATCATGCGGGCGACCCAGACGCCCTGGCCGCCGGCGTGCAGGTGGATCTCCTCCTCGTCGCCGACCTGCTCGATGGTGACGGTGAGCTGCGGGGACGGTGAGAACACCATGACTGATTCCGGCATGATCAGCGCTTACCCCGGCGGCGGGCAGCTCAATCCTGCGGCCGCCGGGGCTTCGATCAGGTGTGCGAGGGGGTGAAGGCCTGTCCGGCCTGGCGCAGCAGCGGCACCAGGTCGCGCGGCGAGCCGACGATGACGTCCATCATGGCGGCGACCTGGTCGCCGGTCTCGGGGTTGGACACCCCGACCCGGAACACCTCGAAGTCGCGGTCGGCCTTGGCGCGGTCGGCGAGCGCGGTCAGGGCGGGCAGGTCGCCGAGGTCGTCGCCGAAGTACCAGACGCAGTTCAGGTCGCGGGTCGCCGTGCGGATCACGCCGCCCTTGTCGCGGCGGATCGGCGGTTTGAGTTCGAGGACCATCCGGCCTGGCAGCGGCGACAGGCCGTACTCGGATGCGCGGTCGCCGCCCCAGCGTTCGACCTGGGCGCGCAGGTGCGGTGCGGTGCGGTAGTGCAGCGCCACCGACAGCCGCTTGTCCTCGACGAGGATGTCGGGGTCGAGTTCGGTGACGGCGCGCTTGGCGACGTCGGCGACCGCGGAGATCCACGGCACGACCTCGGGGTCGGTCCACAGGGTGCCGTCGGCGCCGAGGGACTCCATGCCGTAGAGGCCGTACAGGCGCACCGGCAGGCCGCCGAAGTGCTTGCGCAGGAAGTCGACGGGCCGTCCCGACACCACCGCGACGGTGCGGAGGTGTTCGGCGATCTCGGCCACGGCCGCCACGACGCCGGGGACCGGTTCGACCCCGGCCGGGTCGTCGCGGATCTCGGAGAGGGTGCCGTCGAAGTCGAAGAAGAAACCGCAGGTTTGACGTCTTTCGGCTGCTATACGTAGTGCGTCAGTGACGCTCTGCGATTCGATCACTCGCCTACTCTAGGCCACCCGTGACCCCGGGATCACGTGAAGTACACGATCATTCGTGTCCAGCCGGTGTAGGGTGTGCGACTCCGTCACGTCGGGGGTCTCCCACCTGCCGATCATCCTATCGATCACCGCGTCGGGCACCGGCGCCGGCCTGGCCGCATTGCGCGCCCGCAGCACCGGACCCGGCGCCTCCAGCGCCACCACCTCCACCCGCGCCCGGTACGCCGCCGCCAGGCCGATGCACAGCTCCCGCAGCTGCCGCGACACGTTCGTCGCGTTCCACGCGAACGAGCGCCCCGCCCGCAGATGCCCCCGCGCCAGCTCGTGCGCCGCCGCGGCGACCGCCCGCTGGTCACCGGCCGGGTCCACCCCCGACTGCTTCCGGATCGCGTCCAGGCTCACCACCGGCAACTCCGGCCGGTTCGCCGCCAGCCACGTGTCCTTGCCGACCCCGGGCAGCCCCGACAGCACCGTCACCGTCAGCCGGGTGTCGTCGAACGCCGCATACCGCGGATCCCGGCCCGGCGTACGGAAGTACATGAACCGCGCATGATCGGAGGCGAACTCCCACGGCCGGTCCAGCACCCCCAGGTCCGCGCAGTACTCCCGGAACAGGCCGATGTTCTCCAGCACCGTGTCCGCGTCCGCGCAGACCCGGCCGCCGATGTCGGCGGTCGCCAGCAGCGCCAGGTCGTCGTTGCACGCCACCAGCGACACCCGCAGCACGATCTGCTCCAGGTCCGGACGCTCCAGCGCCCAGAACGGCACCTGGTGGTGGCGCACCAGCGCCGCCACGTGCTCGCGCCACTCGATCGGCGCGCCCGCCTCCCACAGCACCCGCCGCGCGATCAGCTCCCCGCGCCGGGAGTGCCCGTGCGCGGTCACCCGCCCGTCCTCGTGCCGCGTGCAGTCCGGTTTGGCCACGTCGTGCAGCAGCACCGCGGCGAACAGCCGCACCTGCTCATCCCGTGGCCGGTCCCGCCACTGCGGCAGCGCCACCAGCACCTGCGCCGCCATCCGGGTATGGGTCAGCACGTCTCCCTCGGCATGATGCACCGGATCCTGCGGCACCCCGGCCAGCCGCCGAATCCAGTCGAACTCCCGCTCGACCGCGGCCCAGTCCAGCACCCAGCCCGGCCCGACCGGGCACAGCCGCTCAAAGGCCCGCATACAGCACCTCCGGATCGGCGAGCCGGTTGGCCACGATCGGCCGGTCCGCCCAGTGCGAGCCGGAGTCCAGCACCGCCGTCACGAAACTGTGCCGCACCCACTTGTAGCGCTCCACGACCCGGCCACCCTCCTCGACCTTGAGGTACAGCCCCTCCATCTCGTCGGCCCGGTCGCTCTCGGCCGCCGCCCGCTCCGGATCGACCCCGGCCTCCACCGCCGCGGCGGCCAGACCCTCACGCCACCCGGGCGTACGGCACACCGACGGCCCCACCAGCCCCGTCAGCTGCTCCAGCCGCTCGAACGGCCCCGCCGCGAGCACCGGCACGCTGCGCACCGGCAGCCCGTCCAGCAGCTCCTGCCGCCGCGGCGTGTCCAGGAACTCGCCCGTGGCCGTATCCAGCACGTCGAACTCGCAGAAGTAGTGCGGCAGCGCGTCATAGAAGACGGTGTGCTTGGCATACATCCACTCCCCGTAGCAGACGTACCGGTCGCCCAGCCGCTCCCACAGCAGCGGCGCGATCGTCGCCGCCCACGACTTGAGCACCGCGAACTGCCGCTCGCGCGGCCCGCCGGACAACCGGTGCCCCCGCGACTGCAACCGCAGCTGCCCGTCGGCGGTGAAACTGATGCCGGCGTTCGCCCCGTCGAGCTTCTCCTCGGCGACCACGTGCCGCCCCCGGATACGCGCGAACGGCGCCTGGGCCAGGTCCTCGTCCCCAGGCTGCAGGCGCGACCCGGCCAGATGCGGCGTACGCGGATACTTCACGATCACGCCGTATGTTGTAGCCGCCCCGCACCCGCCCGAGCGAACGCTTTATCAACCCGATGGCCCTATCAGAAATGACGCAGTAGTCTATTGGGCATGGGTGAGACCAAGAGCTTCTACCTCGCCGACGACGTCGTCGCGTACCTCAAGACGCACGAGAACGCCTCCGCCGAAGTGAACCGCCTGGTCCGGCGAAAGATCGCCCAGGACGCCGAGGCCGAGGCCTACCAGCGCCACCACGGCGTGCCGCTGACCGACGAGCGCCGCCGCCGCGCCCGCCTGTGGGCCCGCGAGCAGCTCGACGCCGCCGCGCAGCGCGCCGAGCACGGCAGCGCCGAGCGCGACGAACTGCGCCGCCGCATGGGCTGGGCGGCATGACCGACCCCGACGTCCCGCCGATCCGCCTCATCCTCGACCCCTCCGCGCTGTGCGCCTTCGGCGCCCACGAGACCGTCGGCGAGATCATCGGCGAGTTCGACGAACAGGGCGAACTGTTCGCCGTCACCACCGCGTCCCTGGCCGAGGCCCTCGCCCGCGGCGCCGACGCACGCCTGCTCGACGTGCTGCGCACCAACGACAACTGCGTGGTGGTCGAGTCCACCGCCGACTGGCCCAGCCTCGGCCGGTTCATGGACCTCACCCGCCCCGGCCCCGACCGCCTGCACGAACTCGCCGACTCCGACCTGACCATGCTCGCGGTGCGCACCGACGCCTACATTCTCACCGACCGCCCCGAGCGCTACACGGCGATCGTCAGCTCGATCACCACGATCCAGCTCGAGAAGCCCTGGTCCTGACCCGCACGCCCCGGCCGCTCGCGCCGGTCCCGGAACCGGTATCGCGGTGAGGATTAAACCGTGCGGCAGCGGGTAGACCCGCGCCATGACGGCGACCGGAATCCTTAGCGCAATCCTGATCGGAATCGTGATCGGCACCCTCGGCCGGCTGGTTCTCCCCGGCCGCCAGAACATCGGAGTCATCGCCACTTTCGTCGTCGGCATCCTGGCCGCCCTGCTGGGCACCTGGGTGTCGCGCCAGATGGGTTGGGAGAGCATGTGGCCGGCCCGGCTGGACTGGAACTGGGCCGGCTGGCACTTCACCTGGAGCTGGTCGGAGCTGCTGGTGCAGGTGGTCTGCGCGGTCATCGGCATCATCATCGCGATGGCCCTGACCCGCACCTTCATCGCCGACGAAGGCGGCCGCCCCGTACGCCGCCGCCGCCGCAACACCACCACCTGACATTGCCGACCGCAGTCCCTCCGTGGGGGTAGGGAAGGAAGGGCGCCTCCCCATCGCTATGCGATGGGGAGGCGCCCTTCCTAACGCTTGCGGGTCTTCGACGTGCCCGTGAACCGGCCGCCGCGACGGGGCTTGGCGGACTCGGCGCGCGGCTCGGGAATCCGGGCGCTGCCGGCGGCTTTCGGCCGGCTCTGCCGCCCCGGCGGCATCACCCCGAACCACTGCCCGACCGCGAACGCCAGCACGACCACGTACACCGCGGCCCACACCGCGTCCAGATAATCTCCACGCCCGACCGCAGGGCCCGCGAGCAACGCCACCACCAGCACCACGACCGTGAGCAATCGCCACCACGACAAATCGTTGCCCGCCGAGGTGCCGCCCAGCGGCGTCAAGGCCACGCCCCACGGGCGGCGGCGCAGCGTGAAGCTCGACGGCCAGATCCGCCCGCGGCCCTCCACATCGAGGACGGCGACCCCGGCACGGCGGCGTACCAGCACCCGGTGCTCGCCGGTCAGCTCCCGCAGCCACCGCTCCCACACCACCCGCTGGTGCAGCCTCGGGGCGCTGCCGCGCTGCAGCACCGCCCACACGGCGTACCCGGCCGGGGTGGCGTCGAAGTCGGACGTGCGACCGACCTCGTCGGCGACCCGGACCGCCCGGCCGCGCTGCTGGGCCTGCGGGCTCTGTGCCAGGTGCAGGGTCAGCCGGGCCGGCCACGGGGGCGCGCCGGCCGCGAGCAGCCACTGCCCGAGCCGGACCAGCCAGGCCAGCGCGAGCAGCAGCCCGAGAGGCACCAGCAACGCGGCGTACCCGACGGGCCCGGTCCGGTACAGGAACGGCGCGGCGGCGGACAGCCCGAGCAGCGCCACGATGGTGGCCGTGACACGGTACGGGGCGGGGACGGGTCGGGTCACGACCCGCACGGTAGCGTGCCGGTCAAACGGCACCGGCCGCGGTCAGGGCCGCGGCGACATCAGGTTACGGCGCGACAGCACTCCGAGGGCGAGCACGGGCAGGCCCAGCAGCAGCCAGAGCGGCCGCCCCGCCCACCACGCCCAGGACTCGACCTCACCGACCCGCTCCACGCTGTAGCCCTCGTTGCCCAGCACGTACGCGTCGACGAGCCGACTCTGCGAGCGCGGCTCCAGCTCCTGGTAGAACAGGGTGAGCCGGCCGCGTTCGTCGCGCCCGGCGGCCCGCCAGGTCGCACCCTCGCAGTAGAAGTCGGCCCGTGGCCCGCGCCGCCAGATGGTCCCGTGGCGGCAGTCGGCGTCCATGACGGACACCTGGACGCGCTCGCCGTACCGGCCGATGTAGTCCGCGGGCGCGAACTGTCGCATCGCCACCCCGGACAGGCCCCAGCTCAGGCCGGTCGCACCGGCCGCGATGAGCACCGCGAGGGTGATCGCGGCGATTCGGCGCGGCCGCGCCGAGCCGCGGGGGGCGGCGCCGAGCAGCGCGTATCCGAACGCGATCGCCGGCACCGCGACGTTGACCATGGTCAGCCCGACTCCGGCCAGCGAGTTGGTGCACAGCACGAGCACCAGCCCGGCCGCGCCCAGCGCCCCGACCAGCAGGCCGAGCCCCGCGACCGAGCTGGCCGCGACGTCGAGCGCCGTGTTGTCCCCGGCTGCGTCCGTGGCCGACCGGCTGCTGTGCTGCACCATCGCGTTCCCTTCGACCGCAACACTTTAGAGCCGGCGCGGGCGCGGGTACAGGGCTCGCCGGCCGGCGGGCGCCGCTGTGCCGCCGCCCGGGTGTCACAGCCAGTCGACGCCCTGGCCGTGCGGCATGGTGAAGGCGACGGGGCGGCCGTCGACGGCGAGGACGAACCGGCCCGGTGGGGCCTCGCGGGGCAGCCGGGCGGCGACCTGCGGGACGACACGGGGCGCTTCGTTGCTCAGCCATATGGTGCCCGGCCTGCGTCGGGTCAGCTCGGCCACCTGTGCCGCGAACCGGTCCACGCCTGCCGCGTCGAGGTAGGCGAGCACCGCGGTGTGGAACACGACCAGCGTCGCCTCGGCGGGGGCCTGCTCGGCCAGCTCCGGCAGGCGCTCGTTGAGGTCGCCGCGTACCAGCAGCGGCGGGTCGGCGGCGGCGATCGCCGCGGCGGCGGTCAGGCGCTCGCGCCGGTCGTGGTGTTCGGGCCAGATCAGGCTCTCCAGCCAGCGCACGTCGGCGGGGTCGGTGACGTCGAGCGGGTTCAGGTCGATGCCCGCCCGCCAGACGACCTTCGGCAGCAGGTCCGGCACCGGTGCGGCACCGTCGACGGCGCAATCTAGCAGTGGCGCGTCCGCGGGGCCGATCGGGGCGCGGTTGCCGTAGCGGTACCGGTAGCGGTCCGGGTACAGGCACAGTCCCGCCGACGCGCCGACCTCCAGCAGCGCGAGGGGTTGGGGCAGCGCTGCGAGCACGGGCAGCAGCAGGGCGCACCGCGCGGCCTCGTTGGTCTGCGTGCTGCGGGCCAGCATCTGCTCGCTTACCGCGGGCCAGTGCGTGAGCACCCAGTCCCGGAAGGCCGGGTAGTCGCCGGCGGGGCCGCCGAGCAGCCGGACCGCGCCCAGCAGCAGGTTGGGCTGGCGTTTGGCCAGCGGCAGCGTGCCGAGCAGGGTGAGCAGTTCGGTGTCGGCGGCCACCGCCAGGCACAGCCGCTCGTACGCCGGGGAGCGGCCGGCGGCCTCGTTGACCGCGAAGTCGTGGTAGGTCCGGGCCAGGGCCTCGTCGCTGCGGGGGATGCCGTGCATGGCCGTACCGTAGGCCGCCGCCGGGCGGCGCGCACCGTGATCAGGACGACATGCGGTGGTACGCGAGCAGTTTCGTCAGCAGCGCGGCCAGTTGTGCGCGCTCCGCGCCGTCCAGCGGCGTGAGCAGCCGCTGCTGTACGGCGGCGAGCTGCTCGTCGAGCACGGCCAGTTGCCGGCGTCCGGCGTCGGTGACGGTGACGACGTTGCGGCGGCGGTCGTCGGGGTCGGGGGAGCGTCGCACGTACCCCCGCTCGGCCAGCTCGTTGATGGCGGCGACCAGATCGGACAGGTGGATGCCGCTGCGCCGGCCGAGGTCGGCCTGGCTGGCGGGTCCGTACTCGTCGAGGGTGGCCAGCACCCGGTAGTGGTAGCCGCGCGCCTCGACACCGGCCAGCCCTTCGGTGACAAGCCGTCCCGCGTGGGCGGCGGTCTGGGTCAGCAGCCAGCTGGGCAGCCCGGTCAGCCGGCTGGGTGCGGTGTCGTCCATGTGATCACCCTAACAAATCGTTGGTGCCCCTAACGAAAAACCGTTAGGTCACCTAACGTTAGAGGCACAAACGATTTGAGGAGCCATCCATGATCGATCCGTTCCGCATCGACATCCCCCAGGCCGACCTCGACGACCTGGCCGACCGGCTCGCCCGCACCCGCTGGCCCAACGAGGTCGCCGACGCCGGCTGGGACTACGGCTTCCCGCTGGCCCGGCTCAAGCAACTGGCCGAACACTGGCGCACCGGCCACGACTGGCGCGCGCACGAGGCCGAACTCAACAAGCTGCCGCACTTCACCACCGAGATCGACGGCCAGCGCATCCACTTCGTACACGTACGCTCAGCCAACCCGGACGCGCTCGCCCTGATCCTCACCCACGGCTGGCCCGGCTCGTTCCTGGAGTTCCTGGACGTGATCGAGCCGCTGTCACGCGACTTCCACCTGGTGATCCCGTCCATCCCCGGCTACGGCTTCTCCGGCCCGACCCACGAGCGCGGCTGGGACGTCCCGCGGATCGCACGGGCCTGGGCCGAACTCATGCACCGCCTCGGGTACGAGCGCTACGGGGCCCAGGGCGGCGACTTCGGCGCGGGCATCTCCCTGGCACTGGGCGCGGTGGCGCCCGAGCAAGTCGTCGGCGTGCACGTCAACTACCTGCCGACCCGCCCCGACCCGGACGCCGGACTCGACCTTTCCGACATGGACGAGGCCAGGCTGGACAAAGTCCGGCACCTGCTGGCGAACCGTCCGCCATACCAGGCCCTGCAGGCCCTCACCCCGCAGACCATCGGCTACGCCCTGACCGACTCGCCCGTCGGCCAGCTGGTCTGGATCGCCGAGCGCTTCGCGTCGTGGACAGATCCCCGCTCGCCGATCAGCGACGAGCGGATCCTCACCGACGTCTCGCTGTACTGGCTGACCGCCACCGCGGCGTCGGCGGCGCGGCTGCACCACGACGCCGCCCGCGGGCAGGCCTTACCCTGCCGCGCGCCGGTCGGTGTGGCGGTGTTCGCCCGCGACATCACCCAGTCCGTACGGCCCCTGGCCGAGCGGCTGTACGACATCAGGCACTGGTCGGAGTTCGACCGCGGCGGCCACTTCGCCGCGATGGAACAGCCGGAACTGCTCGCCGGTGACGTCCGCGACTTCTTCGGCGCGCTCCGGCAGTGACCGTCAGCCGGAGACCGCGGCGGTCGACGACGAGGCGATGCCACCGGTGATGGCGGCCATGACCGCCATGTTCATCGCGTAGATGACCTTGCCGACGGCCGGCGCCGCCCATTCGCCTTCGGCCAGCTCCATGACGCGGTGGCGCATGTCGTCGTGGTTGACCTCGGGGAAGTAGTGCCGGTCCAGCATCATGGTGTGACTCAGCGCGAGCAGGCTGACCGAGTCGCGATCGGGTTCGGCGATGCGGTTGACCACATTGCCGACCCGGTCCACCAGCTCCTTCTTGACCGCCTGGTCGGCCAGCGGATACCGGGGCCGGTGGAACACGCCCATCACCCGGTGGTCCTCGCGCCGCAGCACGCCCTTGTCCACAAGGTTGTCCAGCAGCCGCTGCCGGTGGTGCGGGGACGCCAAGTGGTAGATCCACCAGTCGGGCGCGTGACCCTTGACGTCCTCGCCGATCTCCACCAGCGCCGCGTCCTGCGACGCGTCGCCGGTGGGCGTGTGGTCGGCGACCTGCACGTGCCCGTGGTGGATCGCGATCCGGCCCGCGTTGGCCAGGCTGAGCAGCACTGCGCCCTCGATGCCGCAGTCGAGGTGGTTGATGGGCACCAGCGGCCTGCCGGTCGCGTCGTCATAACTGAGCAGGACCAGCTGTTCGGCCAGCGAGAGCTCCATACGCCGAGTTTAGGCGCTTTGACCTCATATGAGGGCCGCTACCGGGCGGCAGCTCATCCGAGCAGGCTGCCCTCGCGCAGCCGACGCAGCCACCGCCGGACCTGGGCCCGGCCGCGCAGCCGCACCACGGCGACGTGCTCGCCGCGCTGCTCCAGCACCGCCGCCACGCGCACGCCCGGCTTGCGGTGGGTGCGCCACGCCCACCGGATCACGTGCTCGGGGTCGGTGAACACCGTGCGCAGCGGTCCTTCGGTGTTGCCGTTCCACAGCTGCTCGCGCCGCCACCTGCGACGCACCGTACGCCGAATGACCTGCCACATGACCAGCCGGCGCGGGTGGTCCAGCCATACCACCGTGTCGACACTGCCGGACAGCAGGTCGCCGAGCTTCTCGCTGTACTGCCACTCGGTCACCCAGCGCGGCTGAGCCGTGAAGGCGGCCACCTCGTCGGCGAAAGTGGGCCGCGGCTCCCAGCCGGGCCCGTGATGCAGCGCGTCGAGCTCGACCCGAGGCAGCTCCAGCACCTCGGCGAGCGCCGCCGTCAGCGTGGTCTTGCCGGACCCGGACGTGCCCGCGACCAGCACCCGCCGCGGCACCCACGGCAGCGAATCAGCGACGCTCAGCAATGGCATCGCGAGAGTCTAACCCGCAAGATCTCCTGCCGTGGCCCCGCCACGATCCCGACGATCTTGCGCGAGACACGCCCGGAACGAGCGTGTCGTCCCCACCGTTCGCGCAAGATCGTCGGGGGAGTGGGTCAGCGGACCTCGAGGAGGTCGACGACGAAGACCAGGGTGTCGCCGGGCTTGATGACGCCGCCGGCGCCGCGGTTGCCGTAGGCGAGCTTGGCCGGGATGATCAGCTGGCGGCGGCCGCCGACCTTCATGCCGGCCACGCCCAGGTCCCAGCCCTGGATGACGCGGCCGCCGCCGAGCGGGAAGGTGAACGGGGAGCCGCGGTTCCAGGAGGCGTCGAACTCCTCGCCGCCGTCGAAGGTCACGCCCACATAGTGCACGACGACCTGGCGGCCGGGCACGGCCTCGTCGCCGGTGCCGACGATCAGGTCGGTGATCACCAGGTCGGTCGGGGCCTCGCCCCCGGGGAACTCCACAGTCGGTTTGCTCAAGGTCATGAGAGCCATCCTAGGCGGGGTACGGAGAACGTTGTCAGCGCAGCGCCGCTGTCGAGCCGCGGACCACCAGTTCCGGGCGGAACATGTACTCGCTGTGCGGGGCGGCGTACCCGCCGATCTCGTCGAGCAGGGCGCGCACCGCGGCCTGGGCCATCGCCCGCACCGGCTGGCGCAGCGTGGTCAGCGGCGGATCGGTGTACGCCATCAGCAGCGAGTCGTCGAATCCGACCACCGACACGTCGCCAGGCACCGACAGCCCGTTGGCCCGCGCCGCCCGGATCGCTCCGAGCGCCATCAGGTCCGACCCGCACAGCATCGCCGTCACGCCCCGCTCCAGCAGCCGCAGCGCGGCCCCGTGCCCGCCCTCGACCCCGAACGGCGCGATCTCGATCAGCTCCTCCAGGTCGCCGTCGTACAGCCCCGCCATCGCGGCCTGGTAGCCGGCGACCTTGCGCCGCGTCGGCGTGTACCGCCGCGGCCCGCACACCAGCCCGATGCGCCGGTGCCCGAGCGAGGCCAGGTGCGCCACCGCCAGCTCGGCCGCGCCGTGCTCGTCGCACGACACGAACGGCGCCGCCACCCCCGGCAGGAACCCGTTGACCAGCACGAACGGCACACCGTCGGCGGTCAGCCGGTGGTATCGGGCCGGGTCGCCGTCGGCGGCGGCGTGCATGCCCGACATGAACACGATCCCGGCGACATCGCGCTCGCGCATCATGTCGACGTACTCGTCCTCGCTGACCGTGCCCGGTGTCTGCGTGCACAGCATCGACGTGTAGCCCTGCTGGGCGAGCGTCGACTCGGCGATCTGCGCGAACGCCGGGAAGATCGGGTTGTCCAGCTCGGGCAGGATCAGCCCGACCAGTCCCGCGCCGGTGCGGTGCAGATGCCCCGGCCGCTCGTAGCCGAGCACGTCCAGCGCGGTCAGCACCGCCTGCCGGGTGCTCGCCGACGCGCCCGGCCGGTCGTTCAGCACCCGGGACACGGTCGCCTGGCTGACCTGCGCCTGCGCGGCGATGTCGGCCAGCCGAGCCCGCGTCTGCGTCCCCATCTCAGCCCTTCGTTCCACCGGCGGTCAGGCCGGACACCAGGTGGCGCTGGGCGTACAGGAAGACCAGCCCGGCGGGCACCGTGACCAGCACCGCGGCGGCGGTCAGGTACTCCCACTGGGCGTTGAACTGCGGCACGAACTGCTGCATGCCGTACGCGAGGGTGAACCTGTCGTCGGTCTGGATGAACGCCGACGCGTACGCCACCTCGCCCCACGCCGTCAGGAACGTGTAGAACGCGGTCACCGCGATGCCGGGCCTGGCCAGCGGCATGATGACCCGCCAGAACGTCTGGAACGGCCCGCACCCGTCGATCGAGGCGGCCTCGTCCAGCGACGTCGGGATCGAGTCGAAGTAACCCTTGAGCATCCACGAGCAGAACGGCACCGCGATCGTCAGGTACGCGATGACCAGTGACGCATGCGTGTTGATCAGCCCGAGCGTCGCCATGATCTGGTAGATCGGCACGATCAGGATGGCGACCGGGAACATCTGCGTCACCAGGAACACCATCATCAGCTTGCGCCGGCCCGGGAAGTTGAACCGCGACAGCGCGTACCCGGTGGTCGCCGACATCAGGATGCCGATCACCATCGTGCACACCGCGATGATCACCGAGTTGAGCATCCAGGTGCCGAAGTTCGTCTCGAACAGCACGTACTCGTAGTTGCCCAGGGTCGGTTCCTTGACCAGTGACAACTCGCTGCTCTGCACCCACTGCTTGGGCTTGAACGAACTCAGCACCACCCACGCGATCGGGAACACCGCAATCAGGGACGCCCCGATCAGGGTCGCGTGCAGGCCGAACGAGGCCAGCGGGCTGCGCTTGGCCCGGCTGTGCTTGTTGACCCGCGGGGTGGGTGCGGACTGCCCGGCCGTCGTGCCGGGGGCCATGGTCATGGTCATGTCACCACACCTCGCCTTGCTTGCGCAGCGCCCGCCGGTAGAACACGGAGAAGACGAGCAGGATGGACAGGATCAGCACGCCGTACGTCGAGGCCAGCGAGTAGTTGCGGATGCCCTCGAACGCCGCCCGGAACGCACCGGTCACCAGGATCTCGGTCTGCCCGGCCGGTTCGCCGCCGGTGACCAGGAAGATGATCGGGAACATGTTGAAGGTCCAGATGGTGCCCAGCAGCAGCACCGTCATGCTGACCGAGCGCAGGCCCGGCAGGGTGATGTTGACGAAACGCTGCCACGGGGTCGCGCCGTCGATCTCGGCGGCCTCGTACTGCTCGCCCGGGATGGTCTGCATACCGCCGAGCAGCGTCACCATCATGAACGGCACGCCCAGCCAGATGTTGGCGACGATCGCGGTCAGCAGCGCGGTCTTCCAGTCGGCGAACCACGCGACGCGGTCCAGGCCGACGGACTCGAACACCGAGTTGATCAGGCCGAACTGCTCGTTGAACATGAACCGCCACGCGAACGCGGACACGAACGCGGGCACCGCCCACGGCAGGATCAGCAGCACCCGGTAGATCCCCCGGCCGCGCAGCGGCCGGTTGAGCAGCACCGCCAGGCCGAGCCCGATGGCGTAGTGGAACACCACGCAGGTCATGGTCCAGATGAGGGTGACGCCGAACTGCTGCCAGAACTCCCCGACCTTGCCGGTGAGGATGTTGACGTAGTTGTCGACGCCGACGACCTCCCATCCGTTCGGGTTCGGCTTGCACACCTCGGTGCCGGTGATCGACTTGCTGCAGATCTCGGCGAGCTGGTTGGCCTCGGTCAGGTTCGTGAACGACAGCAGGATGCCGCGGCCGAGCGGGTAGAAGATCAGGACTCCGAGCACGAGCACGACCGGGGCGACCATCACCCAGGCGTACCAGTGCTTGTCCCAGCTGCGGCGCAGCCGGCCGGGTCGTCGAGTCTCACGCGGCGGGGGGCTGGTCCGGGCCGGCGTGGCGGTGTCTGTGCTCACGGGCGTGCTCCGAGTGGGGTGAAAGGGGCGCAGAGGAAGGCCCTGAGGCCGGTCCCCGCATTGGGGACCGGCCTCAGGTGAGGGTCAGGACGCCGTGTAGGCGGTGACGACCTCGGTCTTGTACTTGTTCGCGACCCCGTCGAGGGAGGTCTTGACGTCCTTGCCCTGGATCAGGACCTCGGTCGCCATCGTGTCGAGCGGGACGAAGAACTGGCCGCCCTCGGGGATCCACGGCCGGGCCACGGCCGAAGCCACGACCGGCTGGAACGCCGCGATGATCGCGTTGTTCTTCACCTTGTCGATGTCGTACGCCGACTTGCGGGTCGGCAGCAGGCCCAGCTTGTCGGCCAGGAACGCCTGCGACTGCGCCGACGACATGAACTTCACGAACGCGATGGCCGCGGCGGCCTTGTCCTGCGCCATGCCGGAGTACAGCACGTAGTTGTGGCCGCCGACCGGCGCGCCGGCCTTGGCCGAGCCCGCCGGAACCGCGGCGACGCCGAGGTTCTCGATGCCGCCGAAGGCGGGGGCGGTGCGGACGTTGTTGACCTCCCACGGGCCGTTGATGATCATGGCGACCTTCTGCTCCTTGAACAGGGTCATCATGGTGCCGTAGGAGTCGTTGGCCGGCGGCTTGACCGCGGCGCCGGACTTGATCAGGTCGGCGGCCACCGAGATGCCCGCGACGTTGGCCGCGGAGTTCACGGTGATCTTCTTGGCGGCGGTGTCGACCAGGTCGCCGCCCTCGCCGTAGATGAACGGCAGCAGGAAGTAGCCGCCGGCGTTGATGAACAGGCCGTCCTTGCCGGTCTTGGCCTTGATGGCGGCCGCGGCGGTCTTCACGTCGGCCCAGGTCTTCGGAGCCTCGGCGATGCCGGCCTCAGTGAAGATCTTCTTGTTGTACATCAGCGCGAGCGAGTCGGTGACCTGCGGCACACCGTAGGTCTTGCCCTCGAACTTGTTCGCCGACATCGGGGTGGTGAAGTAGTCCGACTCGTCGGCCAGCAGCTCACTGCCGTCGAGGTTGTACAGGTAGCCCAGGGAGGCGAACTCCGGCACCCACGCCACCTCGGCGCGCAGGATGTCCGGGGCGCCGGACTTGGCCGCGGCAGCCGTCTTGAACTTGTTCTGCGCGTCAGCGAACGGGACCGACTGGTAGTTGATCTTCACGTTCGGGTAGCTCTTGTTGAACTCGGTGATGAGCTCCTTGAACGCCGGGCCCTCGTTGGTGGGGTCCGACGTGTCCCACCACGTCAGTTCGGCCGAAAGGGCCGCGGGGTCGGTCTTGCTGGGTGCCTCGGTCGCGTCGTTGCCACAGGCCGTCACCGCGAGAGCGATGGCAGCGGAGGCAAGAACGGCGATCCCTCTGGCGGTGCGACGCATTATTCGCTCCTCGGGGTATGCCTGTCCTTCCAGCGCGCGACGTTAGCAAGAAGTTTCGGATTCAGAAAGTCCTTGCGGCTTTTCGCGCAAGGCCGTTACCAAATGGCGTTGACAAAACCGGCAAATAGGCACAATAAGCAGGCGTGACGCCGTTCACAGACTCGTGATCTACTGAAATCAATTGGCAGACCTTGCTAACAGTTTCAGCAGGTCGGCGAATCGGCTGTCGCCGCCCCCACCGGACGTGACACAGTGCACCGATGCGCGACCCCGGTCCCCAGGATCTCCGCCAGGCCCTGCAAAACCTGCAAGCCGCACTCCGCCCGCACCCGGCCGCCGACTGGTCCATGCCGGCCGGGCCGCTCGACTGGACCTGCCACGAGACCGCCGCCCACATCGCCCACGACCTCACCGCGTACGCGACCCAGCTCGCCGCCGTACCCGACGACGCCTACCTGCCCTGCGACCTCACCGTGCGACCCGCGGCCACCCCCACGCAGCTGCTGCAGATCATCACCGCCGCGGGCGGGCTGCTGACCGCACTGCTCGACGCCGCCGACCCCGCCCTGCGCGCCTGGCACTGGGGGTCGTGCGACCCGAGCGGCTTCGCCGCCATGGGCATGGCCGAGACCCTGCTGCACACCCACGACATCACCCGCGGCCTCGCCCCGACCTGGACCATTCCCGGCGAACTCGCCGCGCTGATCCTGCACCGGCTGTTCCCCGACGCCCCGACCGGCGACCCGGCGGCGGTGCTGCTGTGGTGCACCGGCCGCGGCGAACTTCCCGGCCACCCCCGCCGCACCACCTGGACCTGGCGCGCCGCCCGCTGACGACCCCCGGCGACCTTTCGCGCGCATCCGCACCCAGTGGCCGAACAGTCCCCGATGGACTTGTTCACAGCCCGCTGACCGCCGACCACCCCGGCCGTACGCTCGTCCCGTGACCGCCGCCGCAGTCCGCACGCTGCCGCGCCAACGCTCCGCCGACACCATCGTCCACCCCGGCGGCACCGCGCTCCGCCGAGCCCCTGCCCGCTCCGAGAACCGCCGGCTCGGCCGGAGACTGCCGGCCGCTCCGATGTTCGATCACGTACGTTCGTGTGCCCTTGTGTACCGAGTGTGGCGCGCGGATTCAGCAAAGTTAACCCTGTTGTCACCCAGCTGAAATCCGGCGCTCCCTCGGCCCTGCGCGGCCGAGGGAGCTGCCGTCGGCTTCGACAGAGGGAAGTTGATCAGCGTGAAGGAGAACCTCCGACCCCGTCCCCCCGTCCGTGGCCTCGTCCGGTCGATCCGGATGGTCGCCGCGGCAGTCCTGTTCGCCGGCGCCGCCGTCTGCTTCGCGGTGTCGCCGGCGAACGCGGCCCCCGTGGACATCACCAACGGCACCCAGTTCCGGGACACCAGCGGGAACGTGCTGCACGCCCACGGTGGCGGCGTGCTGCAGGTGAGCGGCTACTACTACTGGTTCGGCGAGAACCGCAACGCCGACAACACCTTCCGTGCCGTCTCGGTGTACCGGTCCACGGACCTCAAGAACTGGGAGTTCCGCAACAACGTCCTCACCCAGTCGTCGCACGCCGAACTCAACGTCTCGAACATCGAGCGGCCGAAAGTCATCTACAACAGCTCCACGGGCCGATTCGTCATGTGGATGCACAGGGAGAACGGGTCGAACTACAGCGAGGCGCGCGCCGCGGTCGCCTCGTCGGCGACCGTGGACGGCAACTACACCTACCACGGCAGCTTCCGCCCGCTCGGGCAGCACATGTCGCGAGACATCACGCTCTACAACGACAACGGCACCGCGTACATGATCTCCGCGGCGGACGAGAACTACGACCTGCACATCTACCGGCTGACCTCGGACTACCTGAACGTCAGCACCCTGGTCGGCAACTTCTGGAACGACGCGCACCGCGAGGCCCCGGCCATGTTCAAGCGGGGCAGTGTCTACTTCCTGCTCACCTCGGGCGCGACCGGCTGGAGCCCGAACCAGGCGAAATACGCGACGGCGAGCAGCATCTCCGGCCCGTGGACCGGATGGACCAACGTCGGCGACGGCACGACGTTCAGCTCCCAGCCGACGTACGTGCTGCCGATCCAGGGGACCTCGACGACCAGCTACCTGTACATGGGCGACCGCTGGGCCGGTGCCTGGGGCGGGCCGGTGGGCGACTCGCAGTACGTCTGGCTGCCCATCAGCTTCCCCAGCAGCACCAGCATGAGCCTGACCTGGCACCCGCAGATCACCATCGACGCCGCGACCGGCACCGTCACCGGCGGCGGATCGGCCCCGACGTACCGGATCACCGCCCGCCACAGCGGCAGGGTGATGGACGTGGTCTCGTCGTCGACGGCCAACAATGCCGAGGTCAAGCAGTACGCCTGGAACGGGGGAGCCAACCAGAAGTGGCAGTTCCAGGACGTCGGGGGCGGCTACTACCGGCTGATGAACGTCAACAGCGGCAAGTGTCTGGATGTGGCCGGCAACTCGACGGCCAACGGGGCCAACGTCATCCAGTACACCTGCGGCGGCGGCACGAACCAGCAGTGGCAGTGGGTGGCCACGGGCAGCTACTTCCAGCTGCGGGCCCGGAACAGCGCCAAGTGTCTGGACGTCGTGAGCTCGAACACGGCCGACGGCGCCGACATCCAGCAGTACACCTGCGGCAGCGGGACCAACCAGCAGTGGTCGCGCACCACGGCATGACACGTCACCAGTCAACCGGGGATCGTCCGCCTGCGGCGATCACCACCACCCTGTCCTGCCTGAGGAGGCAAGCGTGAAGTCACGCACTGCAACACCGGGAACAAGACTCAGCCGGTGGGTGGCCCGGCTGGCCGGCGTCATGCTCGTCGCCGTCACCGGCCTCGTCGCGGTCACGTCGCCCGCGGCGGCCGCCAGCGGGTACATCTACACCACGTTCAAGGGCGACGGCGCGGCCGACCAGGAGCTGTGGGTCTACCAGTCGACCGACGGCAACAACTTCAGCGTCCTGGCCGACACGAACTACCAGGGGCCGTCGGGCGTCCTGCGCGACCCCAGCATCATCAACCACAACGGTACGTACTACATCGCGTACACCGTCCAGTCGTGGACCACGAACTCCACCTACTTCAACATCGCCTCCAGCACGAACCTGACCACCTGGCAGCACGTGGCCAGCGTCAACTCGGGCATCGCGAACACGAGGTTCGTGTGGGCGCCGGAGTTCTACGTCGAGGGCAGCACCGTCCGGGTCATCGTGAGCATCGCGCAGACCACCTGCTCGAACTGCTTCCAGCCCTACGTCTTCACCGCCACGAACAGCTCGCTGACCTCCTGGAGCGGGCCGGTCGCGATGGGCGGGCTGGGCGCCAACCACATCGACACGTTCGTGGTGCGCTCGGGCGGCACCTACCACGCCTTCGTCAAGGACGAGACCTCGAAGTTCATCGAGCACTGGACCAGTGCGAGCCTGACCAGCGGATGGACCTCGGTGGGCAGCCTGTGGACGTCGGGGTACGAGGGGCCGGCGGTGTTCCAGCTGGCCAATGGGACCTGGCGGATCTACATCGACAGGTACACCAACGGCGGCATCTGGTCGGCGACCAGCTCCAACCTCAACAGCTGGTCCGGTCTGAGCAGCGTCGGGTGTCCGGGCTGCCGGCACGGCACGGTGCTGCCGGTGGCCGAGCTGCCGACGGCTGCCCCCCAGTACCGGATCACCGCCCGTCACAGCGGCAAGGTGATGGACGTGGTCGGGGCGTCGACGGCGAACAATGCCGAGATCAAGCAGTACACCTGGAACGGGGGAGCGAACCAGAAGTGGCAGTTCCAGGATGCGGGGGGCGGCTACTACCGGGTGGTGAGCCAGGTCAGCGGAAAGTGCCTCGACGTGGCCAGTGCGTCGACCGCCGACGGAGCCAATGTGATCCAGTACACCTGCGGCAGCGGCACCAACCTGCAGTGGTCGCGCACCCAGGTCTAGGTTGACCGACGACCTCCGACCGTCGTCGGTCCGACCCAGGGGCGTCGGCGCGGCAATGCGCCGACGCCCCCCTGGAGCCTGGGTCCACATCCACGCCGACCCGCCAGGACGACTCAGCCCGCCCATCCGCCGCGGCAGTGCCGGCGTCCACGCCTACCACCCCTGCGCGGTACCCGGGCGAACTGGTGGCGGCTAACTGAGCTGATCGGGTCCGTCGGCGCTCCGCATTGCCCGGTCAGATCGAGTTCCACAGCACAGATGGGGTCTCGGCATCGCACAGCCGAAGGTGGAAGTACCCGACACCCGCCAGGCCGAGCATCAGGGTCGGGCTGTCGATGTCGCCCGGTCCGCGAAACCGGGTGGTCGCGTCGGCCACCTGTCCAGCAAGGTGTAGGTCGCCTGTCCTTGCCGAGCCGAGCACCCGGTGACCGGAGATCAGCACGTCGGCGTTGCCCGGCAGGCCGTGACAGAGCGCATAGCTCCATCGACGAGACTCCAGCGCGGCGCTGATCGCCGCACGAGTCGTGTTCAGAGCGATCTCCGCTTCCTGCCGGTAGATGTCGTCGCCGGTGATCTGGTATGCGCGCAGCCGCGACAGCGCGATCCCCGGCGCCCCGTGGCACCAGGACGTCTTGTACGACTGCGGGCTCTGGCGATGACGCAGCGACTCCTCACGAAAATCGGGCCAGTTGCCGACGTCGCTGTTGAAGAAGTGTCGCTCATATCTGAAAGCGTCTTCTGCCGCCGACAGATAGTCGACCCGCGCCGTCTCGTGATAAAGCTCCAGGAGAGCGTAGGCCACTCCGGCCGTACCGTGGGAGAGACCGGTCAGATGGTGTCGGTAGCGGAAGCTTGGTGACCGCCAGGAGCATCCGGCACGAGAGTGCTCCGCGGTTTTCAGCAGCGAGTCCCCGAGCCGACACGCGAGATCGACCTGAGCCGTGTCCCCCAGCTCATGCCGAAGCCGCAGCAGCCCCACGATCGCCCCGGACTTCCCGGCGATCAGGTCGAACTGCCGACCTACACGGTTCGTGCGCGTGAGGTGGGCAAGCAGCTGGGCAACGTCGGCAAGCAGGCTCTGCTCGCCGCATGTCCTTGCGATGCGTGCGGCGACACAGGCGATTCCTACCAGGCCGGAATAGAGCCCGAGGCGCTTGTCGGCAGGCACGCTCCGGAAAGAGGCGAGAGCCTGCCGGACGGCGCCCAGCGCCGTCCGGCGTATCAGGGCATCACCGGTGAGCGCCGCCAGTTCGGCCATGAACAGGGCGACCCCGCTGCTCCCGGAGTACATGTCAGGCGCAAGCGTCCGGTACACCGTGTTGAAGCGCGAGCCCGTTGTGGCATCGACCTCGTCGGGCACGAGCTCCGCGCCGATCCAGTTGCATCGGCCGTCGTGCCATATCGCCTGTCGAGCCAGCGTGCGGCCGATGTCGGCAGCCACCTCCAGACACTCGGCACGGGTAGGCGCCTGGAGCACCGCAGCCGGCGTGGAACGTCTCCTCGGAAGCGGCCCGAACGCGAACTGGTCGAGTGACCCGAGGTTCACGTAGGGGGAGTCGATGTCGAAGCCGTCCTCGATGAAGCACTCCGCCACTGACCGCAGCCGATCATCTATCGAGATCCTGCCGGTTTCATGAGCCCTCAGCATGGCCTCGGCCAGGGCCCGGCAGCGGCTCATCCCGAAACTGAGGCCTGAGGGCGGGCTCTCCGCAACGCCGACCCCTGCTGCGATCCTCTTGGTCAGTGCCGGCGTCGCGGGCCGCATGCTCGTCTCGAGTGCTCGGTGAACCCGCTGCAGGATCGCCGAGGCCTGTCGGAAGTCGTCTTTGCGCAGGTAGAGGACGACGGCGTCGCAACGCCGATACTGCGTCGCGTCGTCGATGGCCTTCAGCGCGAACGGCAGCTCAGCCCTGTTGAGGGCTCTGGTCGTCCTTTCCATGAAGCCGACGGCCCCGGAAGCCGTGAGGTTCCAGTACAGGCGCAGTATCCCTGAGGGTTCGTCCTGCTTGAGCTCAGTGTCTCCCAGGGCCAGATAGAAGCCAGGGGACAGGTGGGGCAGGTCCTTCGGGAAGCGGACGGACACCGTCTCCTCCGGCGGCGGGAGGCCGGGTTCAGGGGCCGTGCAGTCCTTCGCGTCCACGTGCAAGGTCAGGCTGCCTCGCCTGACCGTGAACGTCATCGACGCCATGTCGTACGAGCGAACCCGCCAGCCTCGTCCCCAGTATCCGCGCCCCTGATTGGCGCGTTCCAACTCGGGTCGCAGCGGTATCGCCGGGTGGCGCTGGGACGACAGGCCGCTGGGTGTTGCCTCACCCCGACAGTAGAACAGGCGATAGAGCTGGGCCTGAAGGTTCAGGAGCAGGTGGTGCCGCGCCGTCGTGTCATCGATCCGGCGCCTGACCGAGCTGGGTAGTGCTCCGAACCGCCGGCCGAACCACCGGTAGGTGAACCCCTGTTGCACCTCGGTGGCTCGCAGCACGCCGACGATGCTGTGGCGATACACGTTCGTCATCGGCTGGAGACGGTCGGTCGGATGCCGAGCAGATGTGCGATCGTCTCCACCGGACGCTGCAACATGCTGAGGCTGAGCTGCAGACTCCCCACAATGCCGCTGGTGATCTCCGGCGAGATCTGTGTCGCCTCCACCGCGGTCTGCAGCAGCCGTACCGCGGTGAATCGCGCGGTGCGCACCAGCAGCTCGTTGGCGAGGGCGGGCTCGTGGCGCATGCACTTGACGTAGGTGTTCCAGAACGCTCTCATCGCGGGCTGTATCCGCTCCAGCTGACGTAGACCGTCGCCTGTGGCCTGCTCGGCTGCCTGATCATCGACAAGCAGGACGGATGCGCGCCAGAGGCTCAGGTAATCTGCCATGACGGAGCCGGTGTCCCAGCAGGCGTCGCCCAAGCCGGCGAGCTCCCAGTCGACGATGCGTAGCCCTGTCGTATACCGGGGGGCGGATGAATCGGGCACGATGCAGTTGTCCCACCGGGCATCGAAGTGAATGAGCGTATCGCTTCGCCACTCCTGCCCGAGGCCGTCGAGCAGGCGGCAGAACTCCGCGCTGCCCTGGATGATTTCGATCGCCTTCAGGCTGGCACCGCTGAGGCCGCGCCACTGCCGCAGGCCGGGCCGGTGCAGCCGAAAGATCCAGGGAGGGCCGGGCGAGCCCGTCGGGGCCAGGTCCGACGTTATCGGGAACCGGTGCACGGTGGCCAACGCGCGCGCGACGGCCATGCTCAAAGCGACAGGACAACGCCGTTGGCGGGCGTGGTGCTCCCGGAGGTCGTGGGATTTCGCCATGAGCTCCGTGACGAGGACGTGCGCGATCGGGTCATATCCGATCAGCCGGGGCACGCAGCGCCTGACCGAGTCTCGGCGAGCATCGGCCAGCAGGATTCGGTAGATCGAGGCTTCATGGGCCAGGTGTGCGGCTCCGTCGGAGTCTCGGGCCTGTTTCAGGAAGTAGCTCGTACCTCGCCGGCAAAGCACCTTGAGATTGGTGTTCCGGCGGGAGGCGTCCTCGATGGTGATGCCGTCCAACGCGGCACCCGAAGTCGTCAGATAGCCGCGATCCTGCAGGTACGGCACCACCTCGAGAGGCCCGAGCATGAGTGTCCCGAACCGTCTACAGCACGGTGTTCTGCGGGCAGCCAGGATTCGGGCCGGGGTCCTCGCAGAGTGGGCCCCGGCACGTGGAGTAGTACAGCGGGTCGGTAGGACCGCCGCGCAGCACGGGGACGTCGACGGGTCTGCGCCCGACGGGAAGTTCCATCCTGGACCGATGCAACGCCTTGGCGGTGATCTCGCCCTGGAGAAAGGCCGAGTGTTCTCGCGCGGTACAGACTGTCGCACGCAGAAGCGTCGCGGTCCGCCTGACCCACAGGACGGTGCCACCCAGCGGGTTCTGGTTTCCGGCGAGGGACCGGCTGGCGACCACATCATCGTCGGCGACCTCGACGAACTCACTGAAATTCAGATCTGCGTACAGCCTTGAGAAGCCAGCCCGATCACTCTTTCCCAGGAAACCCCGCATAACCACCACGTCTGGCGGATTCGTGGGATCCGAAACCAGTTCGGCGGCTATATCATCAGGCATCTGCTCAGACATCTGCAGCCCCCTACACCTGAACGAACGAGGTCGGCCGATGGGCGAAACCGGTACATGATCGCTCCACGCGCATCCACACCTGCGATGTAGGTTAGCAAGTTTCAGATGGACGAAAGCGCGCCTTCGAGAAACATCGGAACAGGAGATCCCGGAATGCCGTCCTGTTTCGCTCCCGCGTTGCGCGCGGCGCTCCCGAGTACGGTTCAGGCGAGCAGGGCGAGCCCGCGCATGGCCAGGGCGAGCATGAGCTGGTCGCGTCTGGTCGGCGGTTCGGCCGGGTCGGCGGCGACGCTGCCCAGGTAGGAGGCCGGGAATCCGAGCCCTGCATCGAGGTCGGTGACGTCGGTGACGGGTACGAGCACGCCCGTGCCGTACCGTTCGATGAACCGGGTGTGGAAGTCGCGCCACGCGGTGTCGCCTGCCGGGCGACGGGACAGGCGCAGCAGCACGCTCGCGGCGTGTTCCATCTCCTCGGCGACGTGTGCGGGGATCTGGGTGTCGCAGTCGAGGACCAGGTCGGCCGCTAGCGGGCACCGCCCGGCCGTGGACAGCATGGCCATCCGGCCCATGACCTGCTCACGCTGTCCTCGGTTGCCTGCGCCGGGCTGGTTGTGGGCGTGCAGGCCGTCGCGGATCTGCGCCAGCAGCTGCACGGACTCTTGGACTGCGGGGATCTGCTCGGCTCCGGCCGCGGCCAGCCGGTCCAGCAGGTACGACAGGGGGTCGGTGACTGTGAACGGTGCTCGCAGGTCGGTGATGAGCAGACCCTGCCGGATCAGCCCCGCCAGTAGGACGTGAAGCCCTTCGACGCTGCCGGTGGGAAATTCGGTGAGCAGCCGGTCGGTCAGGACTGAGACGGGCACCAGGGTCGGCGACATTTCGTGGATCGCCTGGACTGCTCTGCTGTAGCCGACGCTGGCCCGCTGCGGGCCGTGCGGTGTCTCGATCCGGCCGCCGCGCAGTACTGCTAGGTTGGTGAACTGCACCGCCAGACGTGTGAGCAGCTCGGGTTCGGTTTCGAGTCGGGTGGTGACGTCGGCGAGCCACTGCGTGTCCACGCGTGCCAGCGCGGTGTTCGGCACCCCAGCGGACGGCCGCCGAGCCGCCGAGCGTCACGGCGGCGGTCCCGGCGAACAGGCCGAAGGGCGTCGGCCGTCCGGTGGCGCGTAGCGCGTAGCGCATGACCGCCATGCACCGGCGGGGGACGTCCCGCCCAGCGCCGACTCGGCGGGGCCGCGTCAGCAGGGCTTCGACGCTGCGGGCGAGGGTCGGCGTGGACTGCCATACCTCGTCGGCGAAGCCGGGCTGGGACCAGACCTGGCTCAGTTAGGCCAGGGACGACTCGGTGTCGTCCAGGTCCGGCCACCACCGCGGCCCGGCGTCAAGCGGCGTTGCGGCGGCGCGGAGTAGGGCGGCTGCGTTGTGCCGGTAGAACAGCCACCGGTCGGGGTTCACTGCTCGTCGTCTCCTCGATGCGATGGTGAGCGGGGGCGGCCAGGGGCCGCCCCCGCTGGCGGTGATCAGTTGGGGCTGTGGGTGACGCACGACGACGCACAGGTGCCTGCGCAGCCGTCGTTGGTGCCGCAGCGTTTGTTGTCCAGGCCGGGCGGAACGTCGTCGGTGACCGTGACATCCAGAGCGAAGACGTCCGGTTCGTCGGTGCCTACCTGCATCTCATCTCCCTTGAGGCGGGGCTCGTGTGCGTTCGGCAGTTGGGCCGCAGGCTGCGGCTTCTTCGACCTGCGTGCTGGCGGCCGGCTCACCGGAGCCGCCCGTGGCCGCGGGCGATCGGCGTGATCGTGCTGTTGGTGACTTGCGTGGATGGGACGGTCTGCTTTGCCGGTGTCGCCGGTCCCATTGAGCGGCATGTGCCAGCCGGATTCGAGATCTGCCATGCAGACAGCGGCCTTGTCTGGATGGCAGGTTGCGCCGACCGATCACTGCTGAAGATCGGATCGAGCGACGGTGCGCTGCCGGTAGGGCTGCGACTTATGTAGAGGCGGGGCGGCGGTATGGTGCCGCGATGAGTGACCACGACGTCAGACCGGTGGCCGGCGCCGACCTTTCAGATCCCGAGGCGCTACTTCGTGGCGCAGGGTGGGAAGGCCATGAGCCCGCACATCGTGACGCCCGATGGCTGCCATATGTGCTACGTGCGCTCCTGCACCCAGATCCGGTCGTGCAGGCCGATGCCTTCTGGGACCTGGAACCGCTCCGGCACCAGAACACCATCTACACCGTGGTGGTGCCCGCCGCCCAGTACATCGCAGCGATCCTCGCAGACCCGCGTACCGCCACCGTGTGTCCGTTCGGCAGATTCCAGTGGAGCAGAGACGAGCCGATACAGCTTCGCGCGAAGCTGATCATGTGGCTGGCAGACCTTACATCCGACGCGGGCTGGCGAGCCGGGCAAGACGCAGAAGCCGACGCCGTGTTGTCGATGCGGCCAGCCTTCCTAGCGGCTATCGACCCGTACCTCCACGACGAAGACGACGACGTCTCCGGTGCCGCCGTCGATGCCGCCGTGATCATGGTCGAGGCCGTCGAGTTGATCCATCGGCGCGAGGAGATCACCGAGCTCGGTCTGAAGCTCGAGGTCAAGCGTCACGGCGTGCCACCGCCGCAGGTCGCTCCCGTCTACGTGGCCCCGCGCTACAGGTCCGAGGACATCCCGCTAACCCCGCCTTTGGACGACGTCGTCATGCAGGCCGCGCGTGTGTGGGCGCTCGGCGACCCTTGGGCCGAGCAGTGACGGCGTCGGACGCAAGCGACTGGTTCGCACGATGGCATCGCGGCGAGCAGCGCCGTTGATGGATGATTACCCCTCATCGGATCCGGCGGCAACGGTGAGGCCGCGCCGCCGGTTCCGTAAGCGTCACGTTGGCAGTTCGGCAAACGGTGTCCAACGTGCCGCTCGGTCCCCGCTCATGACAGAGTCCAGGCGAACACGGAACTCGCGTGCGACGCCTGGCGAGCTGGCCATCAACGGCACGGCCGCGACGATCATCTTCAGCTCGCGTGCGGCACGGAAGACGGGCCAGCGGGGATCGGCACGCACGTCACAGCCGTAACTGTCGGCCAACGTCCGATAGCCGCCGCGCCGCCCGAAGCGGTCCTCGCCGACAGCAACAGCCGCGAGATCGGCCTGCCACGGCCCGCGGCAGATGGGATCGAAGTCGCAGAAAACGGCCCGTCCGCCGTCGCGCAGGAGATTACCCACGTGGGCGTCGCCGTGGACCAATGTTGTCGAAAAGTGCTGCCGCAGCTCGGATACACGAGGCTCTAGCTGAGTGCACCAGGCGTAGATCCGGTTGCGGTCGGCGTCGTCAAGGTCCTCGGAGTCGGCAAGGCGGCGGCGAGCATCGCCGACCGGGTCCCAGACGGGTATGGGAAACGGCGGTTGGCCAAGGGAGTGAAACTGTCTCAGCGCAGTGCCTAAGTCCATTGCGGTCAGTGGTGCGCCAGGGGGCAGGTAGCGCCATATCGTCGCTTGGAACCCGTCGATGTGCAGGGGCTGGGCTTCGGGGCCGGCGAGCCTGATGGTGGGTGCGTCGATGGCCTCGAACCATCGGGCCAGTTTGACGCCTTTGCTGATCCGGTCTCCGGGAAGATGCGATCGGGCAATCCGGATCACCACTGCGCAAGCGGGCAGCGCGAAGACCGCGTTGTTGGTCAGTCGGAGTAGGCGAGCGCCGTTCGCATCGAGGTCGTGGGCGTCGGCGAGGTGGCGCATAGCGGCGGTCATGATCTCTTTGGTGAAGCGGCCGCCGCTCATGGCGCCACGATCCGGGTACTGATCATGTGCGCGAACGCGGACACGTCCGATCGGCGCTCGTACGCGACGAGGTCTCGGCGCAGATTGACGATGCGCTCGACGACACGTTGAGAGCAGACCGCCCTGGCAGAGGTCAGCAACTCGGTACCGACGGCCAGGGCCGCGTCCGGGTCGCCGGCGAGCATCAGCGAGCTGAACAACCCGGCCCGGTTGAGCGTTATCGACCGGATGTGGCCGGTGCCGAATCCTGCGAGTGCCTGGTTCACCCAGAACACCGCCTGGGCACCGTAGCCGGGATCTGCTGAAGGCACCACTGGGCGTCGTTGTGATCGGTGTTGCCGGGCAAGGTCACGGTAGACACGGCCGTACTGGGCATATAGCTCGCCTGCGTCGTAGAAGTGCATCCAGGCCGGCTCGTTTTCGGGCCTGATGTCGGCGAATGTGTCACTGGCCGCATGGAGACATTGACGTGCCTGGTCGCGGTACCCGAGTGCTGCCAAGGATGCAGCTTCGGCACCCAACAGCATGGCACGCATAGCTGGGGTACCTGCCGATCCGAGGTCCGCGCGGGCGAATTGCGCGGTGTCGAGCGCGTCGACGTTGTGATGGCGGTGCTGTAGCTGACGCACCAGGCAATATCGGACCTTCGCGGTCAGCATGGCGTCGCCGGCCCGTACCGCGGCCCGTTCAGCGAGGATGAAGTGGCGCTGGCTGTCTTCGTACATGCCCGCGTCGAAAGCGGTCCACCCGGCGAGCAGACGCACATCAGCGGTCGCACGCGCCAGGTGATGGCGGGCCTGCGGATCGCAGACGGTGTAACCGGGTGCGAGCCACATGGTCGCGGCTTCGGCTACCTGCGCCAGCTGCCGGTACAGCTCGCCTCCACCGCGCTCGCGGTCGACCGACCGGTACAGGTCGGTGATGGCGGTGAGGCGGGCCACGTCGGTCAACGCGATGCGGCGTCGCCCAGCTGGCCTCGCGCCGAGGCCACTCGATCGTGCGAGCGCGCGGATGTGGCTCAGGACGTCATCGGCACGGTCGGCCGGATCTGGGGCGGGGTTGCCGGACGTGGCCAGGTCGGTGGAACCATCCAGCGAAAGAGTGTGGGACTGCCAGAGGTAGCGCTCACGCCCGATGCCCGGCCAACTGTCTAGCGTTGAGGAGCCTGCGACGGCCTCCCAGAGAGTCACCAACACTCCGTCGGCCTTGAGAACGCGATCAATTGACTCGACGGTGCTACGCGCCGGCCACCGGACGGCTTTCTCATACTTCGCGATGGCGTCTGGGTGAAGGTGAACCTCGACTCCGAGCCGGGCGAGTGACAAGGCTGCAGCCTGACGGAGCTGGCGCAGCGTCGCGCCGAATCGTGCTTGCGGTGATGAGTCGGGATCGAGTGGCCGTGGCAGCTGCGCCATGCCTGAGATAATAAAGGCCGGTCCGTTGCGCATCGTTGTGCGCGTTGGAGCCGATGAAGACACCTTGAGGTGTCTTCATCGGCTCCAACACCGCCTGCGGTACTGCGGGCCCGGACTGCCCAGTGGCGTCGTAGTCCGGCGGCGGGGTCGCTGCGGTGACAGCCGGACAACCTGCGGGCCTGCATTGCGGCTTGCGGTGTGCGGGCCGGGTCGATCTCGGTGACCACGATCCGGGTGGCTCTCACCGTGCAGCGCCTCGACCGTGCGGAGGATGGGAGCGACTCGAGCGTAGTTCCGGCCGTGGAGGCGGATGAGTCGCTGCACCCTGCGGCAGACGGTGCCGAAGCGGCAGAACCGTTGGCGCAATTGGCATGGACGGCGCCGCGGTCGCGGTCTGTCTAAGCCAATTGTTACGATCATCGATGTTGTCGAGTGTTCGAGTTCTCGTGCAAACGCGTGCGCAAGGATAGCGGGACTCGCGCAGTGGCTAGGTGCGCGAGCGGGGGAGGGGACCACCATTGCGTGCTGGATCGATGCGCCGGTCTGCTGCTGCCCGGCTGGTGGTACACCGGTCAGTTGCCGTGTTGCTTCTCGTGGCCACAGTCGCAGTCGGGGGAGCGTGCGGGACCCTCGGCGAGCGGCGTCGCGAGACGGCGACGCCGTCGCCCCCGAGGCCTACCGGGCCGGAGCGGCCGGGAGATGTGATCGAGCGTCAGGGGCGGGCCATGATGGCCGGCGACGAGGCTGGCTGGCTCGCGGACGTCGATGCTTCGAACCCCTCACTGCTCGCGCGGTACACCAGCTTCTTTCGGGTTCTGCATGCCCTCGGTGTGAGTGAGTGGCAGCCCGAGATCAGCGACATCGGCTTCGGAGAGACCGCGAAGATCAAAGTCAAGGTCAACTACTGCATCGTCACGACGATCGAGTGCAAGTTCGACGACCGAGAAAAGGGTTCGTACACGGTGGGCTTCGCGAGCCGGGGCGACCGGGTTCTGATCACGTCATTCAGCGACGATCCGCCCGGCCCAGCCGAGGACGCGAAGCCCTGGGACACTGATGAGCTGGTGTTCAGGCAAGGCGAGCGCGTGACCGTCGCGGCTCCCAAAGATCTCGAGGCACACCTCGATCGGGTTCTCATAGAGGCTGATGCTGCCGCACGCGTTGCCGACCCATACGCCAGGTGGGACAAACCTTCCCGCTACCTGGTGTTCGTCGGCGGCAAGAAGCAGTGGAGCCGCTGGTACCGGTCCATCGACGAGGTCGCCGGCTTCGCAAAGCCGTCCACGTCGCCGTACGCCGCAGTCGAGTGGCCCTCCTACGATCTTGGATACGTGCTTCGCCACGAGCTGGGGCATCTGGCCACGCTGTACGGGGTGAGCAACATCGATACTCCCGGCTGCTGCGTGCTCCTTGTCAGGCCTAAGTGGCTCACCGAAGGTATAGCCGAACTCATCGGGTACCAGGGAGCTTCAACGACGACCAACGACCGTCTGTCCGGCTTGCGTCAGCACTTGAGGGCGGGACGCTGGGATGGCAAGTTCGACAGCGAGGTCAAGCCCCTCGGCAAGACGCCTGATGACAGATCCCGGGTCGAGAACGCCCAGTACGTGCTGAGCCATCTGGCCTTCTACTGCCTGCTCGACACCTACGGGGAAGACGCCGCCTACACGTTCTTCAGGCTGGTGGCGCGGGAGCGTCGGGCACCGGAAGACTACCTGGGTTTCGGCAAACCGTGGTCGCAGGTCGAGGCGGGCTGTGCACGATGGATCAGATCCGTTGCGCGGTGACGTTCAACCTGGTTGATGCTGCGCTCCGGCGCGTGGTGAACGAGTCTGGCCGATGAGCGAGCTCCCGACGGCGTGAGGATGTGGAAGCCGGGTGGTGCGTTTTGCGGCTGCGCTGCTACATATTCCTGGTGGGCATATTCATGGTGGGCGCAGTTGAGCCGTAGCCTGCACACCGACCTGTACCCGATGCGCGCCGGCTGTCGGGCCGGGCGCCCGAGATCGGCCGCTCACCTGGCGCGGCGGGCTCGTTGATCAGCTTGGTCGCGATGACGCCCGAGGATGGCCACCGCCGTCGGCGACATCGCGTGCGCATCGATACGCTGCGCTCGCGCAGCCAGGCCCGCTCACCGCTAGGATGCTGCGGCTCGCGTCGGCCTCGGCCGTCACACTCCGTGCTGCTCGGCCTGCTCGGGCTCGCCGTGGCCGCCGCCGCGGAGGCAGCGGCGCGGTGGCAGACCTCGACCCGGCTGAGGACCCTCGGCCTGCGGCTACGCGTCCGCCGGATCGCCGCAGGCGAGCTGCTGCCGCTGGTGACAGTCGCCGCGGTCCGGCGCTCGGCGCCCTGGTCGCGGGCGGCACCATCGGGCCGCTCGCGCTGCGGCTGCTGACCGGGCAGGCCACCGATCCGGTGGTGGTGCTGCCGTGGACCGGGCTCGGCCTGGTGGCGGTCGCGTTCCTGGCGGCGGTCGCGGTCGTCACACCGGTCGACTGGGCGCTGTGTCGCCATCGGACGATGGGCGAGGTGCTCCGCGTCGGTGACGCCTAGGTTCGGCTTCGCGGAACAGACCGCGAGGAAGCTCGCCGACCTTCCTCGTCGGCGAGCTTCCGATCGTGACTCGAACTGGCGTGTCCGGCCGACGTCAACAGTTACGGGCCGGCACGGCCGTTACGGGCTGACGGAGTAGGTGCCGCCGAGGGCCTGCCGCCCGCCGCTGCAGGTCGCGTAGGAGTAGCCGCCGACCTGGACCCAGTTTCCGTAGGCGGTCCCGCCGCCGAGGCAGCCGGTCCGCGCCTGGACCTTCCAGTTGCTCGGGTAGCCGGTGCAGGCGCCCGCCCGGTAGGTGGAGTAGCTGGTGTTGCCCGTGTTGCAACCGGCGGCGGCGGCCGGTGCGGAGGTGGCGGCGACGAAGCTCGCTGCCATGAGGCCGCTCGCGGCGGCGATGCGGGCAGCCGATTTGAGGGTGCGCAATGTTCCTCCTGCTGGGACGTGAACAGGGGTGTGATCACGCATCAATTTACCTCCACTCGTCGATCGCGACAAGAGAACATAAAGTTCTTGCAAGCATTTGGCGCATTAACTTGCATGAGTTTTACAAGATCTTGCACGCGGCCGCAGTGACCGCGCGCCGGCCATAGGATGCCGTGATGCGGCCAATCCCCCGTGTCACCGCCGTCGTCTTCCTGCTGACCGCGCTGCCGAGCCTGCTGCAGTTCGCGTGTCCGCCCCTGCTGACCGGCCTGCGGCGGGACCCCGCGCTCATCGCCGACGGCCAGCTCTGGCGGCTGGTCACGTCCTCGCTGGTCCAGGACAGCGGGGTGCCGGGCACGGTCAGCAATCTCGGTTTCCTGCTGGTGCTCGGCTGGCTGACCGAGCGCACCGTGGGCTCCGGCCGCTGGCTGCTGTTCTTCCTCTGCGGCGTCGCCCTCGGACAGGTCGGCGGGATGGTGTTCGACACTGTCGGCGCGGGCAGCTCGCTCGGGCTGTGCGGGCTGGCCGCCGGTGCCGCGGTCGCCGCGTGGCACGGCCGCGACCCGCTGGCCGCCGCGGTCGGCGCGCTGTACGCACTGGTCGTCGCCGCGGCGACGCCGGACACCCCGTGGTCCTACACGGCCGGGCCGGTGGTCGTCGCGGTGCTGGCCGGGTTGCTGATCAGCCGGCGCAACTGGGTGCCGCGGTGGACGTACACCCTGGTGGCCCTCGTCGTGGGCACGGGCCTGACGCTGGTCTCGGACCTGCACGGACCGGCGCTGCTCGGCGGCCTCGCCGCCGGCGCCCTCGCCTACCGGGCCCCGGCCGGGGACGTCGCCGCGCTTCCCGCCGCGCAGCAGTGATCACCACAGTACCGTCCGATCAGGACGCCCTCCGGGGACCGCGTCGCTCGTCGCCGCCGCTGAGGTGCGCCGTGTCCGGCGACACGGCGCACCTCATGCCTCAGCAGCCGATACGGCTGGACCCCCAGGCGATGTCGTCGAACCACAGGCGGTCGGCGCCCTCGCCGTAGCTCTCCCAGCCCAGCCGCAGGTCGGTCAGGGCGGGACGCCAGCCGGCGCGGCTAAGCCATTGCCGGTCCACGTCGGCCGTGGGCACACCGTCCGCCCGCAGACCCGCCACCTCGCTGCCGTCGGTCCAGGTCTGCACCTGACCGGCCGGGCCGTCCACCCGGATCTCCACGCACACCCAGCGGTCGACCGGCAGCGGGCGGCTGTGCGCCACCCCGGCCGGGCTCTGCTCGGGCAGGGTCGCATCGTCGGACTGGCGGTTCCACTGCAGTGCCGCGTTCTGCCCGCCCACTCGCAGGTCACGGTTGCCGTAGCCGTTTCCCGCGTTCCCGCCCAGCGCCCGCCTCGCCGTCATGGTGGGCAAGCCGGGCGAGGCCGCTCCCTACGTGGGTGCGGGTCAGGCTGCCCGCGGGCGAGCGGCTGATGCCGCACCGGCACCACGAGGACCGGGTCTATACGGTCATCTCCGGCGTTTTCCACATCGGCCGTGGCGAAGAGTTCGACGAGGACAGGCCGGAGGCGTACCCGCCGGGGGCGGTCATCGTGCTGCCAGGCGGGACGCCGCACTTCCACCGGGCGAAGTCCGGCGAATACGTGACGCAGGTGACCGCGATCGGCCCGATCTTCCTGGACTACGTGGACCCGCGAAACGACCCCGCAACGTCTGAGCCCGTTCCGTCCGCACCGGGCGGTCACGGACGCCTGCCGACACGGTCGCCCCGCAGCGGCGCCCCGACGCGGTGCAGGTGCGTCAGCGCCTGCCGGTACGACGCGACGAGGCTCGACTCCGCGTAGGGCACCCCGATCTCGTCGCAGTACGCGCGCACGATCGGTTTGGCCCGGCGCAGGTTCGGCGTGGGCATGTTCGGGAACAGGTGGTGCTCGATCTGGTGGTTGAGCCCGCCGAGCGCCAGGTCGACCAGACGCCCCCCGGACACGTCGCGCGACGTGATCACCTGCTTGCGCAGGTAGTCCATGTCATCGGTGGCCATCGGCATGCCCTTGTGGTTCGGCGCGAACGTGCAGCCGAGGTAGAGACCGAACAGCCCTTGGTGCACGGCGATGAAGGCCACGGCCTTGCCGGGCGGCAGCATCGCGAACACGACGCCGAGATAGCCGAGCACGTGCGCGGTGAACAGCGTGAGCTCCGCAGCGCGGTGCCGGATCCCGCGGCGGCGCAGGGCACGCGCGCCGGACACGTGCAGGTTCAACCCCTCCAGGAGCAGCAGCGGGAAGAACAGATAAGCCTGGTGACGGCCGATGAAGCGGGGCACGCCCTTGCTCGCCCGCGCCTGGTCGGTGGACCAGATCAGGATGTCCGGCGCGACGTCCGGATCATGGTCCTCGTGGTTCGGGTTGGCGTGGTGGCGGGTGTGCTTGTCCACCCACCAGCCGTAGCTCATGCCGATGCCGAGGTTGCCGGCGAGCAGCCCGGCGATCTCGCTCGGCTTGCGGGAGGCGAAGACCTGCCGGTGTGCCAGGTCGTGGGCGACGAGGGCCACCTGGGCGAAGATCACGGCGAGCGCGGCGGCGACGAGCAGTTGCCACCAGGAGTCGCCGAGCCGCGCGAAGGCCGCCCAGGCTCCGGCGTACGCCGCGACGACCAGGCCGATGCGCAGCGCGTAGTAGCCCGGTCGCCGGCCAAGCAGCCCGGCCTGCTTGATCCGCTCGGAGAGGTGTGCGAAGTCGCTGCCCCGGCTGGCCGGAGGGCGGTCCACGATCATGGTTTGACTCATGGCTACGAGCCTCGCGAACGTGACCTTGGGAAGGAATCCCGCACGCCCCCTGGCCTGAGGTGGGGACAACCTCACCTCGGCCCGCATACCGGTGTGAGGTCGTCGAGACGGCTGCCAGTCCGGGAGCAGCGCGGTCGGCAGCCGGGTAGCGTGCTGGCCTATGCAGCCGAACGCGATCATCTTCCACGGCACGGGCGGGTCGCCGGAGATCCTCTGGTTTCCGTGGCTGGGCGCGCGCCTGGGTGAACGGGGGTATGCCGTCGAGATCCCGCACTATCCCGGCATGAACGCCGAATCGGTCGCCACCCTGCTGCCGAAGGTGCTGGCCAACCACCGATTCGATGAGCGGACCGTGCTCGTCGGGCACTCGGGCGGTGCCGCGTTCCTGCTGGCTCTACTGGAACAGCTCGACGTCACGGTTGCGCAGGCGATACTCGTGGCGGGCTACTCGACCAAGCCCAACGCGTCCGACGAGCCGGTGCTGCAGGCCGAGTACGACTGGGCCGCGATCCGCGCCCACGTGCGCGACATCTACTTCATCAACGCCACCCGCGACCCGTACGGGTGCGACGCCGCGCAGGGCCGCGCCATGTTCGAGCGCCTCGGCGGCACGCAGATCATCCGCGACGACGGCCATTTCGGCGACTACGACCAGCCATACGACACCTTCGAGCTGCTCGACCGGATCATCGACTGAGCTGCCACAACACGGCCCACGATGCCACGTGCTATCGCTCCTGGCGTTCTGGACGCTCGCCCGTGCGCTGAGCTGCGACCGCGACGCTGACGATGTCGCGGTTCTCCAGCACGCGGCGGGAGTGGCCGCGGTTGGCCAGTTCCAGGGCGACCTGACCCAACTGCTTCGTACTCGTCATGAGCACCGGGGTCAGGCGCAGCAGGCGGGCGAGCACGGCGATCACGGGCAGGGCCCGGGTCGCCAGCCGGTGGGCCTTCGTCTTGGACTGCTTGCCGTGGAGCGGTTGGACGAAGCCGGGTCGTAGCGCGTACCCGTTGGGGAAGGTCTTGATGACCGCGTTCTCGGTGCGGCCCTTGACGCGGGCCCACCGGCTGCGGCCCTGTTCGCTGCTGTCGGTGCCGCCGCCGGAGACGTAGGTAGCCGAGTTGGCGCGCCACGGCGCGCCTGGGCATGGTGACGACGGCATCGGAGCGGCCCTGATGCGCGACACTCGGGGCCGATCATGATGTTCGGTAGATTTCGAGCCTTGTGATGATGCTGAGGAACATCGGGAACCGTTCGAGCAGGCCGCGGTAGCCCGTGGCCAGCAGTTTCCAGTGCTTGAGGTGCGCGATGATCCGCTCGATGCTGGCACGGCGGGAGGCGATCGCGCGGTTGTGTACTCGCGAGCGGACTCGGTCATGGTCTGGCCGTTCTGTCTGCGGTGGGGCACGCACAGTTCAGTGCCGGTGTCGGCGAAGCCGCCGGGGCCGCCGTCGGCGTGAAGTCGATCGGCGAAGACTGCGGCGAGCCAGGACTCGCGCCAGGCCTTCGCGTCGTGCATCGCTCCTGGCTGCGGCGCTCCGGTGAGCACGAACCGACCGTGGAACGAGCCGACGACCTGAATGTTGAACCCGCACCGGTGGCGTTTTCCGGAATACATGCCGGATGTGTACGTGTCCTTGCGCCGGTCACCGGTCGGTGCGAGGAACCCGTCGACACGCACGGTGCATCGCAAGTCCCGGGCAGCGACCCTCTCGGCGACCGGAGTCAGCACCAGGGCGACGACCGAAGCGACCCGGGCGATCAGCCGGACACGGTCGGCCGGGAGCAGCCAAACAGTTCCGCCAGCAGTGCTTGGGACAGGTTCTAGCGCAGGTAGAGCAGCACGACCAGCACCGCACGGTAGGGGCCGACGGCGCACGGCGGGCCGGGCCCAGGCCGCCGCACGCGTAGACGTCGAGGACGAGCCGGTCGACTTGATCACTGCTCAGGCCCGTCATGGTCTCCACCCGCGGCGGCCTGTCCGCGAAGCTCGCATGGGTTGCCACAACCAGGTGACTCCGGCAGCCGTGCGGCTTCGCGATGAGCACACCGTGTCGAAGGGGCTGGAGCAGTTTGACCATGTGCAGAGGCCGGCACCCGTTTCACGCTCACGTGGGGGTGCCGGCCTCGAGGACGACCTCAGTTGCCTGCACGCTCCCCGCGGGCCTTGCTCAGCGCTGCGGTCCACCACAGCAGGTCATCGGTGAGCACCTTGAGCCACGGCTCGGAAGGCGCGAACGCGCTCACGTCAGTCACATCCTTCTCGATGGCCTTCATGTAGATGTCCGGCAGAATGTGCACCGCGTGGCGCAATGGTGCCATCTCGAACTCGACGGCTACCTGGCGCAGCTGCTCGACAGAGCGTGTGCCGCCCATGTTTCCCCAGCTGACGAAACTGATCGGCTTGCGGTGCCACTCCTGGTAGGTCCAGTCCATGGCGTTCTTCAGTACACCGGGGTAGCCGTGGTTGTACTCGGCGGCGAGCATGATGTAACCGTCGGCCCGGTCCACGGTGGCGGCGAACCGTGCGACATCGTCGCGGCTGTGTTGGCCCGGAGTCCACATCGGGCTCGGTCCGTCGAAGTACGGCAGCGGGTGATCACGCAGGTCGACGACCTCGAAGTCGACGCCGTCGTACTGGCGGGTGTATTCCACGACCCAATTGGCGACCCGTTCGCTGAACCGCTCGTTGCGGGTGGTGCTGTTGATGATCTGGATGAGCATTGCGATCTCCTGTGCTGTGTTGCTTGTTACTCGGTCAGTTCGCGAACTCGCGGTACCACGTCGTGCGCGAATCGCTGGAGTTGGTCTCGTTCGGCCGCGACGGGCCAGAAGACGAAGGTGTCGAACCGCAGGTCGTGTGCCCATTGCGCGAGGGTATGCGCCCAGGTCTCGGCCGACCCGAACAGCCCGTTGCCGCGGCGGGGGCCGTCGATCATTCCGATGACGTTATAGAGACGGCGAACTTGCTTGGGCTGCCGCTCTGCGCGCTCGGCGGCCTCGTCGATGAGTTGATGCTTGGCCAGTACCTCGCTGGGCGGAACGTAGATGTTCAGCGGGCATATCCAGCCGTCGGCAAGTTCGCCGAGGAGGGAGAGCATGCGCGGACCCTGGGCGCCCAGCCACACCGGCATGCGATGAGCGGGGACCGGGCCGGGCTGGTAGCCCTCGATCTGGTGATGCTGGCCGTCGAGGGTGATCGGTCGTGTGGCGTCGAGGGCGGCGCGCAGTAGTTTCAGTGCTTCGGAGGTGAAGTTGACGGCTGCTGCACCGCGTACGGCATTGCCGCCCATGGCCGCGACGGCGTCGGGGAAGCCGCCGGAGCCGACGCCCAGTTCGAATCGTCCTGCGCTCAGCACGTCCAGCGACGCTGCGGCTTTGGCGAGCATCGGCACGGGGCGTAGGGCCATGTCGGCCACACCGGTGATCAGCCGCACCCGGGTGGTGATGCTGGCCAGATGGGTGAGCGCTGTCATGGTGTCCAGATGGCCGGGCTGGTACGGATGGTCTTGCATGGCGATGTAGTCGAGCCCCGCTTCGTCGGCGTCCTGAGCCAGGCCGGTCATGCCGGACAGGTTGCCCGCGGTGGGTGTCACGGACACCCCGAACTTCGGCTCAGCCACGGAACGGCCACCTCTTCCACGATTTGAGGACAGGGGCGAGTGCGTTCTCCTCGAACGCGAGGTGTTCGAGCAAGTGGTCGGACAGGGTTCGTAGCGCTTCGACGAGTTTGGTGCGCAGGGCGGTGTCGCCGGTCAGCTGTCGGGCAGCGGCTTCGACCTGGTCGAGCAGGTCCGAAACGATGCGGTGGTCGGACTCGAGGCGGTCGACGGTTTCTTTGAGGTGGGGTGCCGACTGCCGGACTGCCGGGAAGAGCATCGCGTCCTCGGAGTGGTGGTGATGGTGGACGAATTGGCAGTAGCTCAGGCAGTTGACCTTCAGCTGGAAGAGTGGACCGCTGCTCCTGAGCTCACTGATTCCCTGCTGCAGCGACTGTGCGCTGGCCCCGGCCACGGCGGAGTCGGCGAGCCGCCGGACGGCGGTCAGGTCTCGACGGAGCATGTCGTGGACCCACTGCAGCTCCGCGAGCAGTGGATTGTCGGTAGATCGTTTGTGGTTCATTGCCAGCCCTTAACGTCGGGTCGCGGTGAAAGCCGCGTTTCCCCAGCTTGCCTACGGTTTACGAGGTGGGCAAAACTAGGTTTAGCTACTTACAATCGGTTAGTGACATCGACTTCATCTGCTGAAACTGCGTTCCAGCGCGCCCATGCCAACGACAGTGCGTGCCGCTCCTTCCAGCCGGTCCTCGAACTCGTCGGCCGCCGCTGGGTCGGCATGGTCATGCTGGCGGGCCAGCGTGGCGCCCGACGATTCGGCCAGTACCGGGCCTATGTAGACGGGATCTCCGACCGGATGCTCGCGCAGCGGCTACGGGAACTTGAGCGCCACGGGCTACTGGCACGCGAGGTCATCCCTACGACACCGGTGCAGATTCTGTACGCGCCTACGCCGCGTGCGCTTGAGCTGATGGGGGCACTGCAGCCGCTGCTGGACTGGACCGTGCGCAATCCGGAGGCGTTCATGGACGCGGCTGACCTGCGATGACAGTCGGGACAAGCGCAGAGGGAAGTCCTCGACGCCGCGCCGGCCTGAATGCCCTCGGGTCGGCCGCACGTGTTGTCGGTCCGCCACCGAGATCACCGCGAAGCCGTGTTGTCGGCGCAGGCCGATCTGGAACCGGCTAGGCAAAGGACCATCTGGTTTTACGTCCCGACATCGTCGGCATCCATGCCATGCCTGAGCTCGCGGCGGTCATCGGCGGCGGCGGGGGCACTTCCGTCAGATGGCGCTCATACGGAGGACCAACGCCGCACCTGCGGCGATCGCCAGGATGGCGGCCGGGGTCACGGCCCAGTCCTTCTGGCGCAGGTGGGCGGCGATCGCGCCGACGAAGTACAGGATGACACCGATCGCCGCAGCCACCCCGACGGGCCACCAGAGCAATCCGGTGAGCAGGCCGATTGTCGTTTTCCGAAGTCGACTGCACAAATGACCGCACTCCTCTGCACTTCTACTTTCAGAGCCCAAAGAGTTAGAGAGTGCGGGCGACCTCGGCGATCGAATTGGTGGTCCCGCTGGGGCGGCTTGTGCACGGGCGAGTGCTCGGTAGATGCCACCTAACTCAAGATCAATCATGATCTACCGGCGACCGCCTGATAGTCCCGTTGTCAATCTTCTTGTGTGCGCGCAGAGTCCAGGTTAGGAAATTCAACGCGTGAGACCAGAGTCCGGTGGAGGACCACGTACTTTGGGGGCCGCCGGCCGCCGGCCGATGAGGTCTGCACATCGGGCTCCATGGGCCCGCAGACAGACCTGACGTCACGCTCGGCTTTGCCTACGAACCCTGGTTGCTGAATCGACGTAGCGTAGGCGACGATCCAATCCCAAGTCTCGAAGCCCCTATCCGTCAACCATCTTCGATCGACTTCCCAGTACAGCGTCTCCTGAGGCTTAATAACCACTGGAAGAAGCTGTCCATCTACCATTGAGTCCGGGCCGTTGTTAGCCATGCTCGCCGCCGTTCCTACCGCACCACCGCGCCGTCGGCGTCTTGCCTCGAAGCCCGCATCGATGAGGTTGACCGGCACCTGGCTGTAGTTAGTCACGTGAAATGCATATATAGTTCGTTCCTCCGTCTCGGTCGCATCTCGAATCATGGTCGCCGTGATCTGGATTCTGCGCCGGTCGATCATTCCCTGGCGAAACTGAATCAAAGCAGTGCCCACAGCCGCCACGAGCGCCGTGGTGCTGACTACGTCCGCGTAGGTTGCCATGGGTCGATCCTCAACCAAACTGTTGATCACAGCAAGTGTGACCATTCTCGTCCGCCACTAGCGCAGGATCTCGGCATCTTGTCGGTTCCGAGGTCGACTGCACGGATGGCCGCACTCTTGTGCACTACTACTTTGCGGGCACTGTGAGAGCGGCGAAGTCCTCATGCGCCTGGCGGACGGCATCGGGGTGGGCCTCGGCGCGGCGGTGTTCCGCGAGTGCCCGGTAGATGCTGGCTACGCTGGGCGACTGTCCGCGTCGGCTGCCGGAAGCGATGACCAGGTCAGGTGCGATCTGTTCGACGGTCTCGCCGTTGGCCCGGCGGCGCAGCACCGTGTGGATCATGTCGTCGGTGATGACCTTCGGTCGGCCCCCGAAGCGGCCCTTGCGCGCGGCGGTGTCCAGGCCGTCGAGCGTGCCTTCGCGGATGCCTTCGCGCTCGATCTCGGCCATGCCCGCGAAGAAGCCGAACAGCATTTTGCCTGCTGGTGACTCGGGGTCGTAGATGCCGGGCAGCGAGCCGCCCAGCATTTCCAGGATGAGGCCGTGCGCGGTGAGGTGGTCGGCCAGGGCGGTCAGCTCGGCCGCGTCGCGCCCGAGCCGCTTCATCTCGTAGACGGTGAAGATCACTCGGCAATGCGGGGCGTGGGCCTTGATGTCGCGGGCGGCGGTCAGCGCCGCCTCGAACTTGGGGCGCACCTTGATCCGGGTGCTGATCTTCTCCGAGAAGATCTTGTCGCGGGGGATGCCGTGTGCCTCCAGCGCGTCCAGCTGCGCCTCCAGTTCCTGCTTCAGGTGCGAGCACCGGGCGTAGCCTACGCGGATGTCAGCGCCCTTGCCGCTCTTGTCGGATGCCGGGCCGGGCGGCGGGGTGCCGGGCCGCCAGGGCTGGCCGGGGTTGCGGTCGGCGGGCACCCGGACGTCGAGCCGCTTGGCTAGGTCGTGTATCGAAGTGCGTGTAGTCACTCGTTGATCGCGGTGATGTGGACCGTGGCCAGGTAGTGGACGGCGAGCTTGTCATACCTGGTGGCCATGGCTCGGTGCCGTTTGAGCCGGTTGATGCCGCACTCGACAGCGTGACGCTGGCGGTAGACGACCGGGTCGAACGTCGGCGGTCGGCCGCCGGCCTGGCCCCGTCGATGGCGGTGGCCGGCCTGGTCGGCCGGGATCGGGATGGTGGCCTTGATCCCACGTCGGCGCAGCAGATCACGGTTGGCGCGGCTGCTGTAGGCCTTATCGGCAAGGACCCGGTCCGGCCTCGTGCGGGGCCGGCCGGGTCCCGACCGCGGAACGCGGATACCGGCCAGCACGGCCGCAAACTGGGGACTGTCGCCGGCCTGTCCGGCGGTGACCAGCATCGACAACGGCTTCTGGCCCTGTTCGCAGGCCAGATGCAGCTTGGTGGAATAGCCGCCACGAGACCGGCCCAACGCGTGATCGGCTGGTTCGCCGACAGGCGGCTCGATCTGCGCACCGCCGTCGCGGCGGGCACCGGCGGCATGCTGATGAGCCCGCGCGGTCGTGGAATCGACGCTGACGTCCCAGCCGATCAACCCGGCCGCATCGGCCCTGGCCTGCAACGCGGTCACTATCCCGAGCCACACTCCGGCCCGCTGCCACCGCCGGAACAGCCCGTACACCGCCGGCCAGGATCCGTAGCAGTCGGGTACGTCGCGCCACGGCGCACCTACCCGTACCCGCCACCGGATACCGTCGATGAGCTGCCGTTTCGTCCATGCCGACGGCCGACCTGCCCGCACGCTGATCGGTAGCAGCGGCTCCAGGGCCGCCCACTGCGCGTCGGTGAGATCGTGCCGCCTCGTCACCGCTAGGGTGGCCACGAGGTCTCCGGTATTTCAGGTTCTGCTTGGTCGCTGAACCCTTTACCGGAGACCTCGTTCCTTATCGATCATCGACACCTAACGACTTCGACACACGCGCTAACCCACGACCTCGACGAACCCCCAACACCACCGGCCACCGTCCTGCTACTGGACAGCAGCGAAGGCCACGACAAAGTCCTCGACGCGCTCCTACCGGTCGCCGCCGACAGCAACATCGGCGCAGTCCTGCTCGCCGCCCACCCAACCGCCGACACCATCACCGTCGACACCGACGGCACCACCAGCCGCGGCACCCGCCTGGCCACCCTCGACGCCGACAGCACGAGGCAACTGCTGGACATCACCAACCCGCCCACCAGCCACACACAACCCCCGGCCGCGCCGGCCGCCGACACCCAACCGCGCCCGCAGCCACCACAGCAGGCCTGCGACCGTACCCAGATAAAGATCATCGGGGTGCCGCGGATCCTCGACCGACACGGCCAACCCATCACCGGCCTACGCACCGCAGCCACCCAGACCATGGTCCTGCTCGCCATCGAGCGCACCCACATCGCCAAAACCGACCTGTGGGAACTGCTGTTCCCCGACGCGACCCTCCGACGCGCCGAAGAACGATTCGCCGTCACCATCGCCGACCTACGCAACGGAATCCGCCGAGCCAGCGCCGACCCCACCCGCAACGCCGTCCCCAACCCCGGCGGCCGCTACCGCCTCGACCCCGACCTCGTCGACGTCGACCTCTGGCAGTTCAACACCCACCTCGACGCCGCCGCCCAAACCACCGAACCCCAAACCAGGCAACACCACCTACGCCAAGCACTGGCTCTGCACACCGGGCTACTGGCCGAAGGCACCGATTACGACTGGATAGAACCTCACCAGAACGCCTTCACCAGCAAAGTGATGGACATCCTCGTAGCTCTCGCACAGATGAGCCCGACGCCCGCAGAGGCCGGCGAGTTGCTCGACCGGGCATGCGAACTGTCGCCAGCCAACACCGCCGTCTTCCGGCAGACGCTCCGAACCTGGCAAAAGGCTGGCCAACCAGACCGCACTCACGCAGCGATTGGCAGATACCAGGCCGCACTCGAGGAACTGGACGCTGTAACCGACCACGACACGGCCCGTCTCATCCAAGCCGCAGCCTCGGCTACCACAACGGCACCTGGATCGAAACGAGCCAGCCTGCCGACCTCGAGGACAGCAGCCGCCACGAATCCCCACCGGCGTCGGTGAGGCGCTCACGCGTCGGTACGGCAGCACTTCCGTTTCGGCCTCCCCAACGACCGCCATGCCCGTCCCGCCCCGGCGTGAACCTGCACCTCCCGGACGGCGCCTGGCGCCCGCCGGCCCTGACCGACAGCACCCTGCGCCGCCGCCCCAGGCCGACCGGGCCGCCTCCTGACCTCCCCGAACAAGCAGACCATTGCGGGCCGCATATCCGTTCCCCCCGGCCCGCGGCCCGTCGCTGGCATGATGAGCGCCCATGACCCCATCCGATGTGTACGAGGAACGCTACAGACCCGTTCCCAAGACGATCCTCGTCATCGCCGTCTGCTTCCTGTTCACCGCCGCCGCGCTGCTCGTGCCGCTCGAGGCGCTCACCCGCATCCTCACCCTGGCCCTGTTCGGCGTCGGCGGCGTCGTCATGCTCGTCGCCACGTTCAGCCGCAAGGTCGCCCTGCGCGTCGACGGCACCGGCATCACCCTGGGCGGCTCGCCGCTGCGCTACGCCGCCACCACAATCCACGTACCCTGGACCGAGGTCGAGGCGGTGGTGCTGTGGCGTCAGCAACTGGCCAAGAACCTGCCCTACGTCGGCGTGCTGCGACCGCGTGACGCGCCGCCTCTGCGCGGCACACCCACCAGCCCGGCGGCAAAACTGATGGCCGGTTTCGGCTACGCCGTCTCCGGCGCACCCGACCCGCGCCTGATCAGCACCGCCCGCGCTGTCAACGGCTGGCGGCTCGACCTCGACCGCCTCACGACCGCCGTGCACCACCACGCACCCGGCGTGGCCGTCCGCGACCTGCGCTGAGGAAAGTGGTTGGGGCCAAGCGCCGACAGGCCCTATCGTGCGCACCCATGGCCATCACCTTCACCTGGCGCGGCGGCTTCGACAACTCAGAGGTCGAGCACCTGCACGCCGCCGGGTTCGACCGCGAACCGTCCGCCCACGACTGGCGGGCCCAGGTCGACCGGCACAGCCTCGGCTGGGTCAACGCCCGCGACGGCGACCGCCTCGTCGGCTGGGTCAACGTCGCCCGGGACGGGTCAGGACACGCGTTCGTGCTCGACACCGTCGTCGCCGCGGACGCGCGCCGCCACGGCGTCGGCACCGGACTGATCGCCGAGGCGGCACGCCAAGCAGGCGCGGCCGGCTGCGAGTGGCTGCACGTCGACTTCGAGGAACACCTGCGCGGCTTCTACCTCGAAGCGTGCGGCTTCCGCCCCACCGCCGCCGGCCTGATCGCCCTACCGTCCACCTGAACAGCGGCCCTACTGGACATCGCCGCCGTACACGTCCTCGTCGGGGATCTCCGCCACGCTCTCGTCATAGATGGCGTCCATGAACTCGTCGTAGGCCGTCTCCGGCACCTCCGGCCCGGCCAGCACGTCCAGACCCTCCTCCGCGAACTCGTCCTCGCCCTCGGCGTGCCGAGGGCCGGGGACGAGCCCGGCTGCCGTAGCGGCCCCGGCCGACACGGCGCCGGTGCCCCCTGTGCGCTCCCACGCGGCCGTGTCCCGGTCGCTACGAGGGGGCGTGAGCCACCGGCGGTAGAAGCGGTCCTGTACACCCGCCAGGAACGCGGCGGCGGCCGCTTCGGCGTCGCCCGTGGCCACGTAGACGTCCGCGACCCGGGTCATCGTGCCGGGGGCGAGCTTGAGCTGCTTGGCGGTGATCGTGCGGACCGCGCGCGCCGTGTCGTTGCGGTCTTTCACGCTGAGCACCACGGCCCCGTCGGGCGGCGCGGTGGCGACCCACGCCCGGCGTACGCCGAAGTCCAGCTTGTCCAGCGAGTGCTTGCGCGGCTTCGGATCCTGCCCGGCGTTCCACTTCTCGAACCAGCGCTGGAACGTACGCCGGTCGACCCCCGCGATCTTGGCGCCCTTGGTGACACCGGCGGTACGCCGCAGTTCCTCCGCCTTCTCCCGGAACGTCATCGGAGGTTGCCGGACTTCGCGGCCCCGCATGATGTTGACCAGGCGGTCACCCAGCCCGCTCATTTCCCACTCTCATTTCCCGTGACGCGGCTCTTCCGGGTCGCCTTGTGCTTGTACGCCCCGAGCTTCATCCCGGTCGGGTCGAGATTCCAGCCGGCAGGAATCGCCGCGGTGCCGTCCTCGACATCGGAGGCATACCACACGTTGTCCACGTCGATCCACAGCGGCCAGCGGTTCTGTTCCCGGCCGGTCTTCCACATCTTGCGCCAGCGGTTGGCCCGGTCTGTGGCGATGATGGAGTACCACCAGTCCGGCCGGTGGATCCAGTTCGTTTCGCTGGCGAGCATGCCGAGCGTCTTGCGGCCGGCTTCCTTGAGCGCTTTGAGGACCCGGTCGGCGTCGCGCGGGTCGTCGCTGGCCCCGGCGGCGGCCGCGTAGGCGTCGCGCATCTTCCACGCCCAGGGCCGCAGCAGTTCCGACCCGGCGGAAACGCGGCTGTCCTTGATCCGCACCCCGCCGTAGACGCCTTCCTCCGTCAACTGCTGCAGCAGCGCGACCGTCGCGGTGGAGATCCAGCGCGGTCCTTTCTCCTGTGAATAGCCTGCCGGGTCCGGCATCCGCTTGTCGTTCCACGGCGACAGTTCGCACAGCCACCAGCCGCCCATCTTCGGGTCGAACTTGACCCCGCCCTGCTTCAGCTGCCACGGCGCGACGATGGCGTTGGCGGCGGCCGCGATGTAGGCGCGGTTCGCGTCGTAGGCGTGGGCGAACTTCATCCCGGACGCGGGAGCGCGGAAGTGCTCGGCGTGGAAGTCGTCCTCGAACCCGGGCACCAGTTCGATCTTGGGTTTCCATGTCGGCTGGAGTTTCTTCACGCCGACCGTCGTGACACTGCTGAGAACAGCCGTGCCGGCGATCCCGGTCGTGCCGTGGTACGCGCTGCCCGTCACCCGGTGCCACAGCGCCAGGGACGTCAAGGTGCCCATGCCGTCGGCGGGGTCGGGGTCGAGCAGCGGGAACGTCGCCGGTTCGATCGCGGGCAGGATCCCGACCCGCAACGTGAGCCCTTCGCGCCGGATCGTCGTCCAGTCCCCGAGCTTGCTCACCTGCCAGCCCTGCGACCGGATCTCGCGCAGCAGGTCGTGGTCGCCGGCGACGGCGGCCAGCTCGTCACGGGTCGTGGGCAGGCGCATCGCGCGGGCCGCGTCCAGGTCCACCATGACGACACCCTCGTCGTCGAACCGATCGGCCAGCCGGGCCGCCACCGACCCGAGACCCTGCTCGTAGACGCCCGGCGGGACCGGGTGGATGACCTCGCCATCCGTCATGAGCATGTCCGCCCCGAGTTGGACGGCTTTGTAGGCGGCTCCCATAGCCGGACACACTAGCCCCCGCGCGGGGCATGTTCACCAACCCGGCGACCGGCTGTCGCGGCCCTTGCGGGCGGCGGCAGAGTGCACGCATGCGTGATCCCGGTCCCCCGCAGGGCCGTCTGGCTCTGCGAAGCCCGCAGGATGTGCTCTGCCCGCACGCAGCCGCTGGCTGGTCCGTGCCGGCCGGGCCGCTCGACTGGACCTGCCACGACACCGCCGCGCACATCGCCCACGACCTCACCGCGTACGCGCCCCCGGCCCGCTGCCGCCCCCGCCGACGCCCACGCGCCCTGCGCCCTGACCGTGCCGCCCACGGCCGGCCCCGCGCAGCTGCTGCAGACCGTCACCGCAGCAGGCGGGCTGCCGGCCGCCGTGCTCGCCGCCGCCGACCCGGACGTGCGCGCCTGGCACTGGGCCCCGGCGACCCGAGCGGCTTCGCCGCGATGGGCACGGCCGAGACACCGCCGCACACCCACGACATCACCCGCAGTCTCGACCCGTCCTGGGCCATCGCGGGCGAGCTCGCCGCGCTGATCCTGCACCGGCTGTTGCCCGACGCTCCCGCCGGTGACCCTGCCGACGTGCTGCTGTGGTGCACCGGGCGTGGCGGCCTGCCCGGTCACCCCCGCCGCACCAGCTGGTCCTGGCGGGCCGCCCGCCCCTGACGCCGATGAGCTCGCCCACACGCCGCTGACGTCCGCCACGGCACGCCCGCAGGGGCTGCCCATGGGCGCCGAGAACGTGAAGACCCTGCTGCGCGCCGCCGTCGGCGGCCGAACAACTCGTGCATCGGTATGCCGCCTGCCTGCGCAAGGCGACCTGGCGGCCGTTGGCCGCAACCCGGCGACCGCATGACCGCTTCGACGGTGCGGTCCGCACCCTCACGGCAGACAGGCTGTGTCCGCTGGTCGATCTGAGCATCGTCAACGAATTCGACCGGTGCGAGCAGGCACCACCTCCGGCGCCACCCGCGCGACCGCAGACAACGGCGACCACCAACTGCCCATCGCGAACGCCTCGCCCAAAAGCCAACATGCTGCTGTCGGATCGAGGATCTCCGCCACTGCGCTGAGCGCCTGCGCCTGCAGGTTCGGGTTGGTGATGGATCGGGCGGCCTGCTCGGCGTCGGCGGCCAGCCGTCGTGCCCGGTCGGAGTCGCCGAGAGCGGCCGCTGCCTTGGCTGCCGCGGTCAGCGCCCGCGCCTGCTCGGTCGGGTGGGTGATGGACTGGGCGATCTGCGCGGCCCGGCCGGTGGTCACGGGTGGCGTACCTGCTCACCGGCGACCACCGCGCCGCCGAGGACCTGCCGCAGAATGCGTTGCTCACACTCGCGCTCGGCCGGCGCAAAGCCCGGATCGACACACCCGACGCTACTTGCACAAGATCCTCTACCGTGAGCACGTGTCCCGCCGGCGGCGCGGCGATCACCTGCGCAACGAGCATCTGAGCGAACCGATGCCGGAGCGCCCCGCCGGCCACGATCTCGCCGCCGGCGCCGGTCACGGCGACGGCCCAGCGTGCCCACCCCGGATAGGGACCTGACCAACCCGCGTTGGTGTCGACCGCGGTGCGCCCGCCGTCCCGACCGCTTCCATCTGGAATGTGACGCTCCTGCGCTCCACGGGTCCTGCGCCGTCGGGCGCAGCGGGTCATCGGCCCGCCGGTGCTCGCCGGCGGCGACCCCGGCCGCCACCGCGTCCGGGTCGCCGGCCGGCCGCGCCGCGGCGGCGGTGGTGCGCGGCGACACCCCGATGGCGGCGGCGGCCGTTTCGGCGAGCCGCGACGTGATCGCCGAACCGTTCGGCGACGGCAGCACCAGCCGCGCCGGTCCCGGCGCCGACCGGATCGCGGTCGGCGGCAGGCTGACCGGATGCCGTTCGTCGACTTCGCGACGGCCGACCTCCTGCAGCGCGTCGTGGCGCCGGGCGTACCGGGGAGGCGCTCGCGTCCCGCCGCGGGTGGGCCAGTTCCTGGACGCCGAGGCCGGTTGCGACGGTCGGCGCGGTGGTGAACGACAGGACGTCGACGACCGCGACCACGGCGGCGCCCGGGCTCACCGCGTCGGCGCCCTGCGGCCCCGGTCGGCGCGTACCCGGAATCCGCCCTGCTGGTACGGTCCCCCGGCGTGAACCCGTTCAGGGCTGCGGGTCCTGCAGGTCCACTGCGATGGCCGTCGGCTGCCCGGCGACGTTGCCGGCGGCGTCCAGTTCGACGGTGAACGCCGCGTTCAGCCGTTTGGCCCAGCGCGTCTCGGCCGGGGACAGCCACCCTTGGCGGCAAAGACGCGGACACGGGTTGCGTTACATATCCGGCCAGGGCGAACGCTAGTTGATCTCCGTGTCTCGCGGACGATCGTTACCGGACAAGATCACCGTGCCGCGCAGGGCCGTTGGCGCGTTTGGCCTATACCGACACGAAGGAGGAATCCGATGGACCAACAGGACAATGATCTTCTTGCCCGTGCGACGACGTTTGTGCTCGACCGCCTGGATGCCTGGGCGGTAGGCGATGAACGCCGGGTTGCCGAACTCGACGCAGCGTTGCCCGACGATCATCGGACGATCGTAGCCATCTGGTCCGCCGCGTTCGGGATCGCGCAGCAGACGCTCCATGTTCTCGACAGCGTCAACCCCGAGGTGGCCGAGCGGACGAGACAGAGCTTTCGTGACCAAACCGCTCAGGGGAACTACGGATTCTAGCGTTGACTCAGGAGCACGTCCGGATCGGTCAGGACGTAGGACCAGATGGCGAAGCTATGCGCCGCGGGCTGGGTCGACGGCTGCGGCCTGGCAGTCGCGAAGTTGAGCAGAGTCACCAGCCACTGAGCGCGCTTTACGTGGGCATGGAGAAGAGTGTGTAGAAGATCTTGAGTTGGTGCTTGAAGCCGAGTTCGTCTTCGCCCTCGCGCAGGTTCTCCAGGGTGATGCCGTCGATGTACAGACCGTCGTTGGCTGCTACCCAGGTCGCGGCCTCCGCGAAGATCTCGCGCAGGGTGTGGCCGTTGATGTAACAGGCTTTGGTCAAGCCGTCGTGGTCTTCGAGGACTTCGCTGCTCACCGGGGAACTGTAGCCGGATGAACGCGCGGATGGCCCGAAGTGCACGGGGGTACGGCGGGATGCGTCGCCCCGTCAAGGACCGTGCCGCCGCGCGGCGGTGAGGCCAGAGGAACCGTGCAGGGCATCGCGCTGGTGCAGGTCGGCGGGGTCGAGCTAGGGGAGGCGTTCGCAGAGGCATAGGGGAGCTGCTCCACGCGCGTGTTGCCGGGCGCGGTGTCGGCGTAGGAGGCTGGCGCGGTGACCGATGTGCTGCGCTGGGCCGATGTGTGCCTGCACGCTCTCCGCCCCACTGCTGACGACGTGCGGCGGATGGCCGACCACCCGGGCCGGTACGACTACGTTCCCGGGGTCCTGCGCTGCCACCTGCCCAACGACCACGACGGCCTGCACGAGGACCTGGCCGTGTTCGCCGAGCGGGAGATGGCGCAGCTGTGGATCCGCTGGGACCGGCGCGACGGTGTACGCGAGTGGGTGGTGGCGATGAACTGCCCGGACGGCGACGACCTGGACGACATCTGCGACCGTCCCGAGGCCCACGGCGGCGGCCGCCACGCCCGCCAGTACCGTCCGCAGGCGCCGTGGCCGTTCACCGACGAGCGCTGGCTGTGCACGCTCGTGCCCGGTGAGGACATCTCCGACGCGGTCGAGCAGGTCGTGTGGGCGCCGGTGTCCTGACCAGCCGGGCGAGTCAGTCCGGTTGGGCAACGCTGTCGGCGTAGGCCAAGCGATCGCGGCAAGGCCGCCGCCAGGAAGCTGCCCAGTCGCGGCCGCGGCCGGTGCCAGCGCAGAACGCGGCGACGTCGGCTGGCGCGGCGGTGACGGCGTCTACGTCGCGCGGCAGCGTCCAGGCGAGCCAGGCCGCTATGTCGCCGGCGTGCTCGGGCCGGGTACGCAGGTAGGTCGTGGCCATGTTCATCAGTTCCCCGTGGTCCACACTCATCCGCCGATCCTGCACCTCAATGGTCGTGCTTCGCACGCCTGTTCGCGTGTTCTGGCCGAGTGGCCGAGCTGCGGTGGGACGAGTGGCGGCGGTGCGTAGCATCGGCTGGTGCTTGCCGAGCGTTCGGAACTGCTGACCGTGGAGCGCGTGTTCGCGTGGGACCGCGGCGACGGCGCGGGGGCCTGGGCGGTCGTCGTGACGTGGACCGGCGAGCAGCGCGCCGGCGAGCTGGTGTGGTCACCGACGCGGGTCGCCGTCGACGGCGGCGGCGTGCCGCTGGCCGGGACGGAGATCTCGGCGGCACCGGTGGCCGAGGCGATCGAGGCGACCGCCCCGAGGGTGTGGCCGCTGGACTCCACGGCGGCCACGCCGCTGGGGGAGATCTGGGAGCAGCTGGGCGTGCGGGCGTACAACATCCTGATGCGCGCGGGCATCGACACGGTGGAGAAGTTGACGGCCACCAGCCAGGAGCGGATCGGCGAGCTGCCCCGGATGGGGCCGCAGACCCGCCAGCAGATCACCCGGGCGCTGGCTCACTACTGGCAGGCCACCGGCCGGTAGCGTTGCATCGGGGGTGCCCACCCCGCACAGTGGTGGCATGTTGAGTGAGCGGGATCTGGAGGCGGCCGAAGCGGCGGCGGCCGCCCGGGACTACGGCACCGTGCTGCGGATCCACCGGCAGGCCCACGGCTGGACCCTGGAGCAGGCCGCAGCCCGGCTCGGCTACTCCAAGTCGCAGCTCAGCCGCATGGAGACCGGCAACCGGAGGCTGGCCGACGTCGACGTGCTGCGGCGGCTGGCCGACGCGCTCGATGCGGCACCGCGGCTGTTCGGCCTCAACGGCCCCCGGGCCGACCGGCGGCAGGTGCTCGGCCAGTTCGCCGGGTGGGCCGGGCTGGCGCTGGTGCCGGTGCCCGCCCTGGCTGAGCAGGGCATCTCCGCCGGGCTCGACGACTTGTTGTTCGGGTTGCCCCGGTCGGCCGAGCCGGTCACCCTGCCCGAGCTGGGCAGGCGGATCACCGCCGCGCGCCGGGACCTGGACGTGTGCCGCTACCGGGAGCTTGCGGGGGTGCTGCCCGACCTGGTGCGCGCGGCTGCGGCGACCCGCGATGCCCGGCCGCTGGAGCAGCGCGGCCAGGCCAGCGTGCTACAGGCCACGTGACTGGTGACCGACTCTCGGCGCCCATGGGGCGTCCGTGGGTGCCGGTGGCGTCAGATGTACTTGGTCAATTTGTTGCGGGCCGCTTGGTCTGGGGCTTGCCGAAGGAGCGCCTGAGCCAGGGTCCTGCGTTCGTGGCGGTTGCCCATCTGGTCGAGGAGCCGAAAGACGCGGTCCATGCCCAACAGCAACAGCTTCGTGGGCTTCTTCTGCATCATGACGTTGGCCGCTGGGAAGATGACCTCGTCGGTACTGTGCGCGGCGACTTCGGTGAAGCTCTTGTCGCTGATCTCTCCCAGCATTACACCTGCCCGACTCGCGTCGAGGAGGGTCAGCCACCGGGCTGCGGTGGCCGCGTCGGTACGGTCCAGCCACGACGTTGCCGAACCGAAGAACTGGGGATTGTTGAGCAGGACGCTGACCTGCTCAAGGGGCATTAGCTCCACCATCCGGGTCTGCGTGGGCTGTGCGATGTCGCGCAGGAGAGGTTCACGCTCGACTGCGGGCAGCGTCCGCAGCAGCCGCAGCGCCTCGTGGGGCGGCATGTGCCCGAACAAGTCGTGGCGACCGGCACCCCACTTGTTCAGCAGCTTGCCAGCGACGTCGTCGGGCAGCAGTTCCAGCAGCGCCCCCTTGGCCGCCATCTTCGGCACGGCCTTGAGCAGGTTCACAGCCTTGCTCTCATCCATGCGCGCCAACACCTCGGCGGCGTGCGCCCGGCCCATCAGGGCGATGCGTTCGCCAGCCTCCTGCGGGCTCATCTTGGCCAGCGCGGTCCGGGCATGCTCGGCCGTCATTGCATCCAGTTCCTGCGCTGCCGCGGCAACGGGCATGACCGCCAGGTCGACGGCGTCGAACGTCGTCTGGGCGGGTGGCGCTGGTGGCGCTGTGCGTGGTGCGGGTATGGCCCGCGCCAGGCCGCGTTGGTCTTCCTTCAACCGCCGCCATGCCTTGATCCACGGCCTGAGGTCTTCGACGCCGCACGCCAGCAAGTACGTCTCCATGATCTCCTGCTTGGGCATGCGCTTGCCTTCAAGCAGGTCATGGGCCGTCGACGACGGCAGGTGCCTGCCCTTGGGCTGGACGCCAGCTGCGCGTTTCTTCAGATCCCGAAACGACGGCTCTCCGGCCCAGATCCGCACCCGCCGCAGCTCTCGGGTCAGATCGGCTAAACTCTGGATGGTTTCAGGCGAGGGTGTCTCATCGTCCACCTCCGACACCATGATCTTCCGCCTCCCATGCCTTCCGCGCCCGTCCGGGACTGTCCGCCGCTGTCCGGCGACGTCCGGCGTTGCCTTGCTGTCCGGCATCGTACGCGCACCTACCAGCTTCGCCGGGCATGTCCGTTGATCTTGTGCGCGCCGTGTCAGCCGCTCGATGCTTTCCAGCGTGGATCACCGATCCGCCGACACCGCTCCAGGTGTCGTGGACTCAAGGCCCCAAGGCTGGAGTGGAACAGAATGGAACAACCGGTTGGCGGCGGCCGCCCGCTGCTGAGCCTGCGGACTTTGATCATCGTTACGGCGGCGTGCATCGCCGCAGCGGTCGCCTACGACAAGGAGGGCTGGGTCGAGGCCGTCGGACTACTGTTCACCGTCGCGCTCGGCCTACACGCCCTACTTGAGGACGAACGTCGTTGATCTGGCTTCATCAGGTCCCACTCACCCGCCACACGTTCAGCCGCTGCCTCACGCTTAGGCTTTCAGAAGACGAAGGCCCCCCGGCGAGTGACTGGCGCGTGTCCGGCCGGCGCGGCGGTGCCCGATTCCTATGCTCAGCGCGTGACGTTTCTCGGCGGGCTCGCCACTGCGGTGGTGACATGGTTGGTGATCCATCTGCTGTTGAAGCCGTGGGTCGACGCGCGAAGCGAGGGCTTGACCGTTCGGCGCGAACTGGTCGGCCTGGTGGTGCAACTGTCGCTGTGCGCCTCGTGGATCGCCGAGGACCTGCCGCGCGACCTGGCCCCAACCATCCAGGAGCAGATCCGTGAGGACCGGCGGCGCAACTACGCCCGGATGCGAGAGCTGACCGAGCAGTTGTTCGACCAAGCGGGCGAGTACGCCGCGGTGTACCGCTGGCGCCACCGCGACATGGTGCTGCGGTACATCATGTGCGTGCGAGGGCTGATGATGTCGCGACGGACGCAGTCCGAGCAGGCCCGCGTGGTCAAGGAGCTCGGCATGCCGATGGCCACGCTGCTGGAGGCGCGACTGTTCAAGGTCGCTGCGATCGTGCCCGCCATGAACGAGGTCAAGAGAATCATCGAGCTCACAGGCGTCGACCGGTGGCAGGAGTCAGGACAGACGGCACCGCTGCCGACCGGCCGCGGATGACCAGCCCGATATGCCTGCTGTTACGGGTTAGCGAATCTACTACGCAGCACCCGGCGAAACGGACATCGGCCGGGTTGCGTTAGGGGTGTCGTGAAGGACTGCGACTGCTCGGAAGCCTCTGTGCCGGCGAGCGCCGCGAGGCCGACCTGATGCTGCGCCAGCTGGAGGACTGCCGGGCTCGCCCGCTTCGCGTAGCCGGGCGGCGGGCCCGGCGAATCCATCCGCCGCGAGCGGGGCTGTAGGGCTTGACCTGCGCCTATATGCTAGACGGTATCGAACACATGTTCGATACGGCATCCTTGGCTGCAGTCGCACGCACGCAGAAGTCCGTGATGGCCGCTGAAGCGCTTCGCACGCCAGCCGGGGTGCGTGTCGGTGCTGGCGACGTCGGGCGCGCGTTAGAGCTGGTCCGCGAGCGGGCCGCCGGGCGGCAGAACACGGCCGCGCTGCTGCAGCCGGTGTCGGACTGCGGCGGCCGCCGAGCAGACGCTGCGACCGGCCCCGGCGCTGCCGGTGGCTGACGAGTTCGCCGGGCTGCCGCCCTGGCGGGGACTGCGGCGCGGTGCGGTGGTGTCGGTGACCGACTCGGCGATGCTGCTGCTGGCGCTGATCGGCCAGGCTTCGGCGCAGGGGTCGTGGTGCGCGGCGGTGGGCTATCCGAGCCTGGGTATGGCGGCCGCGGCGGAGTCCGGCGTAGCCCTGGACCGCTTCGCGCTGGTGCCGCACCCGGGGGATCGCTGGGCCGACGTGGCTGCGGCGCTGATCGACGGCTTCGACGTAGTGATACTGGCCCCGCCCACACCTCCGGGCAATCGGCTGGCCGCCAGCCTGACCGCGCGAGCACGCCAACGGGGCACGGTCCTGCTGCCACCCTCGCGGACTGGCCGGGTGCCGACCTGACGGTGTCGGTGGACGGGCGGCGCTGGCACGGCCTGGGGACCGGCTACGGCCGGTTGCGCTACGTCGACCTGGACGTCAGCTCCCGTGGCCGTGGCGCTGCCGGGCGGCCGCGCCAGGCCACGGTCCGCCTGCCGCTGGGCGCCGGGCCGCGCTGCCCGAGCCCTCACCGAGCAGCCACGCCGTCGCTACGCGCCGTCTGACAAGCTGCCCCGGTCACTCCATGTCGCCGCAGGCCAGCGCGGAGCGGGTGGCGTTCCAGCACAGCTCGCCGTCGGCCAGCACGCTCACGGCTCCGCCGGGGGTGATCTGCACGGTGCGGGTCTGGGTGACGCCGCGGCGGGTGAAGGTCGCCTGAGTTTTGCCGGGGGTGAGCGTGACGACGTCGGCCAGGCCGCCTGCCTCGTACTGGTTGTCGGCCTGCTCCAGGATGATCTTCGGGTAGGTGATGATCTGCCAGGTGACGTCGGTCGCGCCGAGGGCGTCCAAGTCGGAGTAGCCGGTGGGGGACAGGTCGGTGCTGCCGGCGCAGGTGTCGAGGGTGGCGCGGATCTGGGCGCTGATCTGCTCGACGGCTTCGGGCCGGGCGGTCAGCTGCAGCGTGACGCTAGTCGTCGTGTCGAGGCTGTGCTGGCCGGCGTGCACGGCCAGGGTGGTCGGCGCGGCTGCGAACAGCGGGTCGTCGCTGGGCGCGGTGACGGTGTAGAGCCCGGGTGGTGCCTAGACCGCGCCGTCGGTGCCGGAGGTGCGGGGCGCGGCGATGGTGCGCACGTCGGCTCCGCCGAGGCGGGCCTGCTTGACGACGGGGCTGACGACGTCGACCGGGGCGGTGATCCCGGCTCCCAGCGACCAGGGCCGCACGGGGCCGGCGCGGTCGCGGTGTACCTCGATGGACGCCTCGACCAGGGTGGCACCGACGCGGTAGGTGACCGCGACAGAGGCGGTCGACCGGTTCGGGCGACGGGTGTCGTCGGTGGCCCGGCCGTAGATGACCTCGCCGATCGTCACGTCGTCCGGTGGGGTGTAGCCGGTGGCCAGCCCGTCATCGGCCAGCGCGCCGACGCCGCCGGCCAGGTCCCGGGCGGCGGCGGTGTCGTGGGCGGCCAGCGCCGCGAACCAGTCGTGCACGGGCTGTTCGGGCGGGTAGAACACGGTCTGCCCGCTCCACAGCGCCACACCGGTGCCGGCCACCACCGCGGCGAGGGCGGCGGCCAGGCGATGCGGGCGCGGCGGGTCCGTGGGCGCCACCGCAGCAGCGCGGCGGCGTGCCAGCGCGCTCGCCGGGCAGGCTGGGGGCGCGGAGGGCTGCGGGTCGTCGACGGGCAGGGGGTGGCCGCAGGCGCGGCAGAACTTCGACGCGGTGACGGTCGCGGCGGTGGAGCAGTTCGGGCAGACGCGGGTCATGCGCTCACCGGCGCCCGGGTCGGGGTCCAGCCGGTGATCTGCTGGTAGGCGGGCACGATCCGGCCGGGGGCGTCTGCACGAGCAGCGGCGGGTCCGAGCGGTACCACAACCATGCCTGCAGGCGGGGCAGCTGCTGCAGCGACTGGACGGGCAGCGCGGGCCGGTAGGCGTAGCCGATCGCGTGCTGGCGGCCCTCGTGGTCGCGGCCGACAAGGCGGCCGGGCTGCTGCGGCTCATGCGCGGGTCGAGGCCGTCGCCTGCGGCTCGCGGAACTCCCCGGCCGGGACAATGCTGCTGTGAGCAGGCCCGTTGACCTTCGACCCGCAGATGCTCACGCGCCGTACTTTACGATCGCGCCGGCCAACTTCGGTGGCGGCCCATTCAGGGCGGCGCTGGAACGCCGGTCCACCGGTCATCAGGATCATCAGCGGTACCTGGTCGCTGATCACGAACACCTGCACCGCTACCGCTGGAGCTGTGCCCCCTGCTCGGTCGTCCTAGCGGTGGTCGACGTCGACGCCGGCGGATATCGGCGGCCCAGATAGGACCGGATGAGCTGGTCGTCCGGCTCACCTGGGCCGATCGGGTGTGACCTCCCGATGCACTGGCGCAACCGTGCGCCGCTGCTTGGTCAGATACCGGCCCTGCAGCACCTCGCGGATGACCGCCTCCACCGGCTCGGGCAGCCGGTCACGCTGCTCGAAGCCGCTGATCAGCCGTTTGGTGGATCTCTGGGGGTGGCACGCCGTTCGTCCCTGGCCAGCTGGGTGACTGCATGTCGGGGTCGCGGTACCCTGGCCACATGGCGACCAGCGGCACCTCCGACACCCGCGACGACACCGCGGCGTTGCTCGCTGCCGTCGGTATCGAGGTAACCGATGCGGGTAAGGCCCGCGCTCGTCGCCGCCTGGCCGCTGCGGCCAGCCAGCGCACCCCGCAGCGGCGCCAAGAGTGGCGGGCGCAACTGGGCCTGTCGACCGCCGACGCCGCGTGAGCGACCGTCCGGTCCGGGTCATCCTGGACGCTGGGGCTATCAAGGCGTTTACTCTTGGCTCGATCGACGTCGGCGAGGTGATCGCCGAGGTAGCCGATGAGGGTGCCGCCGTGGGCCTGCCGATCCTTTGTCTTGTGGAAGCTGCGCGTAGTGTCGCTGACACCGACCGGCTTGACCTGCTCGCCGACCATAGCGCCGTCGTGGTTCTGTCCCCGTGGCCCACGGACTGGCGGGCTCTCGCGGTCACGTGCGACATTGTCGGCCGTCTGGACGCCGCGTCGGCCGTACTTGCGGCGTACGACCTGGACTGCTCGGTGCTGACCAACCAGCCCGGCCTTTATGCGGGCCTGGCCGATGGTGGCCCGATCATCCCGTTCTGACCTGAGAGTCAGCTACGCCCCGGTTGTGCCCGGCCGTCACTGGCTGATCGGTGTGACGATGGCGCGACCATATGGTCGTTGACCTGCAGCTGCTGCCGCATCAGCACCGTGCCGTCTTCGGCACGCAGGATGACCAGCTCGCCCGCCTGTGTGGTAGGCGACGAAGTCGGCGTGGACGTCGAGCGCAGTTGCTGGATGGTCGGCGTCGAAGACTCACCGCGGCGGTCGCAGCCGCTGGTGCCGTTCGCCAGCAGCGGCAGGGTGGGGTGGAAGGCGAGCGGTTGAACGGCCACCGCGTAGTCACCTGGACCAGGCAGGTGAGATTGCCTGAGTGGTAGCCCCGGTTGGATGCCAACCCCGATTCGACGGCGATGGGTCGGAGACATCGCGACTGTGCCATTGCGGCGGGCCAAGCGACCGCGATCAGCAGATACGCCATGACGCGCGGCCGCCGATCTCGCAGAACGGGCCTGCGCCCAACACCCGCTCCACCCGGACCTTGAACACGCTCACCGGATGCTGGCTGACTCAATCCATTTGATCGTGACGACATCCTGCCGTCACGCACTTCCGCACAGCAAGCACCATCGCTGCCGTTCCCGACCGATTCGAAGGCAAGGAAAACCGGTCGGCGAGAGCCTCCCCGGCAAGCCTCTACAGGCGTTCTCCGCAGTACCCGAACCTCAGCTCGACTATCAGATTAGGAATACCGGTAATCCAATAATAGCAACGGTTCTGACGACTCCGGACCGAAGGGCCGGCCAGCTCGGCCCCGAAGGGGCCGAAGTGTCAAAGCTAGGGATTGGACGGCCAGAAGGTAGGGTGACTCGCATGAGCTAACTAGGTGCCGAAGGCACCGTCCCGAAGGGACAGAGCAACTGAACAGACTTCGCTTCGCGAACAGATCCCACGAAGTGGGATCCCCGGCCCGAAGGGCCGGATCCTGAGCGGAGCGAAGGGGGGCGGCCGCCGCCTACGCGCAGCGCTCCGCAACGACGACCGGCCGGATCTCGACCCCGACAACGACGCGACGCGCGTCGGGCAGACGGCAACCGAGACGG
>NZ_JBEZEB010000050.1:0-66718 GCF_040648615.1 Catellatospora sp. NPDC049111 | reverse complement strand
GGTTACACTCTTTCCCCCCCCGCCGCTTTTCGGATCTGCGGGCCGCGGGGGGGGCGAGGCGGGGCGGGTGGGGTGGGCCCCCACACGCGCCGCCCGGGTCCAGTGGACCGGGGCGGCGCTCTGTGGAGCTGTGATCAGGCCATGCGGGCGGTGGCGCGGCGCTGCCGGGCCCAGATGACCGGGCCGCTCAGCAGGTAGACCAGCACCAGCAGGCCGAAGGTCACCTGCGTGTTCCAGACCAGGCCGACCAGCGGCAGCAGGAACAGCGTCGGCGGCAGCTTGACCACCTTCGCGAGCTTGGCGTAGGGGAAGCTGGAGACCATCGCGATGGCCAGCAGCACCACCCCGAACACCAGCGCCTCGGCCGGCAGCGCGCTGCCCATCGTGGTCTTCAGCAGCACGGTCACGGCCAGCACGGTCGCCGCCATGGTGGTCGGCACGCCGCAGAAGAAGCGGCCGTCCTTCGGCGAGACGTTGAACCGGGCGAGCCGGATCGCCGCGCAGCAGGCGACCATGGCGCAGGCCGCGATCAGGACGGGCGTGGGCACGCTGCCCCGGAGCGTGGCGAACACGACGACGGGCGCGGCGATGCCGAACGACGTCATGTCGCCCAGCGAGTCCATCTGCACGCCGAACGGGCTGGCGACGCCGAACTTGCGGGCCAGCGCGCCATCGAGGCCGTCGAAGGTGATGCAGGCCAGCAGGCACAGCGCGCCGTACATCGGGGCGCGGCCGTCGGGCCGGCCGATGACCGCGAGGAAGATCGCGGTCATGCCGAGCATCAGGCTGCTCAGCGTGCAGGCCTGTACGAGCGCGAACTTGATGCGGCGGTCGAGCGTGCGCTCGCCCGGCAGCAGCGGGATCGTCGTCGGGGTCGGCTGCTCCACCGGCTCGGCCGTGGCGGCCTGCTCGATGGAACGCAGTTCGACCGGGTCAAGGCCAGGCAGCGCGGTGCTCGTCGCAACGGAAGGGTCGGCCTTGCGCAGGCGGCCCACCGGCACCAGCAGCATCTGCCGGGCAAAGGAGCCACCGGCACGCAAGCGGCCGGTCCACTGGCGGCCCGCAGGGCGCGGGCTGTCCGTCAAGCGACGCCGACGCCATAAGGCTCTCGGCACGTGTCGTCCCTCCATACCGGTTTCGGTTCCTTTCCGCCGCCTCAGCGGACCGACCGGCTTTTGCGGCCTACACCATCGCACACGTCCGCGTGCCTTGGCGATACCCGGCGCGATCTTCGTGCGCCGTCCCTGCTGACGGGGGCAATCGCCACCGGAAGGCAGCAAAGCTCCGGGGGCTGTTCGTCTTGTCAGCGTCCGAGTCTACCCGACAGCGGCAATCAGGAAATATGTCGCAATTCTCGGTGAGCCGACTCGGTCAGCGGAATACCGTCCAGCTCAGCCGGGGTGAACCAGCGCGCCTGCGCGGTGGACCCGCCGACCGCCTCCGTGACCGACGGCACTGTGGGCTCCGGCACCTCCACCCGGAACACGGCGCGCACGGTGTACCAGTCGTACGGCTCGCCCTCGGGGCCCATCGCCGCCGGGTTGTGCGTCGAGTTCACCCGGAGCAGCTCGGTCACCTCGCCGACCTGCCCCGACTCCTCGTAGATCTCGCGTACGAGGCCGATGGCCGGGGTCTCGCCGAAGTCGGTGCCACCGCCGGGCAGGTGCCACTTGCCCGCGCCCGGGTAGTTCTCCGCGATCAGCGACAGCAGCACCCGGCCGGCCGGGTCGGTGACCACGCCGTACGCCCCGAAACGGGAGACCTTGCGCCCGCCGCCGAGGTGGCGGCCGTTCGGCCCGGTCTCCCCCGCCTCGTCGGGCAACGCGGGGCGCTGCCCGCCGGCCGGGCCGGTGGCGTCCAGCCCGAGCGCGCGAGCCGCGAAGGGTATGAGGTCCAACGAGCCCAGGCGCGACGGCTCGATCCACGCGGGCAGGTCGGAGGTGCCGTCGGCTTCCACCGTCAGGTCGCCGCCGGTGACGGTCATGTCGTAGATGATCCGGTCGTGGTGCAGCAGCACCCCGCGCCACGGGAACTCGACGAGGTCGGAGGTCACCTCGCGCAGGCCCGCGATCCGGGCGGTCAGGCCGGTCTCCTCGCGGAACTCGCGGACCACGGCCTCGGCCGGGTCCTCGCCGTGCTCCAGGCCGCCGCCGGGCAGGAACCAGACGCCCGGGAAGTTGGACCTGGCCGACGAGCGGACCAGCAGCAGTCGGCCCTGCTCGTCGTGTGCCACGCCGTAGGCCCCGATACGCCGACGCTTCTCCATGCCCTCTCCCCGCTGCGCTCGTCGGCGGCACGACCAGGCATCGTGATCCGCTCGCGCACCACGCCAGGCTATCGGGCCCGCACGACACGACCGACCGGTGCCACGGCCGCCCCCGTGGCACGCCGGGCCGGTGCCGCCCGGACCCGCCGGGCGGCAGGTCCGGACCAGGTCAGGCCGGGGGCCGCGACAGCGACGCCGCCCTCAGGGCCTCCGCGGTGACTTCCGTGACGTCCTCCGGGCCGAGCTCGCCCAGCTCGTCGGAGGTGACCCAGCGGGCCTCGGCGGTGGAGCCGCCGACGTCGTACACCTTGGGCTGGGTGGCCCGGTCGACGCGGACCCGGTAGAAGGCCCGCACGCCGTGCCAGTCGATGGGGTAGCCCTCCGGACCCAGCGAGGCCGGGTCCCGGTGGCTGGCCACGCCGAGCAGCTCGCCGAGCCGGCCGCGCTGGCCGGTCTCCTCGACCAACTCCCGGATCAGGGCGACCCCGGGCTGCTCGCCGTAGTCGGTGCCGCCACCGGGCAGGTGCCACTTGCCCGCGCCGGGATAGTTGGCCGCGATCCGGGTCAGCAGCACCCGCTGCAGCCGGTCGGTGACCACGGCGTACGCCGCGAAGCGCTGCGCGCGGTGCAGCCCGTCGGGCCCCGGCGCGGCGAAGAAGGACGGGAAGTCGGGCACCTCGTCGGGCAGCAGGTCGATCGCCGCCTCGGTGATGCCCAGCGCGCCCGCCGTGAACGGCCGCAGCGGCAGCTTCGCCGCCTCCTCGGGAGTGAACCAGCCGACCAGGTCGGTGGGCTGGTCGACGCGCTCCCGCAGCGCGCCGCCGCGAACCCGGGCCGCGTAGATGACGCGGTCGGTGTGGATGGTGACGCCGCGGTGCGGCAGCGCCCGCATGTCGGCCAGGACGTCGCGCAGCCCGGTCACGGCCACGCTCAATCCGGTCTCTGCGGCGGTCTCCCTGACGACGGTGTCATTGGGATGCTCGCCGTGGTCCACTGCCCCGCCAGGCAGGGACCACACGCCCGGTGTCCCGGACTTCATCGAGGCGCGGACCAGGAGCACCTGGTCGGTCTCGTTGGTGATGACGGCGTATGCGGCGATCCGCCGCAACGGCTCCAGCGCGGTGGTCACGAGAAACCATTCTCCCCCGGCACGAAGATCACGACAAGATGTCCGATTTTACGATCATGTTTACACCGTTAAACGATGATTTGTACCGGCCGTTCGGCCTACCCCAGAAGTGATCAAAGGCCCCACCCGGTAAGGGTGAGGCCTTGATCAGGCAAAAGCGGGATTCACTCCCATTCGATGGTGCCCGGCGGCTTGCTCGTCACGTCCAGCGTCACCCGGTTGATCTCCCGCACCTCGTTGGTGATCCGGGTCGAGATCCGGGCGATGAGGTCGTACGGCAGCCGCGACCAGTCGGCGGTCATCGCGTCCTCGCTGGAGACCGGGCGCAGCACCACGGGGTGGCCGTAGGTGCGGCCGTCGCCCTGCACGCCGACCGAGCGCACGTCGGCCAGCAGCACCACCGGGAACTGCCACACGTCGCGGTCCAGCCCCGACGCGCTCAGCTCCTGCCGGGCGATCAGGTCGGCCGCGCGCAGGATGTCGAGGTTGTGCTGGTTGACCTCGCCGATGATGCGGATGGCCAGGCCCGGACCCGGGAACGGGTGCCGCCAGACCATCTCCTCGGGCAGGCCCAGGCTCTGGCCCAGTGCCCTTACCTCGTCCTTGAACAGCATGCGCAGCGGCTCGACCAGGTCGAACTTGAGGTCGTCGGGCAGGCCGCCCACGTTGTGGTGGCTCTTGATGTTGGCGGTGCCGGTGCCGCCGCCGGACTCCACCACGTCCGGGTAGAGCGTGCCCTGGACCAGGAAGCGCACGTCGCCGGCGGTGGCGATCTCGCGGGCCGCCGCCTCGAAGACCCGGATGAACTCCCGACCGATGATCTTGCGCTTGGCCTCCGGGTCGGTGACCCCGGCCAGCGCGCCCAGGAAACGCTCGGTCGCGTCGACGACCTTGAGCTTGATGCCGGTCGCGGCGACGTAGTCGCGCTCGACCTGCTCCGCCTCACCCGCGCGCAGCAGCCCGTGGTCGACGAAGACGCAGGTCAGCTGGTCGCCGACGGCCTTGTGCACGAGCGCCGCGGCCACCGCCGAGTCGACGCCGCCGGACAGGCCGCAGATCACCTCGGCGTCGCCGACCTGGGCGCGGATCGCGGCCACCTGGTCGTCGATGACGTTGCCCATGGTCCAGACCGGCTCGATGCCGGCCACCTCGTGCAGGAACTTCTCCAGCAGGCGCTGGCCGTACGGGGTGTGCGCCACCTCGGGGTGGAACTGCACCCCGGCGAAACCGCGGCTGACGTCCTCGAACGCGGCGACCGGGGCACCCGGCGAGGCCGCGGTGACGGTGAAGCCGGCCGGGGCGGCGCTCACGCAGTCGCCGTGGCTCATCCACACGTCCTGGCGCGCGGGCAGGCCCGCGAAGAGCACGCCCGCCTCGGGCTGCGCCTCGACCACGGTGCCGCCGAACTCGCGCAGGCCGGTGTGGCTGACCGTGCCGCCCAGCGCGGCGGCCATCGCCTGGAAGCCGTAGCAGATGCCGAACACCGGCACACCCTGCTCGAACAGCGTCGCGTCGACCTGCGGGGCACCGCGCTCGTACACGCTGGACGGGCCGCCGGACAGGATGATCGCGGCAGGGTTCTTGCGCATCATCTCCTCGACCGGCATGGAGTGCGGCACGATCTCGGAGTAGACCCGCGCCTCCCGCACCCGACGGGCGATCAGCTGGGCGTACTGGGCACCGTAGTCAACCACCAGGACGGGGCGAGGCGTCGTCATGACGTCAATCTTAGGGTGCGACGCAGGTCACCCCACGTAGTGGACCCCGTCCGGGTACGGGTACGGGTTGGGCTTGCAGCCCTGCAACGACTTGGTCTGCTGCTGCATCACCGGCGCGAGCTTGCCGCTGCCCGGACAGTTGACGTGGCCCTTGCCGAGAAAGTGACCGACCTCATGGTTGATCACCATGTGGCGGTACACCTCCATGTCGGTGAACCCGTCCGCGCCGTTGGTCCAGCGCCGCAGATTGATCACGACGTTGTCGCCGTACCGGCAGGAGAAGATGCCGTTGGTCTGCAGACCCGCCTTGGCACAGAGCCGGTCGGTGGTGCCCGGGGTGGACAGCATGATCCGGAAGTTCGAGGCGGCGCCCGGCGCGACCCGCTGGAAGCGCCACTTCTTCGAGGCGATCCAGCTGTGCTCGTCGGCCAGCACCTCCTCGACCACAGCCGCGAACCCGTCCGGTTCGAACGCGGTGATGCCCTCCTCCACCTGCACCTGATAGCGGCGCAGCGTGCCGGCGTCGCCGACGATCGGCGAGCTGCCCGCCGCGGTGACGAACGTGCCCTCGCCCCGCTCCAGCACCGCCGCGTTCTTCGTCGGCTTCGGCGACGGCTTCACCGACGGCGACGGCTCCGCGGCCGAGGGCTCCGCGGACGGCATCGCCTGCGGCGACGCGGCCTGCTGGAACTGCGGCTGTTCGGGCTGCTCGGACGTGCCGCACCCGGCCAGGGCCAGGGCGAGCACGGCGACCGTCGTCATACGAGCGGTGAAGATCCTCCCCATGGCGATCACCTTATGTGGGCAGACCGTTCCTGTGGAGGTAGTCCCGCGCCCAAACCTGCTCGACTCCTTCGGCGAACGCGCCACCGGGCGGGTCGGAGGTCCAGACGTGCATCATCTCCGGCACGGTGACCGCCACGGCCAGCGCCGGGCAGCCGCCGTACGGGGTGACCACGCCGATGCCCGGCGGCGCGACCGACAGGCACAGGTTGTGCGCGTGCCAGCGGGTCACCGGCCCGCCCGGGTCGGGGCCCGCCGCACCGGCGCGCTCCATCACGAACACCACGCCGAGCAGGCTCGCCCGCCCGTCCTCGATGGCGAACACCAGCATCTCCGGGCGGGACGGATCGAGCACGGCTCCGTCGGCCTTGAACCCCGGATGCTCCAGGTGCACATCGGTGCCGGTCCGGCCGGTGATCGGCAGCCGGTATCCGGCGGCCAGCGCGTCGGCCAGGCGGGCGAACCGGCGCATCGACTCCCTGGTCGCCGACGCCAGGCGGGCGGCGGCCGCCGACTGCGCGGCGGTCGGGTGGTGGTCGCCTGACAGCGGGCGCATGATGACCCCGGCCTGCGCACGGGCCAGGTGCTCGTGACCGCCCGCGTGGCTGTGCCCGACCGCAGGAGCCTGTTCGGCGCTCGCCGCCGACCCGGCCGACTGGTGTGCCTGCAGCGTCGACAGCCAGATGACCAGACCGGTCAGCAGCACCCCCGCGACGGTGGACGTCGAGCCCAGCCCACGCAGCAGTCGGCGCGGGCGACCCGGAACCCGTTGCGGCACGGCGGCCAGCCCGAACGCGACCAACTCCACCAGGGCGGCGGCGATGCCGACCTGGTCGGCCTCCTCACCGCCCCGGAGCAGCACGATCACGTAGCCGAGCAGATTCAGCGGGACCAGCAGCACCGTGCCGGTCCGCCAGCCCCGGCGGCCGGTGAACGCCAGCCACGCCAGCAGCCCGTAGACCAGTCCGCTGCCCAGGAAACCCACCGTCAGCAGGGCGCTGTCCCGGTGGCCGAGCGGCAGCGCCAGGTGCACCGCACTCGCCGCGCCCAGCAGCACGAACGCCCAGCGCGCCACCGGCGACGCCGGGCCGCCCCGCAGGAACGGCAGGAACAGGCAGGCCACGATCCCGGCGGCCAGCGCCGCCGTGTGCTCTGGCGCGATGCCGGTGAGCAGCGACTCCAGCGGGTTCATCGGGCCACCGCCGGCGGGGCCGGTTCCGGCTCCGGTTCGATCAGCAGCCGTACGCAGGTCACGGTGACCGCGACCGGCAGTGCCACCCCGGTCAGCAGCCCGGTCAGCGTCGGTGTGAAGTCCAGTTGGGGCAGCGCCCCGGCCACGACGCTCAGCGCGAACCCGGCCAGCGTCAGCAGTTGCAGCGCCACCACGCCGATCAGCGCGCCGCGCCGCCCGCGCACCACCAACGCCGCGAACACCAGCGTCACCGCCGCCTTCGTCACCGGCGCGAGCGCGTAGAGCGGATTGCCGCCCATGAACAGCAGCTCGCCGAGCATCGCCAGCAGGCCCGCGCCGACCTGCACCAGCAGCAACACGTACACCACGTCGGCGCGGCCGGACTCCCTCCGGCGGCTCTCGTCCACCCGGTCAGGCTGGGGCGTGCGCATCGCGTTCAGGTCACGGTCAGGTGATTTTCCGGTACGGCTCGCCCAGCGGCGGCCGCCGATCCGGCTCGCCCTTCACCGGCCATGCCGCGAACGCCCGCTCGGCCTGCGCGGTGATGGTCAGCGACGGGTTCACGCCCAGGTTCGCGGCGACCGCGGCCCCGTCGGCGACGTGCAGCCCCGGATGCCCGAAAACACGCTGGTACGGGTCCACGACCCCGTGTTCGGGGTCCGCCCCGATCACGGCACCGCCCAGGATGTGCGCGGTCAGCGGGATATCGAGCACCTCCGGCAGCGCCCCGCCCGGCAGCCCGCCGATCTCCTCGGCCAGCAGGCGCACCGCCTCGTTGCCGGCCGGGATCCACGTCGGGTTCGGCGCGCCGTGCCCCTGCGTCGAGCGCAGCCCGCCGCGCCGCAACCGCACCGTCAGCGAGTTGTCCGCCGACTGCATGACCAGCGCGATGATGGTCCGGTTGGACCAGTCGCGCACCGACATCGCCCGCAGGTACGCGAACGGCCACCGGAACATCGCCGCCGCCCAGCGCCGCCCGCGCCCCGGCCCGCCGTCGGTCAGCGCCGACTGCAGCAGCCCCATCGAGTTCGAGCCCTTGCCGTAGCGCACCGGCTCGATGTGGGTCCGCTCGTCCGGATGAAACGAACTCGTGATCGCGACACCCTCGGTGTACTTCAGCCCCTGCTTGCGGGCTTGCCCCGGCAGCACCGTCGCGCCGACCAGCGACTCGGAGTTGGTCCGGGTCAGCGCGCCGAGCCGGTCCGACAGGTGCGGCAGGTCGCCGGCGGCCTTCATACCGTGCAGCAGCCGCTGCGTGCCGAGCGCGCCCGCCGCGAACACCACCTGCCCGGCCTCGATCACCCCGCCGCCGACCGCGCGCCGCCGCCGCCCGAACCGCACCCCGGTCCGGGCCAGCTCCACCCGGTAGCCGCCGCCCCCGACCGGCTTCACCGCGGTGACCGTCGACATCGGGAAGATCTGCGCACCGGCCTTCTCGGCCAGCCACAGGTAGTTCTTGACCAGGGTGTTCTTGGCGTTGTGGCGGCAGCCGGTCATGCACTCGCCGCAGTGCAGGCAGCCCGCCCGCTCGGGGCCCGCGCCGTCGAAGTACGGGTCCGGCACGGACTTGCCCGGCATGCCCAGGAAGACGCCGACCGGGGTCGGGTGGAACGTGTCGCCGACGCCCATACGCTCGGCGACCTTGCGCATCGCCTCGTCTGCGGGGGTGGTGCGGTCGTAGACGGTCACGCCGAGCATGCGCTCCGCCGTGTCGTAGTGCGGGGCCAGTTCGGCCTTCCAGTCGGTGATGTCGCGCCACTGCGGGTCGCCGTAGAAGGCGTCGAGGGGGCGGTACAGCGTGTTCGCGTACACCAGGGAGCCGCCGCCGACGCCGGCGCCGGACAGCACCAGCACGCCCGCGCCGTCGTGGCCCTTGTCGGGGCGCAGCAGGGTGATCCGCTGGATGCCGTAGCAGCCCAGCGCCGGGGCCCACAGGAAGCGCCGCAGCCGCCAGCTCGTCTTCGGGAAGTCCTGGTCGGCGAAGCGCCGCCCCGCCTCCAGCACAGCCACCGAGTAGCCCTTCTCGGCCAGCCGCAGCGCCGCCACACTCCCACCGAACCCGGAGCCGATCACCACAACGTCGTAGCGCATGCCGCGATTATTACCGGCCAGTTAACTTCGCGGAAGAGCCGCGCGCTCCCCTACCCGGCTCCGCCACCGGGGCATGATCGCCGTTTCAGGTCAGGAACCGGGGTCCAACCCGACTTCCTGACCTGAAACGGCGATCTTCACTGCTCGCGGCGGGTCCCGGGGCGGTCAGGGGGTCGGCGGACGGTTGTAGCGGTCCATGGCGGCCTTGTTGGTGGAGGCCTCCTGGAAGACCAGTTCCCAGGGGCCGGTGTTGACGTCCATCTCCTTGCCGAACCCGACCCACTGACCCGCCATGCGCCGCCCGGTCGGCTCGACCAGCAGCTGGATCGCCCCGTGGTAGCGGGCACCGCGGTAGTAGCCGTCCACGGCCGTCTGCTCCACCCAGGTGCCGGTGACGACGTTGCCGTCCACGGTCAGATCCAGGGTGAGCGGCGAGTCCGAGGAGCCGGGCAGGCTGCGCACCGTGAGCCGGTCGCCGTGCTGGAGCACGACCACGTGATGCACGCCGACGAAGGTCCCCTCACGACCGCTGGAGTGGTACTCGTACCGGCTGAGCCAGATGCCGGAGTGGTTGGCCCCGGACGCCGCAGCGGCGCGCGGCAGGCTCGGCAGCGCCTGGCTCGGGATGACCGTCGGGTCCACGTTCACACTGCCTGTGCCGTCATCACTGGTGGGCGGGTGGGGCACCGCGAGGGAGAAACCCAGGGCGCTGATCGGCAGCCCGGTGACCACCTCCAGGGCACGGGCGTACGTCGGGCGGGGCGTGATGACGACACCCGCCTCCCAGCGCTGGACCAGCCGCTTGTTGGCGTCGTTGGGGACGCCAGCCCGCTGACCGGCGTCGCGGATGGCGCGGGCGAAGTCGTCCTGGCTCATGAGCATGCCCATGCGCACCGCACGGAGTGTCGCGTTAGGAGCCGTCATGCCGACACCATACGCCGATGACGCCGAAATGACGCCCTCGATGTCACCGGATCGACGTCCCGACGGACGCCGCGCCGGGCACCCGTTCCGCCATACCGTGCCCGCATGGACACGCCGATGGCCGAACAGGAGTTCCTCCGGTACGCCGAGGCGCAGGCCGCCTACGGGCACCACCTGCTCGCGGTGCACCGGCGAGACGGCACGGGATGCCGCACGTCCGTGCGGCCGGCCCCATCCCTGCGACCGGCGCGTCCACGGGGGCCGGCTCATCGTCCACTACCAGGACTGGGCTGGGTGACGACCCGCCGCCCAGACAGCCCCGTCGCCGTACCCCCGAATGAGACCCGGGCGCGGGTGGCTCCCTTGCCTCGCATCCTCAGCCACCCGTGCCCGTCCGCACTCCCCCGGAGCCGACAAGATCGCCGTTTGCGGTCAAAAACTCGGGCCTGACCTCGGGTTCTGACCGCAAACGGCGATCTTGGCAAGCGCCGGACGGCGCGCAGGTCACTGGGCGGGGCGGCCGGTTTCGAAGAGCCACTTCTGGAAGAAGTCGGTCAGGTTCTGGCCGCTGATGCGCTCGGCGAGGGTGATGAACTCGGCGGTGTTGGCGTTGCCGTCGCGCTGCTCGGTGGCCCAGGTCTTCAGGATCTCGAAGAACTTGTCGTCGCCGACGAGCTTGCGCAGCGCGTGCAGGGTCATCCCGCCGCGGTCGTACACGCTGCCGGAGAAGATGTTGTCCGCGCCGGGCGCGCCGGGCGCGATGTCCCAGATCCGGTTGCCCGGGTCGTCGTACCGGGAGTCGAACTCCTCCTGGATGGTGGACACGCCGATCTTCTCGCCCCACATCCACTGGGCGTAGGTCGCGAAGCCCTCGTTGAGCCAGATGTGCTCCCAGCGCTCCACCGACACGCTGTCGCCGAACCACTGGTGGGCCAGCTCGTGGGCGACCACGACGGTGTTCTGCCCGCGGCTCCAGAACGCGTTCGAGTAGACCGGCCGGGTCTGCGTCTCCAGCGCGTAGCGCACCCGCTCGTCGTCGATGACGATGCCGCCGTACGCGTCGAACGGGTACGGGCCGAAGTACTGCTCCAGGAAGTCGGTGATCTCGGTGGTCTTCGCCATGGCCTCGTCGATGTCGCCCTTGGGCAGGGACTCGGCGACCGCGGTCAGCACCGGCTTGCCCTTGTGCACGCCCTCGACGGTCCGGTAGTCGCCGATCACGAAGGTGGCCAGGTAGGGGGCCATCGGCGAGGTGACCTTCCAGCGCCAGCTGGTCCAGCCGTTCGCGGTGGACTTGCCTTCGAGCAGGCCGTTGCTGATGGCGTCGAGGTCACCGGGCACGGTCAGCTCGATGGCGTACAGCGCCTTGTCCTTGGGGTGGTCGTTGACCGGGAACCAGGTGGTCGCCGACTCGGGCTCGCCGAGGGTGAAGGCACCGTCGGGAGTGGTCAGGAAGCCGGTGATGCCCAGGTCGGGGGCGGTGATCGCCTTGGGCACGCCGCCGTAGGTGACCACGGTGACGAACTGCTTGCCGGACGCGACCGGGACGACCGGCGTGATGATCAGCTCGTCGCCCTGCCGGGTCGAGGTGGCCGCCACACCCTCGACGGTGATCTTCTCAACGGTGAGGCCGTGCAGGTCGAGGTGAAACTTCGACAGGTCGGTGGTGGCGGTGGCGGTCATCGTGGCGACGCCCGCCAACTTGTCCGTCGCCGGGTCATACTTGATCTTCAGATCGTACGCCGAGACGTCGTACCCGCCGTTGCCGTAGCCCGGAAAGTACGGGTCGCCGGCCCCGGCAAGGTTGACCGGCACGGGGACCGGAGCGGGGAACTCCTGCGCGCCCGCTCCGCTGAACAGGGGCCGGGTCTGGCCCGAGCAGCCGCCCAGCAGCGCGGCCGTCACCGCTGCCGCCACGACCCACGTACGCCTGACCATGCGACCTCCCGCCGTAGAGCCTCCACCCTAACCGCCGCCGCCGAAGCGGGGCGGCGACTCGGCCCGCAACGACGGCGAAGCCCCGCCGAGCTGCGTACAGCAGCGGCGGGGCTTCGCTCGGTCGATCAGTTGTCGAGCAGCAGGCCGACCTTCTGGAACTCCTTCAGGTCGCGGTAGCCGCACTTGGCCATGGCCCGCTTGAGGCCGCCGAACAGGTTCAGCAGTCCGTCCGGATCGGTGGCCGGGCCGTAGAGCACCTGCTCCAGCGTGCCGAGCGGCTCCGGGGTCAGCCCGATCGAGCCGCGCGGCAGCTTCGGGTGGCTGGCTGACGGGTGCCACCACAGGCCGTTGCCGGGCATGCCCTCGGCCAGCGACAGCGGCGCGCCGAGCATGACCGCGTCCGCGCCGCAGCCCAGCGCCTTGGCGATGTCGCCGGAGGTGTGCAGGTCACCGTCGGCGATCAGGTGCACGTACCGGCCGCCGGTCTCGTCGAGGTAGTCGCGGCGGGCCGCGGCGGCGTCGGCGATCGCGCTTGCCATCGGCACCTTGATGCCGAGCACAGCGTCGCTGGTGGTCAGGTGGTCGGCGCCGATGCCGACGATGACGCCCGCCGCGCCGGTGCGCATCAGGTGCAGCGCCGTCTGGTAGTTGGTGCAGCCGCCGACGATGACCGGCAGGTCCAGGTCGGCGATGAACTCCTTGAGGTTCAGCGGCTCGTCCACCGTGGAGACGTGCTCCGCCGACACGATGGTGCCCTGGATGACCAGCAGGTCCACCCCGGAGTCGAGGATGACCGGGGCCAGCGCCAGGGTGTGCTGCGGGGACACCCGCACCGCCACGGTGACGTTGCCGCCGCCGTCGCCCGCCAGCGCCCGCATCTCGCGCACCCGCTCCGCGATCAGCTCCGGCTTGATCGGCTCGGCGGCGTAGAGCTGCTGCAGCCGGGCCGTCAGGTTCTCGTCCTCGCCGGCCTCGGCCAGCGCCTCGAGCTGCTTGCGCGGGTCCTCGTATCGGGTCCACAGGCCTTCGACGTTGAGCACGCCCAGCCCGCCGAGCCGGCCCAGCGCCACCGCGCTGGCCGGGCTCATGATCGCGTCGGACGGGTGCGCCACGCACGGGATGCCGAACTTGTACGCGTCGAGCTGCCAGTTCGTCGAGACGTCGTCCACATCGCGGGTACGGCGGCTCGGCACGATCGCGATGTCATCCAGGTGGTAGCCGCGCTGGGCGGTCTTCCCCATGCCGATCTCGACGATGTCACGCACAGTGGGTCCTCTCCGCGGTTCGCTTAAGCATGCAGACGCTACCGCGAGTGGTAGTTCGGCGCTTCCACGGTCATCTGGATGTCGTGCGGGTGGGACTCCTTGAGCCCCGCCGCGGTGATGCGCACCAGCTGACCCTTGGCCCGCAGCTCGGCGATGTCGGCCGCGCCGCAGTAGAACTGCGCCTGGCGCAGGCCGCCGACGAGCTGGTGGGCCACCGTGGCCAGGGTGCCGCGGTAGGGCACCTGGCCCTCGACGCCCTCGGGGATGAGCTTGTCGGCCTGGGTGACGTCGGCCTGGAAGTAGCGGTCCTTGGAGTAGGACTGCGCGGCCGGACCGCGGGCCAGCATCGCGCCGAGCGAGCCCATGCCGCGGTACGCCTTGAACTGCTTGCCGTTCATGAAGACCAGGTCGCCGGGGCTCTCCTCGCAACCGGCCAGCGCCTGCCCGAGCATGACGGTCTCCGCCCCGGCCACGATCGCCTTCGCGATGTCGCCCGAGTACTGGATGCCGCCGTCGCCGATCACCGGCACGCCCGCGGGCGCGCAGGCCCGAGCCGCCTCCATGATCGCCGTGATCTGCGGCACGCCGACGCCCGCCACGATCCGGGTGGTGCAGATGGCGCCCGGCCCGACCCCGACCTTGACCGCGTCCGCACCCGCTTCGACCAGCGCCTTCGCGCCGGCGTAGGTGGCCACGTTGCCGCCGACGATGTCGATGTCGGACTCCTTCTTGAGCCGCGCGACCAGCTCCAGCACGGCCCGGTTGTGGCCGTGGGCGGTGTCCACCATGACCACGTCGACGCCCGCGTCGATCAGCGCGCGGGCCCGCTTGTAGCCGTCGTCGCCGACACCCACTGCGGCCGCGACCCGCAACCGGCCCGCGGCGTCCTTGGTGGCCAGCGGGAACTGCTCGGTCTTGACGAAGTCCTTGACGGTGATCAGCCCGCGCAGCCGGCCGCTCTCGTCGACCAGCGGCAGCTTCTCCACCTTGTTGGTGCGCAGCAGCGCCAGCGCCTGCTCCTTGGACGCCCCCACCGGCGCGGTGACCAGCGGCATCGGGGTCATCACCTCGCGCACCTTCACCGACATGTCGGTGACGAAGCGCATGTCGCGGTTGGTGACGATGCCGACCAGCGTGCCGTCGGCGTCGGTGACCGGCAGGCCGGAGATGCGGTATCGCGCGCAGGTGGCGTCCACGTCGCGTAGCGTGTCGTCGGGCGAGCAGGTCACCGGGTTGGTGATCATGCCGGACTCGGACCGCTTCACCAGGTCGACCTGGGCCGCCTGGTCCTCCACCGAGAGGTTGCGGTGCAGCACGCCGATGCCGCCCTGGCGGGCCATCGCGATCGCCATCCGGGCCTCGGTGACGGTGTCCATGGCGCTGGAGACCAGCGGGATCTGCAGGGTGACGTTCCTGGTCAGCCGGGTCTGCGTGGTCACCTGGCTGGGGATCAGGTCCGACTCGCCGGGCACCAGCAGGACGTCGTCGAAAGTGAGGCCGAGTGGAATCTCGCGGGCGGCATCCATCTTTTTGTCCCCCTGGGTCCGGAGCGCGGCATGTGGGTGTGATGAGGCTCCAATGAATCGTACCCAGCGCCCGACCAGGCCCGAATTCGCCCGGGCGTGGGGTGGCCCACCTCATGGAGATCTGTCGCTGACGCGCGGGGGACTCATGCCTGCGCTCCCGCGCTCAGGGGTCTAACGTGAAGGGGTGCAGCACGACGAGCCCATTGACCCCTTCCACGGGGACCCGACCGACCCCACCGCGGGCCTGGACGACCCCGAGGGCGACGCGTACGGCGAGCTCTCGACCTCTGAGCGCGCCGACCTGCTCGCCGACCTTGCCGAGCTCGAGGTCTACCAGGTGCTGCTCTCCCCCAAGGGCATCCGCGGCCTCGTGGTCGACTGCGAGGACTGCCGGGAGCCGCACTACTTCGACTGGGACCTGCTCCGGGGCAACCTGCGCCACCTGCTCGACTCCGGCCGCCCGCGCGTGCACGAACCGGCCTACGACCCCGACCCGGACCACTACGTGACCTGGGAATACGCCCGCGGCTACGCCGACGCCGTCGACGACATGGTCGAGGAATAACCACCGGCCCGCGCCCGGCCTTCCTGCCGCAACTCTTAAAGACTCGCGGCCCCACGCAAGATGTGGGGCCGCGAGTCTTTAAGAGTTGCGCGAGGACTACTGCCCGAGGCCGCCAGGGCCAGCGGGCCGGCGAGGGCTGAGATCGTCGGACTTGCCTGGCAGGTGGGTGTATTCGGGCTCAAGATACGCACAGGTGCCAGGCAAGTCGGGCGATCTTGCCGGGTGGCGATCGGCGGGGCGCCCGGCGCGGGGAGGGGGTCCGCGCCGGGCGTCGCTCAGGTCAGAAGACCAGGCCGGCTCGGAAGCCGGCGGCCACCGCATGGGCCCGGTCACGTGCGCCGAGCTTGCGGAACAGCCGCCGGGCGTGGGTCTTGACGGTGTCCTCGGAGACGAACAGGTCGCGGCCGATCTCGGCGTTGCTCTGGCCGTCGGCCATCCCGCGCAGCACCTGCAGCTCGCGCTCGGTCAGCGTGACCGAACGCGCCGGGCGCACCACGCCGCCGGGCGGCGCCTCCCCCGGCAGGTCGCCACGCTGGGCGGGCACCACCGCGGACGGCCCCGCGCCGGGGCTGCGGTTGGCGTACGGCACCGACATGCCCGGTCCCGCCGGAGGCATAGGCCGGCCGGGCCCGGCGGGCGCGCGGGACGCGCCTGCCATCACGCCGCTCACCGCGGGCCGCACGGCGTCGGCGGTCCGCGCGGCGGGCCTGCTGACCAGCAGCAGCGCCTTGGCGGCGGTGCTCACCGGATCAGGGTCGGTCCCGCCGATGAGCCCTCTGGCCCCGGCCCGGATGGCGGCCTGCGCGGCGGCGGGCTCCTCCGGGCCGAACAGCACCAGCTGGGCGTGTGGCACCGCGGTCATCACCTTTCGGGTGAATCCCACGGTATCGGGCCGGGTGAGCGCGGTGTCGGCCAGCACGATCCCTGCCGGGAACGCGGCAAGCTGCGCGATCGCCTCGGCGGCACTGGTCACGGTACGCACTCCAGCGGCCACGCCTAGCCGCTCGGCACACGAGGCGATGGTCGCGGCCGCCGCGGCGGTGCGGACGCATACGAGAACGGTCTGCACGGTGATCCCCCTCTCTCCTGCGAAGAAGACCACGAGACACCCAGATCATTACGCACTTTCCGGGGATTCCGTCGAAATCTCGGTCCAGCACTACCTGATCATCCACTGGATGGCGACAAGTGGACGTACGCGGAGTAACGTGCTGACGTTGCCTAAATCTCTTCGCTTGAACTCAAGCCTCCCATCCCCTAGGAGGTCAGATGGCTCACTTCCGCAGACTTCCCGGTCCGATAGCCGACGTTTGGGACTGGCAGCATCACGGCGCGTGCAAAGGCCGTGACAGCTTGCAGTTCTTCCACCCCGATGGTGAAAGAGGCTCATCTCGGGGGCGCCGTGAAAGCGCGGCGAAACAGGTATGCGAACGCTGCCCGGTGCGATCCGAATGCGCCGCGCATGCGCTTACCACCCGCGAGCCGTACGGCGTATGGGGCGGGTTCACCGAGAACGAGCGGCACCAGTTGTTGCAACTGGGCTGGCGCGAATGCGCCGACCGGCGCGGCGAGCGCGTCGACGTTCAACGGCTCGAAGCTCGGCTCTCCGAGGACGTCAGCGCACCTGCACGCTGATCGTGTGCCAGCCGGTCGCCCCGTCCGGGGCGGGATCGGCGCGGGCCTCCGTCTGGACCTGACCGCTGGTGTCCGCCGCGCGCACGGCGAGCGTGTGCTCGCCCGGCGCGGCGTCCCAGCGGAAGGTCCACTGCCGCCACGTGTCCGGTGACACGGTCCCGGCCAGGTCGGCGGGCTGCCACGGGCCGTCGTCGACGCGTACCTCCACCGCGGTGACCCCGCGGTGCTGGGCCCACGCGACCCCGGCCACGGTGACCGTGCCCGCGGTGACCGTGCCGCCCTCGCGCGGGGTGTCGATCCGGGACTCGGTCTTGATCGGCCCCTGCGCGGACCAGCCCCGGCGCACCCAGTACGCGTCGAAGTCGGCGAAGGAGCTCAGTTCCAGTTCCGTCACCCACTTGGTGGCGCTGACGTAGCCGTACAGGCCGGGCACGACCATGCGCACCGGGAAGCCGTGCTCGACCGGCAGCGGCTCGCCGTTCATCGCGACGGCGAGCATCGCGTCGCGGCCGTCGCGCAGCAGCGCGGTCGGCGTGCCACAGTTCCAGCCGTCCACCGACCGGCTGACCACCTGGTCCGCGCCGTCCAGCGGGCCGGCCTCGTCAAGCAGGTCCTTGAGCGGCACACCGAGCCAGCGGGCGTTGCCGATGAGGTCCCCGCCGACCTCGTTGGAGACGCAGGCCAGCGTCACGTACCGCTCGATCATGGGCCGGGCCAGCAACTGCTCGAAGTTCAGCGTCATCGGCCGGGCCACCCGGCCGTGGATGCGCAACTGCCAGGTCGCCGGATCGACCTGCGGCACGACCAGCGCCGTGTCGATGCGGTAGAAGTCGCCGTTCGGGGTCACGTACTCGGACAGGCCCGCCGCCGGCGGGTCCACCGTGCCGGGCAGGGCGGGCGCGGGGCTGGCCGGCTGCGGCAGGGTGACCGCCGCCCGAGCCTGCTGCACGTCCTTGCGGGCGGCCAGCGAGCGCCCGACGAAGCCGGCCACCGCCGCCACCCCGATCCCGGCCGCGCTCAGCCGCATGAACCGGCGCCGCCCCGCCGCGCGGGAGCCCGCGGTCGCCGGGCTGTCCGGCAGGTCCTCGGTGCGGGCGGCCACGTCCAGCAGCGCGCCCAGCACACCCACCGCGGCGGCCGTGCCGACGGCGGCGGGCAGGAACGCGACGACCCCCGCGTTCGGGCGGGTCAGCGCCGCCGCGACCCCGATCAGGCCGAACAGCCCGATCCCGGCCACACCCCAGCGGAAGTCCCGCCGCGCCGCCAGGCCCACCAGCGCGGCGAACGCCACCAGCAGCAGCGACGTGCCGACGAGCAGGGCGATCTTGTCGTACACCCCGAAAACGCTGATCGCCGCGGCCTTGACCGGCTCGGGCACCAGGTCGATCACCGCGCCGCCGACCGCGATCAGCGGCGCGCTGCGCGGCCCCGTCCACACCGCGATCAGCTCGCCCAGCCCCACCGCCACCGCGGCCGAGACCACGCCCGCGACCATCGCCCGTCCACGACTCACCACGCCCGCCAGTCTCCCCCGCATGACCCCCAAACGGCAGGGCCCGACGGCTTACCGTTTCCTTACCGCCGCATCGCCCCCGCGCCGTCGCGTCGCCGCCGTCGCCTCGCCGCCCTGCAGTTCAAGGAAACTGCGGCAATCCAGCGGTCCTAGACCGCAGTTTCCTTGAAAGTGCAACCGGCAGCGTCCGCGAAAGCGGGAGCGGGATCACTGGAGCGGCTGTACGGGGATGTCGACGGCGATGTTGGGCGGCGCGTCGAAGCTGCCGTGGATGACGCTGAAGGACAGGCGCACCGAGTCGACGCCCGGGCCGAGCACGCCGTCGAAGACGATGACGCCGGTCGCCTCGCCTCCCGCGGGCACCGTCTCCGGCCAGGTGCTCGCGCCCGGGTCCGGCAGCAGCGTCTCGCCCGCGGCGGTGAGCTGGGCCCGGCCGAACGTCGGCAGCGTGAGCGCGTCGCCGCCGGTGTTCTCGCCCCGAATCTTGACCTTGGTGGCCTGGCTGGTGACCTCGACGCTCAGCACGGTGATGGTCAGCGGGCCACCGGTCTCGGAGACCTCCGACGCCAGCCGTTCCTGGCCCGTCTCGTTGCGCTTGTTGATCCACGGCGGGGTGGCGAACTCGCTCAGCTTCTGCACCCCGGCCTGTACCGCCGTGGTGGCCAGGTAACCGCCACCCGCGCACAGCCCGAGCAGCAGTATCGCGGTGAGCACCAGCCCGACCCCGCCCCGCCGCGGCGGCGCACCGGTCGGCCGGGCGCTGCCGTGGCCGCCCGGGTATGGCGCGCTTCCGCCCGCCGAGTAGGGCGCGGCGTGGCCGCCCGGGTAGGCCGTGCTGCCGCCGGGAACGCCCTGACCGGCGAGATAGGCCGAGCCACGGCCGCCCGCCGGGTATCCACCCGCCTGGCCAGGGGGCACCGCGTAACCGCCCGGCGCGCCCGGCCCCGCGCCGACCGGTTTGGTGGCCGCGTTGCGGGAGTTGCCGCTCTTGGCCAGGTCGATCAGGCCGAGCAGCAGAGCCACGACCAGTCCGACGCCGCCGGAGATGGCCAGCGCTTTGGCCTTGCTCACCTCGGCCGCGGTCAGGTAGTCGGTCAGACCGGTGCCCAGTGTCGCGACCAGGTAGGCCAGGCCCACCAGGCCGAAGTAGCGCACCAAGCCGCGACCGGTCATGCGAGGACACTATCGACCGCCGCGCATGCCACAAAGGACGGAAAGGCGACAGCGGGCCCCGGCCGAAGCCGGGACCCGCTGTCGATGTCAGCCGCTCAGGCTCAGAAACCCGGGCCGTGCTGGTGACCGTGGCCGTGCGAGTGGCCGTGGCCGCCGTTGCCGGCGGGCTCGGCCTTGGCCGGCTTCTCGACCACCAGGGACTCGGTGGTGAGCAGCAGGCCCGCGATCGACGCGGCGTTGATGGCCGCGTTGCGGGTCACCTTCACCGGGTCGACGATGCCGGACTTGACCAGGTCGACGAACTCGCCCTTGGCCGCGTCGAGGCCGGTGCCCCAGTCGCTGCCCTGGACCTTCTGCACGATGACGTAGCCGTCGTGGCCGGCGTTCTGGGCGATCCAGCGCAGCGGCTCGACCAGCGCCTTGCGCACGATCGAGACACCGACCTTCTCCTCGCCGGTGAAGCCGAGGTCGTCGTCGAGCACGCTCACGATCTGCGCGAGCGCCGCGCCGCCGCCGGGCACGATGCCCTCCTCGACCGCCGCGCGGGTGGCCGCGATGGCGTCCTCGATGCGGTGCTTGCGCTCCTTCATCTCGACCTCGGTCGCGGCGCCGACCTTGATGACGGCGATGCCGCCGGACAGCTTGGCCAGGCGCTCGCCCAGCTTCTCCTTGTCCCAGTCGGAGTCCGAGGCCTCGATCTCCTTGCGGATCTGCGAGACCCGCGCGTCGACCTCGGCCTGCACGCCGGCACCGTCCACGATCGTGGTGGTGTCCTTGGTGATGACCGCGCGGCGGGCCTGGCCGAGCTGCTCCAGGGTGACGCCGTCGAGCTTGTAGCCCAGCTCGGGGGCGATCAGCTCGCCGCCGGTGAGCACGGAGAGGTCCTGCAGCATCGCCTTGCGGCGGTCGCCGAAGCCGGGGGCCTTCACCGCGGCGACCTTGACGGTCTTGCGGATCGAGTTCACCACGAGGGTGCTCAGGGCCTGGCCGTCGACGTCCTCGGCCACGATCAGCAGCGGCTTGCTGGTCTGCAGGACCTTCTCCAGCAGCGGCAGCAGCTCCTCGATCGAGGAGATCTTGCTGGTGGTGATGAGGATGTACGGGTCGTCCAGCACGGCCTCGCCCGACTCGGGGTCGGTGACGAAGTGCGGCGAGATGAAGCCCTTGTCGAACTGCATGCCCTCGGTGATGTCGAGTTCGGTGGTCATCGTCGAGCCCTCTTCGACGGTGATGACACCGTCGCGGCCGACCTTGTCCATCGCCTCGGCGATCAGCTCACCGATGGTCGAGTCCTGCGCCGAGATCGTCGCGACCTGCGCGATATCGGACTTGTCGGCCACCGGGGCGGCCTTGGCCAGCAGCGCGTCGCTGACCTTGGTGACGGCCGCGTCGATGCCGCGCTTGAGACCGGCCGGGTTGGTGCCCGCGGTCACGTTGCGCAGGCCCTCGCGGACCATCGCCTGGGCCAGCACGGTGGCGGTGGTGGTGCCGTCGCCCGCGACGTCGTTCGTCTTGGTCGCCACCTCCTTGACCAGCTGCGCGCCCAGGTTCTCGTACGGGCTCGACAGCTCGATCTCCTTGGCGATGGTCACGCCGTCGTTGGTGATCGTGGGCGCGCCGAACTTCTTGTCGAGCACCACGTTGCGGCCCTTCGGGCCGAGCGTGACCTTGACGGCGTCGGCGAGCGCGTTGACACCGTGCTCGAGCAGGTGCCGCGCGTCGTCGGAGAAGCTAAGGATCTTAGGCATCAATCGTCTCCCTTAAACGTCACGATGCCCCGGCTCACCCTCGCGGGCGGGCCGGGGCATCGCACGGATCACTTCTCGACGACCGCGAGGACGTCGCGGGCGGAGAGCAGCAGGTACTCCTCGCCGGCGTACTTGACCTCGGTGCCGCCGTACTTCGAGTAGATGACCTTGTCACCCACCTTGACGTCGACCGGGATGCGGTTGCCCTTGTCGTCGACGCGGCCGGGACCGACAGCCAGGACGGTGCCCTCCTGCGGCTTCTCCTTGGCGGTGTCGGGGATCACGAGGCCCGACGCGGTGGTGGTCTCAGCCTCGTTCGCCTGGACCAGGATCCGGTCCTCGAGCGGCTTGATCGCAACCTTCGTCGCGGTAGTCACGAGCATACCCTCCTGGGGTATAGCCCCGGGTTCTCGCGGCACGAGCCCCGGGTGTTGTCTTCTGGTCAAGTCTTCGCCCGAGCGCTGCCGTCGTCGCGGGTGTCGGCCTCGCCGGGCGGGTCATGCGTTAGCACTCTGCAGGGCAGGGTGCTAACTCCGAACATTATGCCGCGTCTAGCACTCAGTCAAGGAGAGTGCCAGCCGCCACTCGGTGAATTATCCGATTCACCAGGTGTCCAGCGCTCACCGGGGCGTGTCGCCGGGCCACTGTGACCTTCTCGATCCGGTCGGCGGGGCGCTGCGAGAATGGGGCCGTGGATCTCGATCAGCTGGCGCTGCTGCGTACCCCCGAAGGTGTCGCGGCGCTGGACCTCGCGGGTGAGCTGGCCGGGACCGACGAACTGGCCGCCGCGTCGGCGCTGCGGGCCCGCGGCGTGCCGCCGGGCCTGGCCGCCGCCGCCCTCACCCAGGTCGCGCTGCGCGGCCGGGCCGCGGCCAAGTTCGGCGCGGACGCCGGGCGTGTCTTCCTCACCCGCGCGGGCCTGGAGCAGGCCACCCGTGAGATCGTCGCGGTACGCCGCGCGGCCCGCCTGCGCGCCGCCGGTGTCACGGCCCTGGCCGACCTGGGCTGCGGCCTGGGCGCCGACCTGCGCACCCTCGCCGCCACCGGCATCCGGGCGTACGGCGTCGATGCCGACCCGCTGACCGCCGCCTGCGCCGCATTCAACGCCCCCGACGCGACCGTGACCTGCGGCGACGCCCAGGACTTCGACCTGAGCCTGGTCGACGCCGTGTTCTGCGACCCGGCCCGCCGCAGCGGCGGCCGCCGCGTGTTCCGCCCCGAGGACTACTCCCCGCCCTGGGACTGGGTGGTCTCCCTCCCGCAGCGGATCCCGCACACGGTGCTCAAACTCGCCCCCGGCATCGACCAAGCACTACTGCCCGCGGGCTGCGAACTGGAACTGGTCTCCGTCGACGGCGACGTGGTCGAGGCCGCCGCCTGGTGCGGCCCGCTCGCGACCACGCCGCGCCGCGCGACCGTCTTCCGCGACGGTGTCCCGCACGAACTCACCGGCACCGGTGAGCAGTCCGCCCCGGTCGCCCCGCCCGGCCGCTACGTCACCGACCCCGACGGCGCCGTCGTCCGCGCCCACCTCGTCGCCGAGTTCGCCGCCGCCCACGACGGCTGGCTCGCCGACCCCAACATCGCCTACATCTGGTCCGACACCCCCATCACCTCCCCTTTCGGCCGCTGCTTCACGGTCGACGAGGTCCTGCCCTTCTCCCTCAAACGCCTGCGCGCCACCCTCCGCGACCGCGGCGTCGGCCGCCTCGAAATCCTCAAACGCGGCAGCGCCCTCGACGTCGAACAACTCCGCCGCGACCTCCGCCTCTCCGGCCCGAACCCCGCCTCCCTCCTCCTCACCCGCACCGCCACCACCCCCCTCGCCATCCTCGCCACCCCCACCCCCTGACCGCGCTGATCATGAACTTGGGGACGTGTTCGACGGCGTGTCGCCACCCCTGCCACCGTGATCACCAAGGCGCAGGGCGGCCGGGCGGACCGGACGGGGCGGGTTCGGGCGCTGGAGGGATGACGGGTGGGCCGGCGGGTGGAGCGCGTGGCCGGGTGAGCCGGGGCTGGGCGAGCCGTGGCCGGGTGAGCCGTGGGCCAGCGGGCGGCGGCGGTAGCATCGCGGCGTGGCCAGCCAGGGGACTCCCGCGACAGCACTGCTGACGAAGCAGAAGGTGAAGCACACGCTGCACACCTACGAGGTCTCGCCCGACTCCCCGAACTACGGGGCGCTGGTCGCCGACGCGATCGGGGCCGACCCGGCGCGGGTGTTCAAGACGCTGGTCACCGAGGTCGACGGCGCGCTGACCGTGGCCGTGGTGCCGGTGACCGGCGAGATCGACCTCAAGGCGCTGGCGGCCGCGGCCGGCGGCAAGAAGGCCGCGATGGCCGACCGTGACCTCGCGGAGAAGACCACCGGGTACGTACGCGGCGGCATCAGCCCCCTCGGCCAGCGCAAACGCCTGCCCACGGTGATCGACCAGTCGGCGCTGGACGGCGACCTGATCTACGTCTCCGCCGGCAAGCGCGGTTTGCAACTCCGGCTCGCCCCAGCCGACCTGGTCCGCCTGACCTCCGCGACGCTGGCCCCCATCGCCCGCGCCTGACCCGCCCCGAACCAGCGCCCCAGCTTGCCGGCCTCGATGGTGAACTCGATGTCGCACAGGACGGCCTACACACGGACGGCTCGCAGCCGGACCGATGCTTGCCGCTTCCATTCATGATCCGTTTTTGTGGACGCTGGACGCCCCTATAGGGACAGCCAGCGTCCACAAAAACGGATCTTCGCCGGTAGTCCCGCCTATATGTCCGTTTGTCGTAGACAACGCGCGGCCTGGGACGATGCCGGCCGCCTGACGACGCGCGATCCAGCGGCCGGACCCACCGCTCGGACCCACCGCTCAAAAACTCTCCGCGCAAGCACCCACACCCGCCACCCCGCCACACCCAGCCGCTGCCGCTGCCGCTGCCGCTGCCAAGATCATGTTGATCTTGCACGAACCGTTGTCCAATTGCCGGGATTGAGTGTGTCGTACCCACTGTTCGCGCAAGATCGGCGCGGCGGGAAAGGGCAGCGAGCGGGCGGGTTACGGGGACGTTGCTGAATTGTTATTGCCAACAACAAACCTTGGGCTTGCGCGTTTGCATTTGTTGCGCATACGTTGTCGCACACAACAAAACCCCGTGTGACCGGCCTCACGCACTGATGAACGCTGTTGGACTCGCCTGGTCCCGGAACCCGGCGGGGCCGCCCGCACCACCTATACACACCCCTGAATCCGAGAGGATTTGAGCAACGATGCGCAAAGGGATCCTGGCTGTAGCCATGACCGGCCTGATGGCCGTCACCGGCTTGGCCGCCTGTGCGGAAGACACCCAGCCCGCCGACTCGAAGACGCCCTTCGTCGGCGTCATCCTGCCGGACAGCAAGTCCTCGGCCCGCTGGGAGACCGCGGACCGCAAGTACCTGGAGGAGGCCTTCAAGGCCGCCAACGTCAAGTACGACATCCAGAACGCCCAGGGTGACAAGACCCAGTTCCAGAGCATCGCGGACCAGATGATCACCAAGGGCGTCACCGTCCTGGTCATCGTCAACCTCGACTCCGGCACCGGCAAGGCCGTGCTGGACAAGGCCGCGGCGCAGGGCATCCCGACCATCGACTACGACCGGCTCACGCTGGGCGGCAACGCGAAGTACTACGTGTCCTTCGACAACGTCGCGGTCGGTCGCCTGCAAGGTGAGGGCCTGGTCAAGTGCCTCACTGAGAAGGGCACCAAGAACCCGGCCATCGCGCAGCTGAACGGCTCGCCGACCGACAACAACGCGACCCTCTTCAAGGAGGGCGGCGTGTCGGTGCTGAAGCCGAAGTACGACGCCAAGGAGTACACCCTCGTCGACGACCAGGCCGTGCCGGACTGGGACAACGCGCAGGGCGGCGTTCTCTTCGAGCAGATGCTGACCAAGGCCAACGGCAAGATCGACGGCGTGCTCGCCGCGAACGACGGCCTGGGCAACGCGGCGATCTCGATCCTGAAGAAGAACAAGCTCAACGGCAAGGTCCCGGTCACCGGCCAGGACGCGACCGTGCAGGGCCTGCAGAACATCCTCCTCGGCGACCAGTGCATGACCGTGTACAAGGCCGTCAAGAAGGAGGCCACCGCGACCGCCGAGCTGGCGATCGCCCTGGCCCAGGGTCAGACCAAGTCCGTCTCGCAGACCACCAAGGACTCCGAGACCGGCAAGGACGTGCCCTCGGTCCTGCTGGAGCCGCAGGCGATCTACTTCGCGAACGTGAAGGACGTCGTCACCGACGGCTACGTCACCAAGGCAGAGCTGTGCACCGCCGACTTCGCGGCCAAGTGCACCGAGGCCGGCATCAGCTGACCTGATTGATCGACCGGAATGTGGTCCCTGGGGGTCGCAAGGCACCCAGGGACCACATCTGTGGAACAGGCAGTAACCCCTCGAACGGAGCGCCCTGATGGGAACCCCTCTACTCGAACTGCGTGGAATCAACAAGAGCTTCGGCCCGGTGCAGGTGCTGCGGGACGTCGCCTTCCAGGTCCACCCAGGCGAGGTAACCGCACTCGTCGGCGACAACGGCGCCGGCAAGTCAACGCTGGTCAAGTGCATCGGCGGGATCTACCCCATCGACTCAGGCGAATACCTGATGGAGGGTAAGCAGGTCCACGTCCACAACCCGCGCGACGCCGCGAGCCACGGCGTCGAGATCGTGTACCAGGATCTCGCCCTCTGCGACAACCTGGACATCGTTCAGAACATGTTCCTGGGCCGCGAGAAGAAGAGCGGCATGATCCTCGACGAGCCGACGATGGAGCAGCTCGCCCAGCAGACCCTGGCCGGCCTGTCGGTGCGTACCGTCAAGTCGGTCCGCCAGCAGGTGTCCAGCCTCTCCGGCGGCCAGCGGCAGACCGTGGCGATCGCCAAGGCCGTGCTCTGGAACAGCAAGCTGGTCATCCTCGACGAGCCCACCGCCGCCCTCGGCGTGGCGCAGACCCAGCAGGTGCTGGAACTGGTCCGCCGCCTGGCTGACAACGGTCTGGCCGTTGTGCTGATCTCCCACAACATGAACGACGTGTTCGCTGTCTCCGACCGCATCGCCGCGCTGTACCTGGGACGGATGGCGGCCCAGGTCAAGACGTCGGAAGTCACCCACTCGCAGGTGGTCGAGCTGATCACCTCCGGCCGCAGCGGCCAGCTGGGCCTCGTCGAGGAAGGAGCCGCAGCGTGAGCGCGACCACCACGAATTCGTACGAGGCGGCCAAGGTCGCCACCCCGGCCAAGGACGACGGCGGCCTCTGGGGTTACCTGCGCAGCTACGGGCAGCGGGTCCGCAGCGGCGACATGGGCGCGCTGCCGGCGGTGCTCGGCATCATCGTGCTGACGGTCGTCTTCTCGGCCGCCCGGCCGTCCTTCCTCACCCCGCTGAACTTCGCCAACCTGCTGACGCAGGCCGGGCCCATCGTCGTGCTCGGCATGGGCCTGGTCTTCGTGCTGCTGCTCGGCGAGATCGACCTCAGCGCCGGTTTCGCGTCGGGCGTCTGCGCCGCGGTGCTCGCGATCATGCTGACCACGAACGGCTACCCCTGGTACGTCGGCGTGGCCGCGGCGGTCGTCACCGGTGTCGTGATCGGCCTGCTGCTGGGCTTCCTGGTGGCGAAGGTCGGCATCCCCTCCTTCGTGGTCACCCTCGCGGGCTTCCTGGCCTTCCAGGGCACCGTGCTGTGGCTGCTCAAGGAGGGCACCAACATCTCGGTCCGCGACGAGATCATCATCTCGCTGGAGAACGAGTACATGCCGCCGATGGTCGGTTGGGCGCTGGGCGCGCTGACCGTGCTCGGTTTCGCCGCCACGCAGCTGATCCAGCAGCGCAACCGCCGCCGCCGCGGGCTGCCCGCGATGCTGTGGCAGGTCGTCGCCTTCCGGGTGATCGGCCTGGCGGTGCTGGTGGGCGTCGCGGTCGCCGTGCTGAACGAGGAGCGCAGCCGCAACCCGCTGTTCTCGCTCAAGGGCGTGCCGATCGTGGTGCCCGTGATCGGCGTGCTCCTGCTGCTGTGGACGTTCGTGCTGCGCCGGACCGCCTTCGGCCGCCACATCTACGCCGTCGGCGGCAACCGCGAGGCGGCCCGCCGCGCCGGTATCGCCGTGGACCGCATCCGCATCTCCGCGTTCGTCATCTGCTCCGCGATGGCGGCCGTCAGCGGCATCCTGGCCGCCAGCATGGCGCGCTCCGTCGACCCGAACACCGGCGGTTCGAACGTGCTGCTGTACGGCGTCGCGGCGGCGGTCATCGGCGGCACCAGCCTCTTCGGCGGCAAGGGCCGTGTCCTGGACGCGGTGCTCGGCGGCCTGGTGATCACGATGATCATCAACGGCATGGGCCTGGTCGGCTGGAGCTCGGCGTACAAGTACGTCGCCACCGGCATCGTGCTCCTGCTGGCGGCGAGCGTGGACGCCTTCTCGCGTCGGCGCGCGGCCGCGAGCAGCTGACCGACGTACGCCTGTAAACGGGAGAATCATGCGAGCGGGACCGAGCCAGGAGGAGATCCGGCGGCAGAACCTCGGCGCGTTGCTGCGGTTCGTGCACGTGCGCGGCTCTATCTCCCGTGCCGAGCTCACCTCCGAACTCGGTCTCAACCGCTCCACCATCGGCGCCCTCACCGCTGACCTGGCCGCTGTCGGCCTGGTCAGCGAGGAGGCGCCGCGCGAGACCGGCCGGGCCGGCCGGCCGTCACTGGTGGTCCGCCCGTCCTCGGACCTGGTCTACGCCTACGCCGCGAGCGTGGAGGTGGACCGGATCCGGGTGGCGCGGGTCGGGCTGGGCGGCGTCATCCTGGATCAGCGGGAGGCGCCGCGCCCGCGCGGCGAGGCCATCGAGGCGGTACGCCCGGTCGCCGACTTCGTCGCGCAGATGGCCGAGCAGGTCAAGCCGCAGGCCCGGTGCATCGGGGCCGGCATCGCCGTGTGCGGGCTGGTCCGCCGCGAGGACGGCCTGGTCCGGCTCGGGCCGCACCTGGGCTGGCTGGACGAGCCGCTCGGGCACGCCCTGCAGGACCGGCTGCCGGACCTGCTGCCGCAGGTCGCCGTCGGCAACGTGGCGGACCTGTGCGCGCTGGCCGAGCACACCCGCGGGGTCGCCGTGGGCTGCGACAACATCATCTACATGTACGGCGACGTCGGCGTCGGCGCGGGCATCATCGCCGGCGGCCGCCGGGTCACCGGGCACGGCGGCTACGGCGGCGAGGTCGGCCACATGGTCGTCAATCCGCACGGCCGCGCCTGCGGCTGCGGCTCCCGCGGCTGCTGGGAGACCGAGATCGGCGAGCACGCGCTGCTGCACGCCGCGGGCCGCGACACCGCCCAGGGCGCAGAGGCGGTGCTGGCCGTGGTCGAGGCCGCCGCCCGCGGGGACGCCACCGCCCAGGTCGCGGTACGCCAGGTCGGCGACTGGCTCGGCTTCGGCGTGGCGAACCTGGTCAACATCTTCAACCCGGAGCTGGTCATCTTCGGCGGCACGCTGCGAGACGTGTACCTGGCCGCGGCGGCGCAGGTGCGCAGCCGCCTGAACAGCATCGGCCTGCCCGCCACCCGCGAGCACGTCCGCCTGCGCACGCCCAAGCTGGGCGGCGACGCGGCCCTGCTGGGCGCTGCGGAACTCGCCTTCGAGCAGCTGCTCGCCGACCCGCTGGGCTGAATGCCGACACATATCCGCTGGTGTCATACCGGCGGGTAGCCGAAACCATCCAGCACAATGGATGGTCGTGCCGGCCCCTTTCCCGCCCCGCCGCCTGCCCAGCCTCGCCGACGTGCCGCACGCGATCCCGTACCAGGGCAGCAAGCGGCAGCTCGCGCACGCGATCGTGCCCCTGCTGCCGCCGGACACCGCGCGCCTGCTGGAGCCGTTCGCCGGGTCGGCCGCCGTCGCCATCGCCGCCAGGCACCTGCGCATCGGCCAGACCGCCGAGATCAGCGACGTGAACGAGCCGCTGATGCGGCTGTGGCAGCGGGTGCTGGCCGAGCCGGTGGCGCTCGCCGACGACTACGAACGGCTGTGGCACGAGCAGCTCGCCGACCCGAAGGCGTACTACGACGCGGTGCGCACCCGCTTCAACGAGACCCACGAGCCGCACTGCCTGCTCTACCTGCTCGCCCGCTGCGTCAAGGCGGCGGTGCGCTACAACCGCGAGGGCGGCTTCAACCAGGGACCGGACCGGCGGCGGCTGGGCGCGCGGCCCGCCGTGATGCGCGCCCGGCTGGCCGCCACCGCCCGCGTGCTGACCGGCTGCCGGGCGTACGCCGCCGACTACGCCGACGTGCTCGCCCAGGCCGGACCCGGCGACGTGGTCTACCTCGACCCGCCGTACGAGGGCGTGAGCCGGGCCCGGGACCACCGATACATGGCCGGGATGCCGCGCGAGGCGTTCGTGGCGCGGCTGCGCGAGGCGGTCGGCCGGGGCACCTCGTTCCTGCTGTCGTACGACGGGTTGTCCCGCGACCCCGCTGCGGGCGAGCGCAGCTACGGCGAGCCGCTGCCCGCCGACCTGGACCTGCTGCACCTGCACCTGGACGCGGGCACGTCGTCGCAGGGCACCCTCAACGGCCGGCCCGCCCGCACGATCGAGTCGCTGTACCTCTCCCCGGCCCTGGTCACCCGCCTCGGTGGCCCGGAGGCCGTACACGCCGCGCTGACCGGTGTGCCGGCACCGCCTCCCGACCTGTTAGACGTTGGCCTATCTCATCGAAAATCCGGCGCTCGGATTCGATGAGATAGGCCAACGTCGATGACAAACGGGGCAGGCGGTCAGGACTGCCAGGAGCGCCAGAGAGCGGCGTAGGAACCGTCGGCGGCCACCAGTTCGTCGTGCGAGCCCAGCTCCGCGATCCGCCCGTCCTCGACCACCGCGACCCGGTCCGCGTCGTGCGCCGAGAACAGCCGGTGCGCGATCGCGATCACGGTCCGCCCGTCGAGCACCGCCGCCAGCGACCGCTCCAGGTGCCGGGCCGCCCGCGGGTCGATCAGCGACGTCGCCTCGTCCAGCACCAGCGTGTGCGGGTCGGCCAGCACCAGCCGGGCCAGCGCGAGCTGCTGCGCCTGCGCGGGCGAGACCTCGTGCCGCCCGCCGCCGACCTCGGTGGACAGGCCATCGGGCAGCTCGTCCACCCAGTCCAGCGCGTCCACGGCGGCCAGCGCCTCGCGCAGCCGCTCCTCGGACGCGTCCGGCCGGGCCAGCGCCAGGTTGTCGCGCAGCGTGCCCATGAAGACGTGGTGCTCCTGGGTGACCAGCGCGACGTGCCCCCGCAACTCCTCCAGCGGCAGTTCGACCAGCGGCGCGCCGCCGACCGCGACGGTGCCGGTGCGCGGGCCGTCGATGCCCGCCAGCAGCCGGCCCAGGGTCGACTTGCCCGCGCCGGACGGTCCGACCATGGCCAGCCGCTCGCCGGGGGCGATGGACAGGTCCACGCCGTGCAGCACGTCGCGGCCCTCGACGTACGCGTAGCGCACGTCCGTCGCGGTCAGCCGCTCCGAGTCGGGGCGGGCGCCGGTGACCTCACGGTCGTCGCCGATCTCGGCCACGCCCAGCAGCCGGGCCAGCGACGTCGCGCCGACCTGCAGCTCGTCGGCCCAGCCGAGCAGGCGGTCGATCGGCTCGATCAGCTGCTGCACGTAGAACACGGCGGTGACGACGACCGCCAGCGGCACCCAGCCCTGGATGTAGAACCAGCCGCCGAGGAACAGGGTGGCCGCCACCGGCAGCGTGAAGCCCAGGTCGACGAACGGCCAGAAGAAGGTGCGCAGCCGCAGCGTGCCCCGCTCGGCCCGGTACTGCTCGCGCAGGTCGCGGTCGGTGCGGCCGATGCGGCGCGCGCCGGTGCGCAGCGCCTCGGTGGTGCGGGCGCCGTCGAAGGTCTCCGTGAGCCCGTCGATGACCTCAGAGGAGGCGGCGTTCTCGCGCAGGTAGGCCTTGGGCGCGCGGCGCAGGTACCAGCGGGCGCTGCCGATGATGATGGGCGCGCCGACCAGGCAGGGCAGCGCCATCAGCGGGGACAGCCAGACCAGTGCGGCGGCCGTCAGGATAAGCGTGACCAGGGCGATCAGCGTCTCCGGTACGCCGCGGCGCATGCTGTGCGACAGCTGCGCGACATCCCGGCTGGTACGGGTGACCAGGTCGCCGGTGCCCGCCCGCTCCACGGTCGACAGCGGGATGGCGAGCACCCGGTCGACGAACTCCTCGCGCAGCTCGGCCAGCACCCGCTCGCCCAGCGTCGCCGACGAGAACGCGGCGAACCTGGTCAGCACCGCCTGCACCAACACGAACGTCACGAGGCCGAGCGCGATGCCGTCGACCCCGGACACCGTCATGCCGTGCTGGATCCCACCGATCAGCTTGCCCAGCAGGTACGGCGTGACCAGCCCGGCGAGCGCGGCGAGCCCGTGCAGCAGCACCACCCGCGCGAGCGCCCCGGGGTGCCGTCCGAGCAGCCGGCGCGCGTACCGGCGCACCGCGGCCGCATCCGCGACCGGCAGCTGAACCCTGCTCATGCCCTTGTCCCCTTGTCGTACGTGTTCACGCGTCCACGCTCCGGGTCACGACGGCGCGGTAGCGGGGTTCGGCGGCCAGCAGGTCGCGGTGGGTGCCCTCGGCGACGACCTTGCCGTCCTCGACGAAGGCGACGTGGTCGGCCTGGTCCAGCAGCAGCGGACTGGTGCCGGCGAGCAGGGTCGTGCGGCCCTGGCGCGCGGGGCCGATGCGGCGCGCGATGCGGGCCTCGGTGTGCGCGTCGACGGCGCTGGTCGGCTCGACCATGATCAGGATCGGTGGGTCGGCCACCAGCGCGCGGGCCAGCCGCAGCCGCTGCTGCTGCCCGCCGGAGAACTCCCGGCCGCGCTCGGCGACGAACGCGTCGAGCCCGTCCGGCAGCGCGTCGAGGACCTCCTCGGCGCTGGCCGTACGCAGCGCGGACATGATCTGCTCGTCGCCGGCCGTCCCGGTGGGGTCGAGTTCCTCGCGCAGCGGGCCGCTGAACAGCCGGGCGTTGTTGTCTGCGACCAGGATGCGGGCGCGCACCTCGTCACGGGTCGCCGCGGACAGCGGCACGCCGCCCAGCGTGACCTCGCCCTCGGTGTACCGGCCAAGCCGGTCGGCGATCTCGATCGCGTCCTCGGGCCGGTCCGCGGCCAGCACGGTGAGCACGCCGGGTCGCAGCGACAGGCCGGACTTCACGTCGACCAGCGCGCCGTGCTCGGGCAGCGGCTGCGGCGACGAGGGAGCGGTGATCTCCGGCTCCAGCCGCAGCACCTTGAGCACCCGGCCCGCCGAGACGTGGCCCCGCGTCATCTTCTCCAGCATCTCCGCGAGCGTGCGCATCGGCATGACCAGGAACGCGGCGTACCCGTAGAAGCTGGCCAACTCGCCGGGCTGGATCTCACCGGCCACCGCCAGGCGCGCCCCGAGCCAGGTGACCAGCGCGAGGAACAGTCCCGGCATCAGCACCTGGATGGACTCCAGCAGCGAGTCGATGCGCGCCGCTCGTACGCCGGCTTCGCGCAGCTGCTGCGACTGGGTCCGGTATCGCTCGGCGAAGACCTGCTCGCCGCCGATGCCGCGCAGCACGCGCAGGCCGGCGACGATGTCCACGGCCCGGCCGGTGAGCGCGCCCTGCTGGTCGCGGTAGGCCTGCTGGCGGCGGTGCAGCGGCTTGATGAGCAGGCTCACCACCGCCATCTGGACCGGCACGCCGAGCAGCACGACCAGGCCGAGCTTGACCGACGCGGTCAGCAGGATGACCGTGACGGTGACCAGGCTGACGATGGCGGCCGAGCCGCGGGCGGTGATGTCGAGCGCGTTGCCGATGTGGCTGGTGTCGGCCGCGCCGATGGCGACGACCTCGCCGGTGGCCATGCGTTTGGGCAGCGTCGCGCCGAGGCGGTTGGCGTGCCGGACGACCGCCTGCACGGTGCGGAAGTTCGCCGACATCCAGTTGAACACCGCGTTGCGGTGCCGCATGATGCCGCTGCCCGCCTGCACCAGCCCCAGCAGCAGGAACGCCCCGGCCCAGCTGGCCAGGGCGGACGTGTCCTTGGTGGTGATGCCGGCGTCGATCGCCTTGCCGATGACCATGGGGATCAGCGCGCCCACCAGCATCCAGGTGATGCCGAAGAACATGCCGAAGCCGATGGTCCGGGACTGGCGCGAGGCCAGCCACCACAGATACCGGATGGCTGACCTGGTGTCGGGGGTGCCCGGATCGGGCAGAGGTAAGGAACGCATAGCGGAGCCGAACTTACTGGGCCGCCCCGGCGAACGCCACCGGTTTTCCCGGCATTCAGGCAGCCAGCAGGGCCGGTAGGTCACCCAGACGGTGGACGGTCTCCCCGTTCCAAGCCGGATCACTGTCGGCGTGCTCGACGGTGCGCACCACGCGCATGCCGAGCGCCGCGGCCGCGGCCAGCTCTCCCCCGTGTCCGTCGCCGACGTAGACGCACTCCTGCGGCGTGACCCCCAGGTCGCCGCACACCTTGAGGAACAGCACCGGGTCGGGCTTGGTCACCCCGAGCAGGCAGGAGAAACCGGCCACGTCGAAGCGCGGCGCCAGCGGCTGCTCCCGCCACAGCGTCACGGTCTCCGTCGAGCAGTTGGTGACCAGCCCCAGCGGATGGCCCGCGGCGCGCAGCCCGTCCAGCACCGACAGCACCCCGGGCGAGGGCCACAGCACCTCCCGGGTGAACCGCAGCCTGGCCACCTCCGCAAAGCGCACAGCCGTGTCCGTCGGCTCGCCGCCCAACCGGTAGGCCAGGGTGCGGATGGTCTCGCTCAACGTGCCGAACTCGCCGCGCATCCGGGCCAGCATGGTGCCCCGGAACAGCGTGGCGAACCGGTCGGCGTCCACGCCCAGCGCAACGGCCATGCGCCGACTGACCTCGTCGCGCTGGGCCGGTGTCCGATCCGGGATCAAGGTCTCGTAGAGGTCGAACAGGATCGCGCCCCGTCGTCGCGGCCTCCGGATGTCCAGCACGCGCAGAGGTTACCGGAGGGTGGGACGCTCGCGGCACCTCCGCAAGGCCGGGATCTCGTCACGGGCGTTCCGTCTCCGTCCACACCGTGTGGTCGGCCAGCTCCCGGGGTGCGAACGCCTGCGGGCCGGTGAACGGACGCAGGTAGCGCCGCTGCAGGCCGGGCACCCCGTCGGCGATCACGAAGCCCGCCTTGCGCTGGGCCGGCGCGCCGGCGCGGTGCACGTACGGCAGGGTCATGAAGTCGGCGGCCAGCTCGGCCGGGGTGACCGTGGCCCGCACGTAGCCGCGCTGGCCGTTGTACAGGTGCAGGTGCTTGTTGTGGGCCAGGAACGGGTGCGTCGCCGGGTCCGAGTCGAAGCCGTCGCCGCCTGTGGTCAGCGAGGTGCAGATCAGCTCCGAGCCGACGGCCGGCGCGTCCGGGTCGGCGAAGTCGAGTTTGACGTCGGCCGCCCAGTGCGCGTGCACGTCCCCGGTGAGCACCACCGCGTTGCGCACCTTCGCGTCGAGCCAGCCGCGCACCACCCGCTGCCGGGAGGCTGCGTACCCGTCCCAGGCGTCCTGGCTGGTGCTCAGCACCGGACCGGGATCGCGGTCGCGCTGCGAGAAGAAGACCTGCTGGGCCAGGATGTCCCAGGTCGCGCCGCTGCGCCGGAAGCCGTCGAGCAGCCACTTCTCCTGCGGCGCGCCGAGGATGGAGCGGGCCGGGTCCGTCGCGGCCGGGCAGTCCCGGTAGCCGTCGCCGCAGCCCTGGTCGTCGCGGTACTGCCGGGTGTCGAGCAGGTGGAAGGTGGCCAGCTTGCCCCAGCGCACACGGCGGTGCAGCGGCAGCGCCGTGCCGCGCGGCTGGCGGGCGTACCGCAGCGGCATGTTCTCCCAGTACGCCCGCATGGCCGCGGTGCGCCGCCGGTCGAAGCGCGGGTTGGGCCGCTCCGGCACCGGCCCCGCCCAGTTGTTGTCAACCTCGTGGTCGTCGAAGACCACCAGCCACGGCGCGACCGCGTGCGCCGCCTGCAGATCCGGGTCCAGTTTGTACTGCGCGAAACGCTGCCGGTAGTCGGCCAGTGTCTGCGTCTCCGGGCCGGCGTGGTCGCGCACGTTGCCGCTCGGGGCGTTGTAGACGTGCGCCGCGTACTCGTAGACGTAGTCGCCCAGATGCACGATCAGCTCCGGTTCGGACTCCGCGATCCGGCGGTAGCCGGTGAAGAAGCCGTGCTCGTACTGCGCACAGGACAGGAAGGCCAGGTTCAGGGCCGCCGGCAGGGTGGGCCTTGCCGGGGCGGTGCGGGTGCGGCCCACCGGGGAGACCCAGCGGTCGACGCCGAAGCGGTAGAAGTATTCCCGGCCGGGTTCCAGGCCCGTCGGCTCGGCGTGCACGCTGTGCGCCCAGGACGGCTCCGCCCAGCTCATACCGGACGCGACCGGCCGGGTGAAGCGCTCGTCGGGCGACACCTGCCACCAGACCTCGTACGCCCGGTCGGCCATGCCCCCGCGGCCGTCCTCGGCCATCGGCGTCACCGCCAGCCTGGTCCACAGCACGAAGCCGTCCGGGGTCGGGTCCCCCGAGGCCACACCCAGCGTGAACGGATCACTCGCCGGGCCTGTCGCGCTCGCCGGCCGCCCGAACAGCCCGGCCACGACCACGGCACCGCCGCCGAGCAGCACGCCACGACGCGAGACCATACGCACCCCTCCATGCCGGGGTGGCCCCCATCCTCACCCGCACCCGCCCGGGGACCGCAGCAGCCACGCCGAAACGGCGCACCACCACTCGCAAGATCGCCGTTTCAGGGCGATTCGTGGGGCGAGACCGCAGATCATGACCGGAACCGGCGATCATCACGGCCGGCCACGCCGAAGGCGCGGGTCAGCGGTCGACGGGGGCGAAGTCCCAGACGTGGGGCGAGCGGGCGGCGAGGCCCTCGGGCGGGTCGGCCAGCGGGCGGGGCTCGCCGCGCCAGCGCGAGATCACCACGACGCGCAGGTCGGTCGAGGAGAACACCTCGCTCGCGATGTGCAGCGGCTCGACCTCCAGCCGCGGCACCGCCTCCTCGCACACCCAGTCCAGCAGCTCGGTGAAGGTGCGCGGATAGGCGCGCACCTCCCACATACGCACGATCACGTCGTCGCCCTCAGCACCGGGCAAAGCTACACCCCGACGAGCGTGAGCGGCATCGCGGAGTCGGCCGCGAAGTCCAGCTTGGACGGTGCGGTGCCGGCGGCGACCAGATGCGACCCGAGCGCGGCCACCATGGCCCCGTTGTCGGTGCACAGCTTGGGCCGCGGCACCCGCACGGTGATGCCGTACTGCGCCGCGCGCTCGGCCGCCATCGCCTTGAGCCGCGAGTTCGCCGCCACGCCGCCGCCGATGACCAGCGTCTCGATGCCCTGGCTGCGACAGGCGTCGATGGCCTTGCGGGTCAGCACGTCGCAGACCGCGTCCTGGAAGCTCGCCGCGACGTCGTTGACCGGCACCGGCTCGCCGGAGCGCTGACGGGCCTCGACCCAGCGCGCCACGGCCGTCTTCAGTCCGGAGAAGGAGAAGTCGAACCGGTGCTCGACCAGGTCTTTCGGCCCGGTCAGGCCGCGCGGGAAGGTGATCGACAGCGGGTCGCCGTCGCGGGCGGCCTTGTCGATCGGCGGGCCGCCCGGGAACGGCATGCCCAGCAGCCGGGCCACCTTGTCGAAGGCCTCCCCGGCGGCGTCGTCGATGGTCGCGCCGAGCGGGGTCACCCCGCGGGCCAGGTCGTCGACCCGCAGCAGCGACGAGTGCCCGCCGGAGACCAGCAGCGCGATCGCGGGCTCGGGCAGCGGCCCGTGCTCCAGGGTGTCCACGGCGACGTGCGCCGCCAGGTGGTTCACGCCGTAGATCGGCTTCTCGGTGGCCAGCGCCAGGCCTTTAGCCCCGGCCACGCCTACCAGCAGCGCCCCGGCCAGGCCGGGTCCGGCGGTGACGGCGATCGCGTCGATGTCGGCCAGGGTCACCCCGGCCTCGTCCAGCGCCCGGTGCAGCGTCGGAACCAGCGCCTGCAGGTGCGCCCGACTGGCCACCTCCGGCACCACCCCGCCGAAGCGGGCGTGCTCGTCCACGCTGGACGCCAGCGCGTCGGCCAGCAGGGTGTGCCCCCGCACGATGCCCACACCGGTCTCGTCGCAGCTGCTCTCGATCCCCAAAACCAGAGGTTCGCTCGTGCTCACGCCTTCTCCTCCCGGCGCATCACCAGTGCGTCGGCGTTACTGGGTTGGTAGTAGCCCTTGCGGATGCCGATGACCTCGAAGCCGTAGGCGGCGTACAGCCGCTGCGCGGGCGCGTTGTCGGCGGCGACCTCCAGCAGCACCTGCTTCACCTGGTGCCGCCGGCCCTCGGCGAGCAGCGCCTCCAGTAGGGCCCGGCCGATGCCGCACCGCTGCGCGTCCCGGCGTACCGCGATGTTGTTGACCCAGCCCTCGCCCTGGCCGACGGCCAGCCCGGCGTAGCCGAGCACGGTGCCGTCGTCCTCGGTCGCGATCAGGTAGTGGTGGCCGTTGGCCAGCTCGTTCCAGAACATCGCCGCGGTCCACGCCTCCGCGCCGAACAGGTCGGCCTCGACCGGCAGCAGATCCTCGATCTGCCACCAGCGCAGCCGCTCGATCTTCATCGCTCGCTCGCGGACAGGGCCGGTTTGCGGGCGGACGGCTCGACCGCGTCGGGTCGGCGCAGGTAGAGCGGGGTCAGCGGCTCGGTCGGGGCGCCGTTGCGCACCCGCTGCGCCGCCAGCTCCACCAGCGCCGACGGGTCCGGGTAGAGCTGCTCGCCGGCGGGCAGGCCGAGCACGTCGGCGTACTTCACCGCGCCCTCGCCGACCGCGGCGGTCACCGCGAACTCCGCGAGCCGCGGCGCGACGTCGGCGGGCTTGTCCACGGCCGGGCCGGTCAGCGGGCTGCCGTCGGCGTACACCGCCCAGTAGACCTCGCGCCGCCGCGCGTCCGTCGCCACCAGAGCCCGGCCCGCGGTGCGCAGACCCAGCGCGTCCAGCGTGCAGACGCCGTACGCCGGGATGTTCAGCGCCATGGTCAGCGACGCCGCGGTGACCAGGCCGACCCGCAGCCCGGTGAACGGGCCCGGCCCGACCCCGGCGACCACCGCGGCCAGGTCGCGGGGTTTGACCCCGGCCTCGGCCAGCAGCGCGTCGATCTGCGGGGCGAGCAGCTCGCCGTGCGCGCGGCCGTCCACCGTCGCCCGCTGCGCCAGCACGGCCTGTCCCGACGGCTTCACCTCGGCCAGCGCGGCCGTCACCGCAGGCGTGGCCGTATCCAACACCAGCACCAACACGCCCTCCACCCTACTGTGCCCCCCGCCCCACCCTGATGATCATGAACCTATGGCACGGTTCAGCGGCGTGTCGCCGGCACAACTTCATGATCGATTTGGGTGGGGTTTGGGACCGGGCGCGGCCCTCGGGGGTCCTCGGCGTACTGCTGGGTAGGCTGGGACTCATGTGGCAGGCCGACGCTCATTCGCAGGTCGTGGTGGACCTCGACGCGATCCGCGCCAACGTGCGCACCCTGCGGTCGAGCACCAGCGCCCAGGTCATGGCCGTGGTCAAGGGCGACGGGTACGGGCACGGCATGATCCCCGCCGCCCGCGCGGCGCTGTCCGGCGGCGCGACCTGGCTCGGCGTCTGCACCCTGGACGAGGCCTTCGGGTTGCGTGACGCGGGCCTGAGCACACCGGTTCTGGCCTGGCTCTGGCTGCCCGGCCAGCCGGTGGCCCGAGCGATCGCCGGTGACGTGGATCTCAGCGTGGCCAGCCTGTCGCAGCTCACCGCGGTGACCGCCGGGGCACGCGAGGCCGGGCGGGCCGCACGCGTCCACCTCAAGATCGACACTGGGCTGTCCCGCGGCGGCGCGGCCGCCCCCGAGTGGCCGCAGCTCGTCGAGGCCGCGGGCAAGGCCCAGGCCGACGGGTACGCCGAGGTCGTCGGCGCGTGGAGCCACTTCGCCTGCGCCGACGCGCCCGGCCACGAGACCGTCGACCGCCAGCTCGCCGCCTTCACCGACGCCCTCGACACCGCTCAGCGTCTCGGAATCCAGCCGCAGGTGCGGCACCTGGCCAACTCCGCGGCCACGCTCACCCGGCCCGACACCCACTTCGACCTGGTCCGCCCCGGCATCGCCGTCTACGGCCTGTCGCCGCTCGACGACCCCGCGGTGCGCGCCACGCTGCGCCCCGCGATGACCGCCCGCGCCCGGGTGCTGCTGACCAAGCGCCTGCCCGCCGGCCAGGGCGTCTCCTACGGGCACACCTACGTCACGCAGCGGGAGTCGACCGTGGCGCTCGTGCCGCTCGGCTACGCCGACGGCGTTCCCCGGCACGCCTCCAACAGCGGTCCGGTGCTGCTCAACGGCGGCCGGTTCACCGTCGCCGGGCGCGTCTGCATGGACCAGTTCGTGCTGGACGTCGGCGACGCCGAGGTCGGCGAAGGCGACGAAGTGATCCTGTTCGGCCCCGGCGACCAGGGCGAACCCACCGCCGACGACTGGGCCGACGCCGTCGGCACCATCAACTACGAGATCGTGACGCGCTTCGGCAGCACCCGAGTGCCGCGGGTCTACCGCGGTGATGTCGCGTGAGCGAGCGTCACGGGCGGCCGGTCCCGGCCGAGCACAGCATGCGGCACTTCGACGGGGTGATCTCGTGAGCGACACGGCGGCCGGCGACAAGGCCGTGGCCAAGGACAAACCGGTGGGCACCCGGCGCAAGGCCGGGCTGATCGGCGCCGTCATCGGTGTCGCCGCCGCCGGGGTCGCCGCCGGGGTCGCCGTCGAGCGCCTGGTCGTCAAGCGCAGCCGCCGCACCGACACCGACCCGTACGCCGACGAGCCCTTCGGCCGCCTGCCCTACGACGAGACGCTCACCGTCAGCACCGACGACGGCGTGCAGCTGCACGTCGAGATCGTCGAGCCGGTGGACGGGATCGCGGTCGAGTTCGGCAAGCCCGGCCCGCCCGAGCCGACCATCATCTTCGTCCACGGGTTCTGCCTCGACCAGGGCACCTTCCACTTCCAGCGCAAGGCCCTCGACGCGCTCGGCGAGCACCGCATGGTCTTCTACGACCAGCCCGGCCACGGCCTGTCCAGCGCCCTGCACGAGGGCGAGTACGAGCTGCCCGCGCTCGGCGACGCGCTCTACGACGTCATCAAGGCCACCACCCCGGTCGGCCCGATCGTGCTGGTCGGCCACTCGATGGGCGGCATGGCCATCATGGCCTGCGCCGAGCAGCACCCCGACCTGTTCGCCGACCGGGTCGCCGGGGCTGTGCTCATCGCGACCTCGGGCGGCCAGCTCGACGGCATCAGCTACGGCAACCTGCCCGAGATCCTCAACCGCACCAGCGGACCGCTGCTCGCCCTGCTCACCGGTGCGGCCCGGTTCACCGGCCCGATGATCGACAAAGCCCGGCAGGCCAGCACCGACCTCGCCTGGCTGCTGACCCGGCGGTACGGCTTCGGCGGCGACCAGCCCAGCCCGGCGCTCGTCTCGTACGTGGAGCAGATGAACTCGCGCACCACCACCGAGACCGTCGCCCGCTACCTGCGCACCATCAACAGCCACGCCCGCTACCCCGCCCTGCGCGCCCTGAACCAGGTGCCCGTCATGGTCGTCGTCGGCGACGCCGACCTGATCACCCCCGTGTCCCACTCCGAGGAGATCTGCCGGCTGCTGCCGCACGCCAAGATGGTGCTGGTTCCCGACAGCGGGCACGTGGTGATGCTGGAGCACGCCGACGAGGTCAACCAGGCCCTCATCACCTTCCTGGACGAGCTGGAGCTGCTGTGATCCTCAAGACCGTCGACGACACCCGCGACTTCGGCTCCCGCCTGGCCGGGGTGCTGCGCGCCGGTGACCTTCTCGTGCTGAGCGGTCCGCTCGGGGCCGGCAAGACCGCGCTCGCCCAGGGCATCGGGCGCGGGCTGCGGGTGCTCGGTGACGTGACCTCCCCGACGTTCGTCATCGCGCGGGTGCACCGCCCCGACCGCGCCGCGGGCGGCACGGTGCCGATGGTGCATGTGGACGCGTACCGGCTGGGCAACGTCACCGATCCCCGCGCCCAGGTCGACGACCTGGATCTGGACGCGTCCGTCGAGGACTCGGTGACCCTGGTCGAGTGGGGCGAGGGCATGGTCGAGCAGCTCTCCGACGCGTACCTCGAGGTCCGCATCGACCGCCGCGACGACGACTCCCGCACCATCGCCCTGATCCCCCACCACGGCGACTGGCCCGACCGCATCGCCCCCCTCTCCGAAGCCACCGCCGACCGCGCCTGACCCTCCTCGGCGCCTCCAGCGCTTCGCACCAAGCGGGCGGGCGTCCTGCTCTTTCATGGAAAGTGCAGGAAAGCGGCCGCTGATTGCTGCACTTTCCCTGAAAAAGCATGTGGTGTCGCGGCCTTGCCGAACGCCGCGAGGCGCGAGGCGCGAGGTGCGAGGTCAGGGTCGGGAACGCCAGCCGCGGGCGCGGAGGGCGGCGCGGACCTCGGCGGTGAAGCCGTCGAGGTCGTCGCGCAGGCGCTGTGCGGTCAGGTGCAGGATGATCCAGTCCTGGCCGACAAGGCGGTTCAGCCGCTGCCGGTCGCGGTGGAACTGCGCGGTCTCCCCATGCCAGACACCGTCGTATTCGACGGCGACCCGGAACTCCGGCCACGCCATGTCGACGCGTGCGACGAACCGGCCGCGGTCCTCGACCACATGCTGGACGACCGGTCGCGGTAGGCCTGCCAGCACCAGGGCGACACGGGTGCGGGACTCGGGTGGGGACTCCGCGCCCGGATCGGCGAGGCCGACCATGCGGACGAACCGCTTCGCGCCGCGCCGACCAGGGCGACCCAGCGCATATCGCTCCAGCTCGGCGGATTTCACCACACTTTTGCCGAGCAGCGTGTCGACGAGCGCGACTGCCTCGCCGAGGTCGCACCACTGCGCCAGATCCCAGCAGGTCCGTAACGGAGAGGTGACCCGCAACCCGCCGTGGCTGACCAACTCGGCACCATCGAACTCGGTCGTGTGCACCCGCAGGCCCCGCATCGCCCCGATCCGGCACGTAGGCGGCGTGATCACCTCGACCGGATCATCGTCACGCGGCACCGGTCCGCCGTAGTGCGCCACCGCGGAACGACCGGCGACCGCAGCCGGCGCGGGAAGGATCCACCGCGTCGCGGCCTCACATCGGGCAAGGTGGGAGACAGTCATCCGGGCGTCGGCGTAGACCCCGCGAAACACCGGCCGCCATGCCGCGCTGCGCAACTCGCCCGGAGTCACGACGCCCCTCTCGATCGCCTCTCGCGCCGAGAAGATCCTGTTGACGAGCTGACGCGGCCGCCGCGCAATCCGAGACACCCCGCCACCGTGCCCCAAAACCCGAAACCCCGCTCCACCCCCTGTGGATAACCCCGCCCACGCTCGCACTTTCAAGGAAACTGCACGAACTCCCGACCGCTTTCGTGCAGTTTCCTGGAAAGTGCAGGAAAGCCTGGCCGGTGGGTGGGGGTGGAGGTGGGTCAGGTGGGGCGGACGGGGGCCGTGCCGGTGGGCATGCGGGTGAGGGAGGCTACGGCGGGGCGGAGGGATGCCGCCACGTCGACGGCGGTTACCGGGCCGGACTCGGCTGCGATGCGGCCGGCGAGGCCGTGCACGTAGGCTGCCGCGACCGCCGCGCGGATCGCCGGGAGGCCCGCCGCGAGCAGGGAGCCGAGCAGGCCGGAGAGCACGTCGCCGGTGCCGCCGGTGGCCAGCGCCGGGGTGCCGGTCGGGTTGACCCAGGCCTCGCCCGACGGTCCGGCCACGACGGTGCGGTCGCCCTTGAGCAGGACCACCGACCGGGTCCACGAGGCCAGTTTCTGGGCGGCGGCGACCCGGTCCGGGCCGGGGTCCTGCCCAGCGAGCCGGGCGTACTCCCGGTCGTGCGGGGTGAGCACCGTCGGCGCGTCCCGGCTGCGCAGCTCGTTCGCCATCGAGCCGTCGACCAGCAGGGTGATCGCGTCCGCGTCGAGCAGCGCGGGCACCGGGGCGGCCAGCACGCCCCGCACCTCGGCCGCGGCCCGTTCGTCGGTGCCCAGGCCGCTGCCGCAGACCCAGGCCTGCACCCGTCCCGCCTCGGCCAGCCGCGGCGCGGCGATGACGCTGGGATGCGCGGGCACCACGATCTCGTGCGCCGACCCGGCGTAGCGGACCAGCCCGGCCGGCCCGGCCAGCGCGCCGGACAGGGAGAGCAGGGCCGCGCCGGGGTAGCCGGCCGAGCCGGTGGCCACGCCGACGACCCCACGGGTGTACTTGTCCGAGATCGGTCCGGGCTGCGGCCACCAGGCGGCGATGTCGGCGGTGTCCGCGACGCGCAGCGCGGGGTCGCCGACCAGGTGCGGGACGATGCCGATGTCGACGAGTTCGACCTGGCCGGCCAGGACCGCGGCCGGGCCGACCACGTGGGCGGGCTTGAGGCAGCCGAACGCGACGGTGACGTCGGCGCGGATCGCGGTGCCGGGCACGTCGCCGGTGTCCACGGCGACCCCGGACGGCACGTCCACCGCGATCACGGGTGGGCGCGGGGACAGCGCGGCGAGCTGCTCGGCCAGCGTCAGCGCGGTGCCGCGCAGCGCCCCGGTCGCGCCGATGCCGAGCAGCCCGTCGACGACCAGGTCGAGGCGTTTCGGCCAGTCGCTCAGCACCCGGCCGCCCGCGCCGCGCAGCGCGGCCAGACCCTCGGCGTGGGCCCGCTCGGGATCGCTCAGCAGTGCCCCGACCTGGACTCCCTGCCGCGCCAGCAGCGCTCCCGCGAACAGCGCGTCGCCGCCGTTGTCGCCGGGGCCGACCAGGAGCACCACGCGGGAGCCGTACACCCCGCCGAGCCCGCGCAGGGTGACCGCGCAGCGGCGGGCGAGCCCCGCGGCGGCGCGCTGCATCAGCGTGCCCGCGGGCAGCGTCGCCATCAGCGCGGATTCGGCGGCCCGCACCTGCGCCACCCGGTAGACCGACCTCATACGCAGAACTCCGTTCCGCTCGTCTGTGCCTGAGTCTCGCCTGCCGTGCCCGCCGTGCGTGGCCGAACCCCGCTCACCGGCCCGCTTCGGCGATGACCACGGCCGACGCGATGCCGCCGTCGTGCGACAGCGACAGATGCCAGCGCTCGACGCCGCGTTCGGCGGCGACCGCGGCGACGGTGCCGGAGACGGTCAGCCAGGGCCGGCCGTCGGCGTCGACGACGATCTCGCAGTCGTGCCACTGCATGCCGGCCGGCGCGCCCAGCGCCTTGGCCACGGCCTCCTTGGCCGCGAACCGGGCCGCCAGCGACTCGGGTGAGCGCGGGTTGCCGCTGCGGGTGGTGCGCTCCGCCTCGGTGAACAGGCGTTCGGTCAGCATCGGCGTGCGCCGCAGCGCCGCCGCGAAACGGTCGACCAGGACGACGTCGTTGCCCACCGAGACAATCACGTGTTGACCTTAAGGTCTCAGGTGTGGATCTGGTACTTCGCTCGGGCAATGTGTACGGGTCGCCGGGCGCGACCGCGGTGGCCGTCGACCGCGGGGTGATCGCCGCGATGGGCTCCGACGCCGAGATGAAAGAGCTGATCACCGGGCGTACCGAGGTGGTGGACCTGGCCGGGCGGCTGCTGCTGCCGGGCTTCCAGGACGCGCACGTGCACCCGGTGTTCGCCGGGCTGAACCTGCTGCGCTGCGAGCTGACCGAGCAGCACGACGCGGCGGGTTACCTGGGCGAGGTTGCCCGGTATGCCCGCGCCCATCCCGACCGGGCCTGGGTGATGGGCGCGGGCTGGTCCTACGACGCCTTCGGCGGCGGTCAGCCGGACCGGGACATGCTCGATCGGGTGGTCCCCGACCGCCCGGTCTACCTGGCCGTACGCGACGCGCACAGCGCCTGGTGCAACTCCCGTGCGCTCGCGCTGGCCGGGATCGACCGGCACACCCCCGATCCCGAGGGCGGGCGGATCGAGCGCGACGCCGACGGCGAACCCACCGGGGTGCTGCACGAGAGCGCGATGGAGCTGGTCAGCGGGGTGGCGCCGCGGCCGGACGCGGCCGAGATCCGCCGGGCGCTGCTGCTGGCCCAGTCCCGGCTGCACGCGCTGGGCGTGACGGCCTGGCAGGACGCGATCCTGGGCGACTACGGCGGCTGGCCGGACGCGTTCGAGGCCTACCTGGCCGCGGACGCCGCCGGGCTGCTGACCGCACGGGTACGGGGTGCGCTGTGGTGGGAGCCGTCGCGCGGCCCGGAGCAGCTCGACGAGCTGGTGGAGCGCCGGGAGCGGGCCCGGATCGCGGGCGGGGCGAACTTCCGCACCGAGACCGTCAAGATCATGCAGGACGGGGTGGCGGAGAACTTCACCGCCGCGATGATCGAGCCCTACCTGGACGGCTGCGGCTGCGCCACCGACCGCCGCGGCATCTCCCGGGTCGCGCCGGCCGACCTGAACGAGGTCGTGTCGGCCCTGGACGCGGCCGGTTTCCAGGTCCACTTCCACGCCATCGGCGACCGGGCCACCCGGGAGGTGCTGGACGCCGTCGAGCGCGTCGCCGGTTCGCCGCGGCGCCACCACGTGGCGCACGTCCAGGTCGTACACCCCGCCGACGTGCCCCGCTTCGCCCGGCTCGGGCTGACCGTCACCATGCAGGCCCTGTGGGCCGCGCACGAGCCCGCCATGGACGAGCTGACCATCCCGTTCCTCGGCGCGGAGCGCGCGACCTGGCAGTACCCGTTCGGGGCGGTGCACCGCGGCGGTGGCCGGCTGGCCGCGGGCAGCGACTGGCCGGTGTCCGACCCGGATCCGATGCGGGCGGTCCACGTGGCGGTGAACCGGGTCGGCTACCGGTTCGACGAGCCGCCGCTCGGCCCCGAACAGGCGATCGACCTGGACACGGCGCTGGCGGCGTACACGGCCGGGTCGGCGTACGTGAACCACTTCGACGACTCCGGGCGGATCGCGCCGGGCCTGCGCGCCGATCTGACCGTGCTGGACCGGGACCCGTTCGCGGGACCGGCGGAGGAGATCGGGGCGGCCCGCGCCGAACTCACCTGGGCAGCCGGCCGCCTGGTGCACGGCGGCTGACTCCTCGGCCTTTGTCCACAGGCCCTCTACCAGGGCGGTCACCTGTGGACAAGGGCTGTGGACAACCTGCGGGCGAGCGGGCTCCGAGTTATCCACAAGGCTGGCCGGGGGCGGCTCGGGGCGGGAAGCATCGTCGGCATGGACGCCGAGAATCCTTCCGGGACAGTGCCCGAGCCGGTGCACGTCGAGCCGGACGAGCTGATCAGACTGGGTGGCGGGCTGCAGCGGCTGGCCGACGCGGTCGCACGCGAGGTGCCGTACGCCAACGGGCTCACCAGCGGGCCGTCGGGCTGGGCGGTGAGCGGCGCACAGGTCCGGCTGGCCCACGAGGTGGGCACGTACCTGGTCGGCTTCGCCGAGGACCTGGGCGTCTTCGGGCAGCGGCTGTGCCTGGCCGGGGCGAGCTACGCCGACCGTGACTCGGGCCTGGCCCGCAAGATCGCCGCGATGGCGGTGCGCCGATGACCATCACGTACGCGATGCTGCTGGCCGCCGATCCCGCGCGCTGGGTCGACAGCGCTGTCGCCTGGCGGCGGCTGAGCCGGGCGCTCGACGAGCACCACGACGAGCTGGCCCATCGGCTCCGCCGTCAGGAGCAGGTCTGGCACGGCGGCACCGCGGCCGTCGCGGGCCGGGAGTCCGGCGCGGCCCTGGCCCGGCGGCTCGCCACCGCCCCGCCCGCCCTGCTGGAGGTCGACCAGCTGCTGTGGCGGCACGCCGACCGCATCCGGCTGCTACAGCGGCGGCTCGCCGAGGCACTGGCCGCGACGCGGGGCACCGCCGTGCAGGTGTCCGCGGACGGCCACGTGAGCGTCGTCGTACCCGACATCGCCCGGGGCGGCCCGCCCGGCGCTCCCGGCGGCCAGGGCAGCGTCCCCGCCGGCACCGGTGGCGGCCAGGGCAGCGTTCCGGCGGGGCTCGTCGGGTGGGCCGGGGCTGCGCCGGGCGGCTCGGCGCAAGCTGTTCCGTTCGGCGTGCCGGCTCCCGGGGCGTCCGACGTGGCGCTGGCGGTGCGGGTCTCCGCCGAGATCGACGCGGTGGTGCGGGAGGCCCGAGCGAGCGACGAGGACACCGCCCGCCGCCTCACCGCGCTGGCCAAGGCGGCCGCCCAGGCGTGGTCCGGCACGCCCGTTCCGCTGCCCGCGAGCGGCACCCCGGCGGACGTGGCGCGCTGGTGGGCCGGGCTGACCGAGGCAGAGCGGGCCTGGCTGGTGGCGATGCGGCCGGAGGAGCTGGGCAGGCTCGACGGGGTGCCCGCGGCGGTGCGCGACCGCGTCAACCGGGAGCTGCTCGACCGGGAACTGGACCGGCTGCGCGACGCCGCCGCGGCCCACCCGCCCGTTCCGGGCGCGCAGGAGCGGCTGACCGCGCTGACCGGCCTGGCGGCGCGGCTCGACCAGGCCGACCCGCGGGCGTACCTGCTGCGGCTGGATCCGAGCGGGGACGGTCGGCTGGTGGTGGCCTTCGGCGACCCCGACGGCAGCGACCACGTGGCCACCTACGTGCCGGGCGTGGGCACCTCGCTGGACGGGTTCGCCGTCGAGGTGGACCGGGCCGCGGCGTTGCAGGCGCGAGCGGCGGTGCTGGCCCCGGACGCCACGACGGCGACGGTGATGTGGCTGGGGTACGACCCGCCCGACGGGCTCGACGCGGCGAGCGACCGCGCCGCGCTGGCCGCGCGCGGCGACCTCAGCTCGTTCCAGGCCGGGCTGGTCGCCGCGCACGAGGGCGAACCCGCGCACCTGAGTCTGATCGGCCACTCCTACGGCAGCCTCACGGTCGGAGTCACCGAGCGGGACGGCACGGTCGCCGCCGACGAGATCGTCGCGCTGGGCAGCCCCGGCATGGGCGTGGGCAGCGCCGCCGAGCTGGCCCGTCCGGGCCACGTGTGGGCTTCCACGGCCCCCAACGACATCGTGCTGAACGCGCCCTCGAAGGGCGAGCTGGCGCTGAACGCGCTCGGCGGGCCGGCCTACATGTTCGCCGGCTCGACCGTGGACGCGGTGGTGCGCGGCAACGCCGACCTGTGGCACGGCGTGGACCCGTCGTCGGAGCAGTTCGGCGCACGGGTGTTCCCGTCGAGCCGGGGCGCCGACCCGTTCCAGGCGCACGGCCTCTACTTCGACGAGCACAGCCCGGCCCTGCAGCACCTGGCCGAGATCGTGACCGGCGAGCACGGAACGGCGAACAGCCCCGTGCCGTGACCGCTGCCGGTGGCCGGGCAGCAGACGGCCCCGGCGGTCCGCGATAGGGGCGGGCAGCCGGGGCCGATTGGTGCGGACTACTCGACCGTGACGGACTTGGCCAGGTTGCGGGGCTGGTCGACGTCGTGGCCGCGGGCGTCGGCGATCGCCGCGGCGAGCACCTGCAGCGGCACGGTGGTCACGAACGGGGCCAGCAGCGTGGGCGTGCGCGGCACCCGCACCAGCACGTCGGCGTACGGGACGACGGCCTCGTCACCCTCCTCCGCGATGACGATGGTGTGCGCGCCACGGGCCCGCACCTCCTGGATGTTGCTGACGATCTTGTCGTGCAGCAGGCCGCGCCCGGCCGGCGAGGGCACGATGCAGACCACCGGCGTGCCGTGGCCGACCGGAGTGCCGGAGACCGGGTCCTCGGACGGGCCGCCACTCTGCTTCTGGTCGTCGGCGGGGCCGCCGATCAGCGCGATCGGGCCGTGCTTGAGCTCGCCCGCGGCGAAGCCCTCGGCGTGCATGTAGGCCAGCTCCTTGAGCTTCAGCGCGCCCTCCAGCGCCACCGGGTAGCCCACGTGGCGGCCGATGAACAGCACCGTGGTCGCCTTCGCCTCGGCCAGCTCGCGGCCCAGCTCCCGGACCGGGTCCATGCCCGCCAGCACCTTCTCGATCTTGCCGGGCATCTCCTGCAGCTGCGCGACGACCGCGGCCACCTCGTCGGCGTACTTCACGCCGCGCACCTGGGCCAGGTGCAGGCCGACCAGGAAGCAGGCGGCGAGCTGGGTCAGGAAGGCCTTGGTGGAGGCAACGGCGATCTCGGGGCCGCCGTGGGTGTAGAGCACGGCGTCGGACTCGCGCGGGATGGTGGAGCCGTTGGTGTTGCAGATGGCCAGCACCCGGGCCTTCTGCTCCTTGGCGTGCCGCAGCGCCATCAGGGTGTCCATGGTCTCGCCGGACTGCGAGATGACCACGACCAGCGTGGACCGGTCGAGCACCGGGTCGCGGTAGCGGAACTCGCTGGCCAGCTCGACCTCGCACGGAATGCGCGTCCAGTGCTCGATCGCGTACTTGGCGACCAGCCCGGCGTGGTACGAGGTGCCGCAGGAGACGATGAAGACCTTGTCGACGTCGCGCAGGTCCTGGTCGGTGAGCCGGACCTCGTCGAGCATGATCTCGCCGGTCTCACCGATGCGCCCGCGCAGCGTGTCGGCCACGGCCTGCGGCTGCTCGGCGATCTCCTTGAGCATGAACCAGGCGTGGCCGTCCTTCTCGGCGGCGCGGGCGTCCCAGTCGACGTGGTAGTCGCGGCCCTGCGCCGGGTTGCCGAAGAAGTCGGTGATCTCGATGGCGTCGGCGGTGATCAGCACGACCTGGTCCTGGCCCAGCTCGATCGCCTCGCGGGTGTGCTCGATGAACGCGCTGACGTCACTGGCCATGAAGTTCTCGCCGTTGCCGCGGCCCACCACGAGCGGGGAGTTGCGGCGCGCGCCGACCACCGCGCCGGGCGCCTGCGCGTCGACGGCGAGCAGCGTGAACGCGCCCTCCAGGCGGCCGCAGACCCGGCGCATCGCGTCGGCGAGCGCCTGCGGGCTGCCCGCGACGCCGGCCAGCTCGGCGGCCAGCAGGTGTGCGACGCACTCGGTGTCGGTGTCGCTGGCGAACTCGATGCCTTCGGCCTGCAATTCGGCCCGCAGCTTCGCGAAGTTCTCGATAATGCCGTTGTGGATCACCGCGATGCGGCCGTCGGCCGACAGGTGCGGGTGGGCGTTGCGATCGGTGGGACCGCCGTGGGTGGCCCAGCGGGTGTGACCGATGCCCGTGGTCCCCGCGCGCAGGTCCGCCTCGGCGGCCTCGGCCAGCATCTTCTCCAGATTCGACAGCTTGCCGGCCTTCTTGGCCAGCAGCAGCCGGCTGTCTGCCAGCACGGCGACGCCGGCGGAGTCGTAACCCCGGTATTCCAGCCGCCGCAGCCCGTCCAACACCACTCCGAGCGCCTGCTGGCCGCCCACGTATCCCACGATCCCGCACATGCCCGTTACCTTAGCGGAGTTTCGCTCACATTGCATGTTCGGAACCCGGCCAATCACGCACCACGTTTGATTGCAACCTGGACGGACCTGGGCCTGCCCGAAAAGTGACGGATTGCTGCCAGCACATGCCCCCGATGAGCGCGCGGGGCCTACCATCCGCGGGTGAGCGAGCAGCGCGGGTCCCCCGGCCCGACGCGCCGCCTCCCCGCCTACTAGCGCAGCCAGGAGAAGAAGGCATGAGCTACCCCCCTCCGTACGACCCGAACCAGGCGCAGCCCCCCGCCTACAACCCGAACCAGCCACCGCCGCCGCCGTACAACCCCAACCAGCCTCCGGCGTACAGCGCCGCGGGATACGGCTCGCCGGTGCAGCCGCCGAAGAAGAGCAAGACCGGCCTGATCGTGGGCATCATCCTCGGCGTCGTGCTGCTGCTGTGCGCGGTCTGCGGCGTCGGCGGCTACTACCTGTTCTACAAGGCCGGCGAGGCGATCGAGGACCTGCCGGACATGATCCCCAGCGTCGGCGTGGCCACCGGCGACCCCACCGGCTCGCACTCGGTGCGCTACGCGGTCGAGGGCACCGGGCAGGCGCTGATCACGTACTCGGAGGGGCCCGGCAACACGCAGACCGAGACGGTCACCCTGCCGTGGACCAAGAACTTCACCCTGAACAGTGACTCGTTCGGCCTGTCGGTGATCGCGTTCCGCTCGCCGGGCGGCGACGGGAACGTGACCGGCTGCTCCATCTCCGTCGACGGCACCGAGCGGCAGAAGCGGGACGGCTCGGGCGGCGCGGCGACCTGCATCAGCGTGTTCGTGGCCGGCTGACAAGACACGAAAGGGCGTCCCCGCTGCAGCGGGGACGCCCTTTCGTGTCTAGCCTGTGCTCACACCGCCGGGCTGGCCGCCCGTACGTCGGCGGCGATGTCCTCGGCGATCTTCTGCGCGATGTCCTCGCTCGCGGCCTCGACCATCACCCGGACCAGCTGCTCGGTGCCCGACGGGCGCAGCAGCACCCGCCCGCTGCCGTGCAGCTGCGCCTCGGCCGCGGCGACCGCGGCCAGGATCTCCGGCGCGCGGGCCACGGCCTTGTCGGCGACCCGCACGTTGATCAGCACCTGGGGCAGGCGGTTCACCACGGCGGCCAGCTCGGCCAGCGGCTTGCCGGTCTGGGCTACCCGGGCCAGCAGGCGCAGGCCCGTCAGCACACCGTCACCCGTGGTCGCGTGCTCGGTGAAGACGACGTGGCCGCTCTGCTCACCGCCCAGGCTGAAGCCGCCGGCGCGCAGCTCCTCCAGCACGTACCGGTCGCCGACCTTGGTCTCGACCAGGGTGATGCCCGCCTCGCGCATGGCGATGCGCAGCCCGAGGTTGCTCATCACGGTCGCGACCAGGGTGTCGTTCGCCAACGCGCCCGCGTCGCGCATGGCCAGCGCGAGGATCGCCATGATCTGGTCGCCGTCCACCTCGGCGCCGGACGCGTCGACCGCCAGGCACCGGTCGGCGTCGCCGTCGACCGCGATGCCCAGGTGCGCGCCGTGCTCGACCACGGCCGCCTTCAGCGGCCCCAGGTGGGTCGCGCCGCACTCGTCGTTGATGTTGAGACCGTCGGGCTCGGCGTTGATGGCGATGACCTCGGCCCCGGCCTCGCGGAACGCCTCCGGCGCCACGTCGCTGGCCGCACCGTGCGCGCAGTCGACGACGACCTTGAGCCCGGCGAGCGGGTGGCCGGTCGCCTGGACCAGGTGCGTGGTGTAGTGCTCGGCCCCGTCCAGCAGGTCGTGCACCCGCCCGACCTGGGCTCCGGTGGGACGCGTCCAGGTCGCGCCGAGCGCGGCCTCGATGGCGTCCTCCTGCTCGTCGGTCAGCTTGTGCCCGCCGGCGGCGAAGAACTTGATGCCGTTGTCCGGCATCGGGTTGTGACTGGCGGAAATCATCACGCCGAAGTCGGCCCGCACCTCGGCGGTCAGGTATGCCACGCCGGGCGTCGGCAGCACGCCGACCCGCACCACGTTGGCCCCGGCGCTGGCCAGGCCCGCGACCACGGCCGCCTCCAGCATCTCGCCGCTGGCCCGGGGGTCGCGGCCGACCACCACCAGCGGCGGCTGCTCCCGGTCAGAGTCGGGCAGGGTGTGCGCCGCGGCGACGGCCAGCGAGAGAGCGAGTTCGGGGCTGAGGTCCGCGTTGGCCAGACCGCGTACGCCGTCGGTGCCGAAAAGGCGTGCCATCCGGGTGGCCCTTTCTGTGGGGTGCGAAAGGAGGGGTTCGAGACGACCCGGCCCGCGGGTGAGGGGCCAAAGTCGAAAGGCCGGGCACGCCATCCCGCCGTGAAGCAGGAGCGTGCCCGGCCGATCAGAAGACAGCGATCAACGCTTGGAGTACTGCGGGGCCTTACGGGCCTTCTTGAGACCGTACTTCTTGCTCTCGGTGACGCGGGCGTCACGAGTGAGGAAGCCGGCCTTCTTCAGCGCCGGGCGGTCGTCGATGTCGAGCTCGCACAGGGCGCGCGCGATGGCCAGGCGCAGCGCGCCGGCCTGCCCGCTGATGCCGCCGCCACGCAGGTTGGCGACGACGTCGAGGGTCTCGCCCTTCTCCGCGAGCACGAGCGGCTCCCGCACCGACTGCTGCGCGACCTTGCTGGGAAGGTACTTCTCCAGCTCCCGGCCGTTGCAGGTGATCTTGCCGGTGCCCGGGATCAGGCGCACCCGGACGACGGCCTGCTTGCGGCGGCCAACGGTCTGGATCGGGCGGTCGCCCTTGAACTTCGGGGTGGCCGGCTTGGCAGCAACGGCGACCGAGGCCTCAGCCTCAGCCTCGACCACGGCCTGGGTCGGCACGGAAGTGTCGGTCATGGTGATTCCTTCGTCCGCGCTCACTGCGCGATCTGCTTGATCTCGAACGGCACCGGCTGCTGAGCCGCGTGCGGGTGCTCCGCGCCAGCGTAGACCTTCAGCTTCGACAGAATCTGACGGCCCAGCTTGTTGTGGGGGATCATGCCCTTGACGGCCAGCTCGATCGCCTTCTCGGGGCGCTTGGTGAGCAGCTCCTCGTAGCCGACCTGCTTCAGACCACCGGGGTAGCCGGAGTGCCGGTAAGCGATCTTGGTCGCGCGCTTGTTGCCGGTGAGGGCAACCTTGCCGGCGTTGATGATGACCACAAAGTCGCCGGTGTCGACGTGCGGCGCGAAAGTCGGCTTGTGCTTACCGCGCAGGAGATTGGCGGTGTGGGTGGCGAGCCGGCCCAGCACGACGTCAGAAGCGTCGATAACGTGCCACTGACGCTCGATCTCACCCGGCTTCGGGCTGTACGTACGCACAGGTCTACCTTGTCTCGTCGTAGGTCTGTGTGACCGCGGGCGAACCTGCCCACGACCAACGGATTCTGCGATGCCGGCCGGTCGCAAACGGACCGGCGCGCGAACGACAAGCCTACCTGAGCATCAGGACTACCGGCTCGGCGCCACCTCTCGCACAACAGCCGCTAACGATACCCGGTGCCTCCCGGCGAGGTCAAAACGGCCTGCTTGCCCTGTGGTATGCCGTTCGATGTCCGGTTTCCCGCCGTCGGCTCACAGCGATCGCGGTCGCGCGGTGCGGCAGGGTTCACACCACGGGTACGCGCATCGGAACAACATGGCAATCACATGTTCGTAATTTGCTGGTCATGACCGCCATCGCGCCTGCGCCGCCGGCATCGAAGCCCGCCGCGATCAGCAACTGGGACCCCGAGGACCCGCAGTTCTGGGCCTCCACCGGCCGCCGAGTCGCCCGGCGGAACCTGGTCTTCTCCATCTTCGCCGAGCACCTGGGCTTCTCCGTGTGGACGCTCTGGAGCGTCGTGGTGGTGGCGATGCCGGCCGCCGCCTTCCCGTTCACCGTCGACCAGAAGTTCTGGCTGGTCGCGCTGCCGAACCTGATCGGGGCGCTGATGCGCATCCCGTACACCTTCGCGGTGACCCGGTTCGGCGGGCGCACCTGGACCATGATCAGCGCACTGCTGCTGCTGATCCCGATCGCGGGCATGGTGTTCGCGGTCACGGCCAAGCCGCCGTACTGGGCGGTGCTGCTCGTCGCCGCGACGGCCGGCCTCGGCGGCGGCAACTTCGCCTCCTCCATGACCAACATCTCCTTCTTCTACCCGGAGAAGGAGAAGGGCGTCGCGCTCGGCCTGAACGCGGCCGGCGGCAACCTCGGCATCAGCGTGATGCAGCTGGTGGTGCCGATCGCGCTGTCCTTCGGCCTGGTGTACGGCGGGCTGATGTGGCTGCCGCTGGTGCTGGCCGCCGCGCTCTGCGCCCGCCTGTTCATGAACAACCTCGAAGTGGCGAAGTCGCCGCTGAAGGCCCAGTTCGCCACGGTCAAGAGGGCGCACACGTGGATCATGTCCTTCCTCTACATCGGCACCTTCGGCTCGTTCCTGGGCTACTCCGCGGCCTTCCCGCTCGTGCTCAAGCTGCAGTTCCCGCAGGCCCCGACCGCCCACCTGGGCGCGGCGACGATCACCCTGGCCTTCACCGGCCCGCTCGTCGGCTCGCTGGCCCGCCCGTTCGGCGGCTGGCTGTCGGACAAGGTCGGCGGGGCCAGGGTCACGGCGGCCTGCTTCATGATCATGGGCCTGGGCTCGTACGGCGTCATCGCGGCGGTGCAGGCCAAGAGCATGGGCGGTTTCCTCGCCGCGTTCCTGCTGCTGTTCACGGCCGCCGGCGCGGGCAACGGCTCGACCTACCGGATGATCCCGGCGATCTTCGCCGCCACGTCGAAGGACCTGGTCACCGCGAAGCGGGAGTCGGCGGCCACGCTGGGCATCGCCGGCGCGGTCGGCGCGCTGGGCGGCTTCTACCTGCCCCGGGCCATCAGTGACTCGATCAACGCGACCGGCGGCATCGGCACCGCCTTCGGCTGGTTCGCCGTGATGTACGGCACCTGCCTGGCCGTCACCTGGTGGTGCTACCTGCGCCGCCGCGTCCTGGTCACCCAGGCCCCCAGCCTCGCCCACGCGGGCGTCTGACCATCCCACCTCTTCCCGCCCCGATCCCGGCCGCCTCCGGGGTCGGGGCATTCGACATCTTCGGCCGGCCGTGACGGCCTCGATCACCCGACTTGCCAGGCACCTGGCCGTATCTTGCGCGCGGATACACCCGCCTGCCTGGCAAATCCGCTGATCAAGGCGGCTTCGCGCTGTCGGGTACGCCACAGCGTTGCTGCTTGCGAAATAGTTGAAGTTTCACCAAAGTTGGTGACAGGTGGCTGACAGAGCCAGACCGACTTCGGAGGAAAGACAATGTCGCTCGTTCTCGACAACCACGCGCAGGACCTGCTGTTCCGTAGCGCGCGCACCGCCAACACGTTCACCGATGAGCCGGTGACCGACGAGCAGGTGCGGGCCATCTACGACCTGGTCAAGTACGCGCCGACCTCGCTGAACATGCAGCCGCTGCGGGTGGTGCTGGTGCGCTCCGAGCAGGCCCGCGAGCGCCTGGTCGAGCAGATGGCCGACGGTAACAAGGACAAGACCGGCAAGGCTCCGCTGGTGGCCATCCTCGCTGCGGACACGAACTTCCACGACCGCCTGCCCGACCTGTTCCCGCACGCCCCCGGCATCCGCGACTGGTTCACCGGCGACGACGCCGCCCGCGCCCACACCGCGCAGTTCAACGCCGCGCTTCAGGTGGGCTACTTCATCCTGGGCGTGCGCGCGGCCGGGCTGGCCGCCGGCCCGATGACCGGCTTCGACGCGACCGGCATCGAGAAGGAGTTCTTCACCGACGGGCAGCACCGGGTGCTGGCCGTGGTGAACATCGGCAAGCCGGGCGAGGGCGCCTGGTACGACCGCAACCCGCGGCTCGCGTACGACGATGTCGTAAAGACGGCCTGATAGAGACGATGAGGGGTGGGGGCAGGTGTCCCCACCCCTCTAGGGTGTGATGCATGGTGACCATCGCGACGCAGACGGAAGAGGTCTCCTGGCTCAACGACCAGGAGCAGGAGGCGTGGCGCAGTTTCATCTTCACCGCCAAGCTCGTGCTCGCCGAGCTGGAGCGGGGGATGGCACAGCACGACCTCTCCGGGACCGACTACGGGGTGCTGGTGAGCCTCTCCGAGGCGCCCGACCGGCGCCTGCGCATGTCGGAGCTGGCCCAGACGATGCTGCTGGAGAAGAGCCGGCTGTCACACCAGATCACCCGGATGGAGCGCGCCGGGCTGGTGCGCCGGCAGAGCTGCCCGTCAGATCGGCGGGGGCAGTTCGCCGTGCTCACCGACGAGGGGTGGGAGACGATCCGGCGGGTCGCGCCGTTTCACGTCGAGCTGGTGCGCTCGATCTTCATCGACCGGCTGACCCCGCGGCAGCTGGTGCAGCTGACGGAGCTGTTCGCTCCGCTGCACACCTCGATGCGGGAGCAGTGCCCCAAGGACGACGGGGACTGTTAGAGGTCCTGGATGATGCGCAAGGCCCGGCCGACCTTGCGCATCGTGTCGGTGTCGACGACGTCCACCATGTCGGTGAACCACTTCTTCATGGGTGACGACACCCGGTCGGGCATGATGATCAGCTCGCCCATCGGCACCGCCAGCGGCGAGTCGCGGAGTTCGTCCTCCTCGACGACCTCCGCGACGATGACGATCGGAACATCGGTGCTGTTGTACACATCCGAACTGATGACCAGGCCGAGCCTTTCGCGGGCCCCGTCGATCCGCCAGATCTCGCCTCTACGCAGCACGCCGCCCCCGTCCTGACAGTTCCAGGCGTACCAATTCGACTTCGCGCTCATCGTCCAGCGCGTTCTTCTCCAGCCGGTCGACGCCCGCCCGGCGCACCACGTCCGCGTGCGCGGTGAACAGTTCCCGCAGGGCCTTCTCCCGCGCGGCTTGGTCCATCCAAGCCGACAGCGACAGGCCGTCGCGCTCGGCGTACCGGCGCGCTTCCTCAATCGTCTCGTCCGTGAAGGACAGCGTTACTTTGGCAGTCATGCCGATTAGATTACGCCCGGTGTGACCACGAGTCATCCTGTTCTTCATGCCAGATCCGTGAGTGAAAATCGCCCATTCTGAGCACTTTTACGCACTGTGACGTCATCGTAACCGTAAGCGCCCGGATGGGATAATCAACCATTCGGACGATCATCACGGTCACTGGACGGCTGACCCCGCAAAACGCCCTCCCCGACCGGCCCGTCGGCGGGCGCAACGTCACCAACAGCGGTTTCGCGCGCGACGTGCGCGGCTCTTAGCAGGTTGGAAACACGGGGGACGTCCCGGCGAAACTCCCGGACCGCAGGATTTCGCACATGACGCCCTCGGCCCCACCCGCCACTCGAGCCACGGCACTGCCGTTGCTCGCGTCGCCGCGTGAGGTCGCCACCCACTGCCCGTACTGCGCCCTGCAGTGCGGGATGACCCTGCGCGAGACCCCGGAGGGACGGGTCGAGGTCGCCGCACGCGACTTCCCCACCAACCGCGGCGGGCTCTGCCAGAAGGGCTGGACGTCGGCCGAGCTGCTGGACCACCCCGAGCGGCTGACCACCCCGCTGCTCAAGGGACAGCCCGCGACCTGGGACGAGGCATACGACTTCATCGTCAACGGCATCCGTCGGGTGCAGGAGACACACGGGCGCGACGCGGTCGCGGTGTTCGGCGGCGGCGGGCTCACCAACGAGAAGGCGTACGCGCTGGGCAAGTTCGCCCGGGTGGCGCTGCGCACCGCCAACATCGACTACAACGGCCGCTTCTGCATGAGCTCGGCGGCGGCCGCCGGCAACCGCGCGTTCGGCATCGACCGCGGGCTGCCGTTCCCGATGGCGGACATCGCCGAGGCCGACACCCTGCTGCTCATCGGCGCGAACGTCGCCGAGACCATGCCGCCCTTCGCCCGATACCTCACCGAGCAGCGCCAGCGCGGCGGCACCCAGATCGTCGTGGACCCGCGGGCCACCCCGACGGCGCGCGCCGCCACCCTGCACCTGCAGCCCACCCCCGGCACCGACCTGGCGCTCGCGCTGGGCCTGCTGCACATCGTGGTGGCCGAGGGCCTGACCGACCAGGCCTACCTGGCCGAGCGCACCACCGGCTGGGAGGCTGTCCGCCAAACCGTCGCGGCGTACTGGCCCGCCCGGGTGGAGCTGCTCACCGGGGTGCCCGTGGCCGACCTGGAGGCCACCGCGCGGGCGCTGGCGAACGCCGACCGCGCGATCATCCTGACCGCGCGCGGCGCCGAGCAGCACGCCAAAGGCGTGGACACGGTCACCGCGTTCATCAACCTGGCCCTGGCCCTCGGGCTGCCCGGCCGGCCCGGCTCCGGTTACGGCTGCCTCACCGGGCAGGGCAACGGCCAGGGCGGGCGCGAGCACGGCCAGAAGGCCGACCAGCTGCCCGGCTACCGGAAGATCGACGACCCGGCCGCGCGGGCGCACGTCGCCGGCGTGTGGGGCGTCGACCCCGACAGCCTGCCCGGTCCCGGCCTGTCCGCGTACGAGTTGCTCGACGCGTTGGGGCAGCCCGGCGGCCCGAAGGCGATGCTGGTGTTCGGCTCCAACCCGGTGGTTTCCGCGCCCCGCGCGGCCCGGATCACCGAGCGACTCCGGTCGCTGGATCTGTTAATTGTCTGTGACTTCGTGCTGAGCGAGACCGCGGCCATCGCCGATGTGGTGCTTCCCGTGGCACAGTGGGCGGAGGAAGACGGCACCATGACCAATTTGGAGGGCCGGGTGCTGCGGCGCCGCGCCCTCCGCAAGCCACCGCCAGGGACAGGGACGGATCTGGCGGTGATGGCCGAGCTGGCCTCCCGGCTCGGCCGAACCGGGGACGGTCGCTCCGTCGCCGGTGGCGAGCAGTCCGGCGGGTTCTCCGCCGAGCCGCGCGCCGTCTTCGAAGAGCTGCGGCGGGCCACCGCCGGAGGGGTCGCCGATTACGCAGGCGTCACGTGGGAGCGGGTGGACGCCGAGAACGGCGTTTTCTGGCCGTGCCCCGCGGCGGACCGGGCAGGCACGCCGCGGCTCTTCGAAGAAGGCTTCCCGACCCCGGACGGTCGCGCCCGCTTGATCGCGGTGGAGCACCGGCCGGTGGCCGAGGAGATCGACGCCGAGTACCCGCTCTACCTCACCACGGGGCGGGTGCTGGCGCAGTATCAGTCCGGCGCGCAGACCCGCCGCATCGCGGCGCTGCCCGGCGGGCCGTTCGTCGAGCTGAACCCGGATCTGGCCGAGCGGCTCGGCATCGACGACGGCGACACGGTGCGGGTGGTCAGCCGCCGCGGCGAGATGATCGCGCCCGCCCGGCTCGTCACCACGATCCGACCCGACACCCTCTTCGCGCCCTTCCACTACTCCGGCATGGGCCGGGCCAACTCGCTCACCGGCGACGCGTTGGACCCGATCTCGCGGATGCCGGAGTTCAAGGTCTGTGCCGTACGAATCGAGCCGGTGACACCATGAACCCTGGCAACACCGCGCGGCATGGCTCTGCCCTGCCGCCTGCCGAGCGACCCCGCACCTCCCCCAACCACGTGATCGTCATCGGGTACGGCATGGCCGGTGCCCGGCTGGCGACGGAACTGTCGGCCGCGTCCGGCGTCGAGGTCACCGTGCTCGGCGCCGAGCCGCACCGGGCCTACAACCGCATCCTGCTGTCCAGCGTGCTGGCCGGCAAGCACGGCGAAACCGACATCACGCTGACCGAGGCCGCCGGGCACGGGGTGAAGACCCGCACGGGAGTCACCGTCACCGGCGTCGACCGCGCCACCCGCACCGTCACCCTCGACGACGGCGAGGAACTGAACTACGACCACCTGGTGCTGGCCACCGGGTCGCAGGCGATCGTGCCGCCGATCCCGGGACTGGAGCAGCCGCACCCGCGCGTCGCGACGTTCCGCACGCTGGCGGACTGCCGCCGCATCCTCGACGCCGCGCGGGGCGCGCGCAGTGCGCTCGTGCTCGGCGGCGGGCTGCTCGGCCTGGAGGCCGCGCGCGGGCTGGCCGGCCGCGGGCTGGCGGTCGAGGTGGTGCACGGCGTGGGCCACCTGATGGAGCGGCAGCTCGACCCCGGCGCCAGCGCGGTGCTGGTGCGCACGCTCGCCGAGCACGGCGTGGCCGTGCACCTGGCGTCGTCGGCGACCGGGGTCAGCGCCGACGACGACGGCGTGACGCTGCGGCTCAACGACCGCAACCTGCGCGCCGACCTGCTGGTGCTGGCGTGCGGGGTGCGCGCCGAGACGAGCCTGGCCCGCGCGGCGGGGCTGCGCGTGGAGCGTGGCATCGTCATCGACCGGCGCCTGGCCACCTCCGACCGGCGCATCTCGGCCATCGGCGACTGCGCGCAGTTCGGCGAGGTCGTCGGCGGGCTGGTCGCGCCCGCCTGGGAGCAGGCCAAGGTGCTGGCCGCCCGGCTCACCGGAGCCGACCCCGACGCGGTGTACGTGCCGAGTTCGCCGGTCACCCGGCTCAAGGCCTCCGGCATCGACCTGGCCGCGATGGGCAGCCTGCAACCGGACGCCGCCTGCGAGGACGTCAGCTTCGCCGACCCGGCCCGGGGCACGTACGCCCGTCTGGTCATCCGCGACGACCGGCTGACCGGCGCGGTGATGCTGGGCGACAACCCCAGCGTCGGCCAGGTCATCCAGCTCTTCGACCGCAAGGGCGTGGTGCCGCGCGACCGGCGCGCGCTGCTGCTCGGCCGGTCCCTGGGCGGCGCGGAGGCGCCGGTCGCCACGACCACGCCCGCGCTCATGCCCGACAACGCCACCGTGTGCCAGTGCAACACGGTCACGAAGGGCGCGCTGGTGCGCTGCTGGCGCTCCGGCGCCCGCTCGCTCGACGACGTCGTCGCCCAGACTCGCGCCACCACCGGCTGCGGCAGCTGCAAGGACGCGGTTGACGGCATCGTCGGGTGGCTGTCGACCTCGGACAGTGTGGGGGTGTCCTGATGAAAAAGCTTGTGGTCGCCGGGTACGGCATGGTGGCGCAGCGCTTCCTGGAGGCGTTCGCGGAGCGGGCCGCCGAAGGCTGGTCGGTGACCGTGCTGGCCGAGGAGGACCGCCCGGCGTACGACCGGGTCCGGCTGTCGGCCTGGTTCGACGACTACGACGCCGGGGCGCTGCACCTGGGCGGCGCGCCCGACGGGGTCGCGGTGCGGCTGAACGAGGCCGTCACCGGGATCGACCGGGAGCGCCGAGTCGTGCACAGCGCGTCCGGCGAGACGCCGTACGACGCGCTGGTGCTGGCCACCGGCTCGCGGGCGTTCGTGCCGCCGATCGCGGGCAGCGACCTGCCTGGTGTCTTCGTCTACCGCACCCTCGACGACCTGGCCGCGCTGAAGGACTGGGCGACCGCGAACGGCCGCCGGGTCGGCGCGGTGCTCGGCGGCGGCCTGCTCGGCCTGGAGGCCGCGAACGCGCTGAAGCTGCTCGGCATCACCACGCACGTGGTCGAGTTCGCGCCGCGGCTGATGCCGCTGCAGGTGGACGAGGGCGGCGGCGCGGTGCTGAAGCGCCACATCGAAGCGCTCGACGTCACCGTGCACACCGGCCGCGGCTGCGCGGGCCTGGAGGGCGACGCGGACGGCGTACGCCGGATGCTGTTCAACGACGGCGGCTCGCTCGACGTGGACGTGGTCGTCGTGGCCGCGGGCATCCGGCCACGCGACGAACTGGCCGAGCCGTCCGGCCTGGCCCGCGGCCCGCGCGGCGGCTTCACGGTCGACGCCTCGTGCGCGACGGCCGACCCGGCGGTGTGGGCGATCGGCGAGTGCGCCGCGCTGTCGGTCGACGAGACCGGCGGGGTCTGCTACGGCCTGGTCGCGCCCGGGTACGCGATGGCCGAGGTGGTCGCCGACCGGCTGACCGGCGGCGAGGCGACGATGGCCCGCCCCGACACCTCCACCAAGCTCAAGCTGCTCGGCGTGGACGTGGCCAGCTTCGGCACGCCGTTCGCCGAAGGGCTGGACGTGGTCGTCACCGACCAGGTCACCGGCGTGTACGCGAAGCTGCTGCTCACCGACGACGCGAAGACCCTGCTCGGCGGCATCCTGGTCGGCGACGCCAGCGCGTACCCGACGCTGCGGGCCTCACTCGGCGGGCCGCTGCCCGCGCCGCCGCTGGCGCTGCTCGCCCCGGCCGGGGACGGGTCGCCGAAGGCCGAACTGCCGGGCACCGCGCAGGTGTGCTCCTGCCACGCGGTGACCAAGGACCACGTCACCGACGCCATCGCCGGCGGCTGCACCGACGTGCCGGGGCTGAAGGCCTGCACCAAGGCCGGCACCGGCTGCGGCTCCTGCATCCCGCTGCTTAAGCAGCTGCTGGCCGCGGGCGGGGTGGTGCAGTCCAAGGCGCTGTGCGAGCACTTCGCCTACTCGCGCCAGGAACTGTTCGACATCATCCGGGTGCGCGGCATCCGCTCGTTCAGCGAGCTGGTGGCGGCGCACGGCACCGGCCGGGGCTGCGACATCTGCAAGCCCGCGATCGCGTCGATCCTGGCCGTGACCAACAGCGGCTACATCCTCGACGGCGAGGAAGCCGCGCTGCAGGACACCAACGACCACTTCCTCGCCAACATCCAGCGCGACGGCACGTACTCGGTGGTGCCGCGCATCCCCGGTGGTGAGATCACCCCGGAGAAGCTGATCGTGATCGGCGAGGTGGCCCGCGACTTCGGGCTCTACACGAAGATCACGGGCGGCCAGCGCATCGACCTGTTCGGCGCGCGGGTCGAGCAGCTGCCGCAGATCTGGCACCGCCTGGTGGACGCGGGCTTCGAATCCGGGCACGCGTACGGCAAGGCGCTGCGCACGGTGAAGAGCTGCGTCGGCGAGACCTGGTGCCGATACGGCGTGCAGGACTCGGTCGGCCTGGCCATCGAGCTGGAGCTGCGCTACCGGGGCCTGCGCGCCCCGCACAAGCTCAAGTCGGCGGTGAGCGGCTGCGCCCGCGAGTGCGCCGAGGCCCGCAGCAAGGACTTCGGCATCATCGCCACGGAGAAGGGCTGGAACCTCTACGTCGCCGGCAACGGCGGCTTCCGCCCCCGGCACGCGGACCTGTTCCTCACCGACGTCAGCACCGAGGAGCTGATCCGCACCATCGACCGGTTCCTCATGTACTACATCCGCACCGCCGACCGGCTGCAGCGCACCGCCGCCTGGCTGGAGGCGATGGAGGGCGGTCTGGACCACCTGCGTGCCGTCATCGTCGACGACGCGCTGGGACTGTGCGAGGAGCTCGACGCGCAGATGGCCCGCCACGTCGGGTCGTACGCCGACGAGTGGCAGGCCACGCTGCAGGACCCGCAGCGCCTCGCACGTTTCGTCTCGTTCGTCAACGCACCGGGCACGCCCGATCCCGACATCAGCTTCGAGGTCGAGCGCGGGCAGAAGATCCCTGCCCGCGGTCCGGTGCCGGTAACCCTGGGAGGTGCCCGATGACCACGACGACCCTGACCGTCACCTGGACGGCGATCTGCTCGTACAGCCGGCTGGAGGCGGAACGCGGCGTGGCCGCGCTCGTCGACGGCGTCCAGCTCGCGATCTTCCGTACCTACTCCGGCGAGCTGTTCGCCATCGGCAACCGCGACCCGATCGCGGGGGCGCAGGTGATGTCGCGCGGCATCGTCGGCACCCGCGGCGACGCCCCGACCGTCGCGTCCCCGCTGCACAAGCAGGTGTACGACCTGCGTACCGGCGAGTGCCTGGACGTGAGCGGGATGGCCGTGCCGACGTACCCGATCCGCCGCAACGGCGACACGGTCGAAGTGGCTGTGGATACACCATGACCGAGCGCAGCGGGGCAGGGCACGGCGGGCTGACGGGGAAGGCCGGGTCATGACCGAACTCGCGGGTTTCACCGTCGGGGTCACCGCCGACCGGCGGCGCGACGAGCTCGCCGCGCTGCTGGAGCGGCGCGGCGCGCGGGTCGTCATCGCCCCCGCGCTGCGCATCGTGCCGCTGCACGACGACTCCCAGCTGCGCGAGGCGACCCGGCGCTGCCTGGACACACCGCCCGACATCGTGGTCGCCAACACCGGCATCGGCATGCGCGGCTGGCTGGAGGCCGCCGAGGGCTGGGGCCTGGCCGACCCGCTGCGGACGGTGCTGGCCGAGGCGTACATCGTGGCCCGTGGCCCGAAGGCGCGCGGCGCGGTGCGTGCCGCCGGCCTGCACGACCAGTGGTCGCCGGACTCCGAGAGCTGCGACGAGTGCCTGGCCCACCTGCTCAAGCGGGGTGTGGGCGGGCAGACGGTGGCGGTGCAGCTGCACGGCGACCAGCAACCGGAGTTCTGCGCGTCGCTGCGCGCGGCCGGTGCCGAGGTCATCGAGGTGCCCGTGTACCGCTGGGCGCCGCCGCTGGACTCGGCGCCGCTGCACCGCCTGGTCGACCTCGTGTCGAACCGGCTGGTCGACGCCATCACCTTCACCTCGGCCCCGGCCGTCGGCGCGCTGCTGGCGGCGGCCGGGCCGGGCGGGGACGCGGTGCTGGAGGCGCTGCGGGCCGACGTCGTCGCCGCGTGCGTCGGGCCGGTGACGGCCGCCCCGCTGATCAGGCACGGCATCCCGGTCATCGCCCCGGCGCGGGCCCGGCTCGGCGCGCTGGTCCGCGCCATCGCCGACGAGCTGCCCCGGCGGGCGGTCACTCTGCAGGTCGCCGAGCACCAGCTGACCCTGCGCGGGCACGCGGCGATGGTCGACGGCGAACTGCGCCCGCTCGCCCCGGCTCCGATGGCCGTGCTGCGCGCGCTGGCCGCCATGCCGGGCAAGGTGCGCTCCCGGGCCTCGCTGCTGCCCGCGCTGCCGCGCGGCGCGGACGAGCACGCCGTCGAGATGGCCGTGGCCAGGCTGCGTGCCGGTCTGGGTGATCCCGCCTTCGTCCAGACGGTGGTCAAAAGGGGCTACCGGCTGCCGGTGGACTGAAACCGCCAACGGACGTATGGTCCCCGCGTGATGCGTTTCTGGGGCAGGCTGCTGGCAGCGGCGTTCGGCATGGCGGCGCTGGTCGGGGCAGCCCAGTTCGGCGTCGTTTATGGACTCGACGTGCTGCGGCTGGACCGCGAGTTCGTCGCGGGCACCGACAACGACTGGAACCTGCAGCTCACCTGGGTGGTGTGGTTCACCATCGTGGCGGTGGCCGGCGGGGCGACCTTCGCGGCCGGGCTGGCCCAGCGCGACCGCCGCCGCATCGGCGCGGCCGTGCGTATCGTCACCGCGGTGGCCGCGGCGCTGGGCGCGGCGGCGGCCGCCTTCCCGCTGACGTTGCAGCCCGCCCGGTACGCCCGGCTCAGCGCGGCGTTCGACCCGGAACTGACCGCCGCCATCGCGGTGGCCGCCGGGGTCGTCGCGGGCCTGTTCGTGGCGCTGCTGGCGGTCGGCCGGATGCCGCTGTCGGCCAACCTGTGGGCCTGCACCGGCGGGGTGTGGCTGCTGGCGATCGTGTCCTACCTGGACACCACCGGGTTCTCCCGCAACCGCGACGCGCTGGGCGAGTACTACGACCCGATGCGACTGGGCGTGCTCGACATCAGCGGCCTGCAGCCGATCCCGCGAGCCTCGTTCTCGATGCCCGTGATCGCGCTGCTGGTGGCGCTGGCCTGCGGCCTGACCGCCCGGCATGTGGGCCGCTCGCGGCTGCTGATCGCACTGTCCGGGGCGATCGGCCCGCTGCCGGTCGCGATGGCGTACGTCATCGGCGGCCCTGGCATCTCCCGCGCCCTGACCGACCAGGCCGACGCCTACCTCGGCGCGATGATCGCCGTGGTGGTCGGCCTGATCGCCTCGTCCATCGTCGCACTGGCCCCCCGCCGCCCCGGCGTCCTCTGACCCGCCCCACCCACTCCCACCCGGCGCGCTCCGCACGCCGCGCGCCGCCCCACCCCTGGCACAACTCTTAAAGACTCGCGGCCCCACCGCGACCGGGCGGGCCCGGGGCTTTTACTGTTGGCGTGGGAGGGGGGGGGGGGGGGCCGCCCCGGGGGGGGT